>CP115966.1:1525497-1830597 GCA_027941995.1 Erythrobacteraceae bacterium WH01K | reverse complement strand
TTGCCGCAACGCCGACAATCACGATCACGATGATATCGAAACCCGTCATTCAAACGGGCTATTATTGGCTGCCCATGATGCGGTCAACGAGATTGGAGAGCTGCCGGAGACCGTCATAACGCAGGCCATCCGGTACATCGTCGATACCGTGCGGACCGAATGCGACGTCGAAACCCAGTTTCGCCGATTCCCGCATCCTGAGGCTGGCATGGGATACGGGCCTGATTTCCCCGCCCAGCGACACTTCGCCGAAAAAGGTCGAGCGGTTCGGCAGGGCCTTGTCGGCCAAGGCGCTGATCAGGGCGGCGGCAATCGCCAGATCGGCGGCAGGATCGGACAGACGGTAGCCGCCGGCGATGTTGAGATAGACTTCCGCGGAACTGAAATTCAGGCCGCAGCGCGATTCCAGCACAGCGAGCAGCATCGCGAGGCGGCCGCTGTCCCAGCCCACGACCGCACGCCGGGGCGTAGCCCCCGATTGCAGCCTGACGATGAGTGCCTGGACCTCGACCAGCACCGGACGCGTTCCCTCCAGCGCGGGGAAGACCGAACTGCCTGCCAGAGGCTCGTCCCGGCCCGAGAGGAACAGCATGGAGGGGTTCGCGACTTCTTCCAGCCCCGCTCCCGCCATGGCGAACACGCCGATTTCATCCACCGCACCGAACCGGTTCTTGAGCGCGCGCAGGATCCGGTATTGGTGGCTGCGTTCACCCTCGAAGCTCATGACGACGTCCACCATGTGTTCCAGCACGCGGGGGCCGGCAATCGTGCCATCCTTCGTCACATGGCCCACCAACACCAAGGCGACGCCGTTCTCCTTGGCGTAGCGGATCAGTTCGAAGGCACAGCCCCGGACCTGGCTGACCGTGCCCGGCGCGCCTTCGATGGTGTCCGAATGCATCGTCTGGATGGAATCGATCACCAGCAGCTTGGGCGCGTCCATCCTGCCAAGCGTTGTCAGTATATCGCGCACCGACGTCGCCGCTGCGAGGCTGACGGGAGCGTCCGCAAGACCGAGCCGTGCCGCACGCAGCCGGACCTGGCCCGCCGCTTCCTCGCCGCTGACATACACCGCGTGCCCGCCATCCTTCGCAACGGCGGCTGCTGTTTGCAGCAGTAGCGTCGATTTCCCTATCCCGGGATCGCCGCCCATCAGGATTGCACTGCCCGGCACCAGTCCGCCGCCCAGCGCGCGATCGAACTCCGCAAGGCCGGTGGGCTGGCGGACGGGCATCTCTCCGGGTTTGTCCAGGGGAACGAACGACACGGCCCGGCCGCCGCTCGACAGATCGTGCTTTTGCGAGAACACCGTCGCAGGCGCGTCCTCCACCAGCGTGTTCCATTCCGCGCAATCGGGACACTGCCCCTGCCAGCGAGGGGAGACCGACCCGCAGGCCTGGCAGATGTATCGTTTCTTCGGCTTCGCCATGTACCGGGCCGTAAACAGAACATTGGGGGAACGCAATTGCCTTCGCGGCCTATCCACTGCACAAGGCGGGCATGCGGCAGAAAGAACTCCGGATTGCCCTGGTCTGTTACGGCGGCGTCAGCCTCGCCGTATACATGCACGGTGTCACCAAAGAGATCTGGAAGCTCGCACGGGCCAGCCGCGCCTTCCATGACGATGACCGGGTCACGGGCGGTTCGGAAGACGTCTATGTCCGCCTGCTTACCCATTTACGAGACGAAGCGGGACTGTCCTTGCGCGTTCTGCCCGACATCCTCACCGGGGCAAGCGCCGGCGGCATCAATGCGGTTTTCCTGGCGGAGGCAATCCATTCGGGACGGTCGCTGGAGCCGCTCACCGAACTGTGGCTGGACAATGCGGATATCGACCGCCTGACGGACAAGGACGCGCGCCCCGTCTGGCGGTATGCCAAATTGTGGGCCCAGCCCCTGGCGGAATATCTGCTTCGCCGCCCCGGAAATGCCGTCAGCGAGAGCGTCGCGCCGGAAACGCGGGAAGAGGTGCGCACGAAGGTATCCCGCCTGATCCGTGGACGCTGGTTCCAGCCCCCGTTCTCGGGTCTCGGCATGTCCCGCCTGCTGCACGATGCGCTGCAGGCCGTGGCGGGCAGTCAGGCCGGACCTCCCCTGCTGCCGCCGGCCCATCCCATCGATTTGTTCGTGACCGCCACGGATTTCGGCGGTCATCTCGAGATGCTGCGATTGAACAGTCCGCCCGTCGTCATGGAAAGCGAGCACCGCATGCCGGTCTCGTTCACCGCGCGCGTGCCGCTGGAGGCGGGAAAGTCGCTGGCGGATCATTACGAGCTGACCTTCGCGGCGCGCGCGACCTCCAGTTTTCCGGGCGCATTCCCTCCCCTGCAGGTGGGCGAGATCGACAGGCTGGCAAGCGAGACCGGTGATGAGTGGCAAGGCCGCGACGCCTTTCTCCAGCGGATCATGCCGGTGCATTCAGATCGCGGCACGGCCGATGCGGTCAATCTGATCGACGGCGCGGTTCTGGTGAATGCCCCATTCGCCGGCGCGATCGAGGCTTTGCGAGGCCGCCCCGCCCACCGCGAAGTCGATCGCCGCTTCGTCTATATCGATCCCCGCCCCGAACGGTTCGGCAGTGACAACTCCGGTGAAGAGGCCGCGGCTAAAGGGGACGCCGGGCCGGTCGGCTTTTTCTCCGCCATCTTCGGCTCCCTGTCCACCATCCCGCGCGAACAGCCGATCCGCGACAATCTGGAAGCGCTGGAAAAGCAATCGCGCGAAGCTTCGCGGCGCCGCGATATCGTGTCCGGCATGCGCCCTGCGGTGGAGGATGCGGTCGACAAGCTGTTCGGCCGAACACTGTTCCTGAACCGCCCTACCCCGCGCCGCCTGAAAAACTGGCGTAACCGGGCTCAGCAGGCGGCAGCGGAAAATGCCGGGTTCGCCTACCACCCCTACGCCCAGACCAAGTTCAACGGCATTCTGGAGCGGCTCGCGTCCCTGGCCCTGTCCAGCGCTCCTTCGCTCGCTATTCCCGATACGCAGCCTCTGGTCGCGTCGCTCAGGCGCGAGCTGGAGCGGCGGGGCCTGACATCGCTGGGCAGCGACAGCGGCGGTGCGAACGATGCCGCCATCGCGTTCTTCCGGACCCACGACCTCGGCTTTCGTATCCGGCGCCTGCGATTGCTGGCGCGTCGCGCGTCCCGCGAATGGGATGCCGATCCAGACATCGACGATGCGGCAACGGATGACGCCCGCTCGGCAATCTACGACATCTTGTCGCTGTATTTCGACCGCGAGGCGACAGCCCATCTGGGCGACGATTTCTCCCTTGCCGCCGCCAACGTGATGGAGGCGCCCGGACCCGTGCTCGACCTGCTGGCAGAACGACATTTGCTTCCCGAACTGGACCTGAGGGCAGAGGAAATGCTCTCGGTCGCGCTCACGCAGATGCCGGAGAACCTGCGGCGCAAGATGCTGCTGACCTATCTCGGCTTTCCCTATTACGACATCGCCACACTGCCGCTGCTGGGCGCCGACGGCTTGACCGAATTCGACCCGGTGAAGGTCGACAGGATCAGCCCGGAGGATGCCCGGTCGATCAGGGAGGGCGGAACAGCCGCCACCCTGCGCGGTACGGAGTTCTATAATTTCGGCGCGTTCTTCAGCCGGGCCTACCGAGAGAACGATTATCTCTGGGGGCGACTGCACGGCGCGGAACGGATGGTCGACCTCGTGTGCTCAACGCTCGAGAATCCGATACTGGACAGCGTATGCAGCGCTTACAAGCGTGAGCTCTTTTTGGCGATCCTCGATGAAGAACGCGGCAGGCTGACCGCCGATCCTTCACTGATCGACGCCATCGAAACGGAAATCCGCGAACGTCTGCCCTGATGGGTCAGACAGGCAGTGGTCCGGCCCTGTCGAAGAAGAGAAGCATGGCGAGACGGCCGCTTTCCAGGTCGGTGCCGAATCCGGGTGCGGCGGTGTGGAACAGCCATGGCGAGAACAGGATCAGACGGTTGAACCGGATCGGTACGCGCATCGTGCGCTGCCATTTGGCGGGGTGGTTCGTGTCCCTGTTCACCACCTCTTCGAACACGGCGTTTATGTCGCGAAAACCCTTTGCGCGCGCATCTTCCAGCGTCGGCGGCACACGGTCGATACCGGTACGCTTGTGGCGGAAGAAATCCGTTCCCCCTGCGCCGGGCCGGTCGCAGTCTTCGGGGCGCGAGAGATACAGGATGCCGGAATAGAATGCGGGGTCGCAGTGGACGCCGCTTTTCCCCTTGTCCGTTTTCAGCGTGATTCTGCACCGGCCATGACTGGTGTCGGGGGTGCCCGTCACCTGAACCCCGATCTGGCGCGACACCGCTTCTTCCAGCGTTTTGGTCGGCAGTGCGGTGGCCGAATTGCGGCCGGGAAAGTTGCTGCGATTGGCCTCACTGTCGTAATCGAGCGCTAGGGCGGCGCGCCGGACTGCGTGTGGATCGGCAAGAAAGTCGTCGATGATCGTGAGGGACGGCAACACGGTCATGTTCGAGGCTTTCCTTTCGCTGCAGCGCTTCCCTGCCAATCACGATAGATCAGGAGATGATACGGAAATAGCGCGGCAGGGCAAAGAATCCGTAACCCCGCTTGATTGCCCGCGCCTTATGCACCGAGCGCACCTTTCAGCTTGTCGAAGAAGCCCTGCGCTGCCGGACATTCCGCGCCTGTTTCCGTTTCGCGAAATTCCTTCAGCAGTTCCTTCTGCGCCTTGCTCAGCTTCGTCGGAGTCTCGACCTGGATTTCGACGACGAGATCGCCGCGCCCCCTGCCTTGGAGGACCGGCATGCCCGCCCCCCGCTTGCGCAGCTGACGGCCCGATTGAATCCCGGCGGGAATGTCGATCGTGTTCGTCGAGCCCTCGAGATCGGGAATGTCGACCGATCCGCCGAGCGCCGCGGTAGTGAAACTGATCGGAACGCGGGTCAGCAAAGTCGTGCCTTCGCGCTCGAAGAAATCGTGCTGGGCGACGTGGATGAAGATATACAGGTCGCCGGGAGGCGCGCCGCGCGGACCCGCTTCGCCCTTGCCCGACAGGCGGATCCTCGTGCCTGTATCGACGCCCGGGGGAATTTCGACATCGAGCGCTTGCGGCTTGTCGACCCGCCCTTCGCCTCGGCAGGTGCTGCACGGATCTTCGAGAACTTCACCGCGTCCATGGCAATTGGGACAGGGCCGCTCGACGACGAAGAAGCCTTGGTTTGCGCGGACCTTGCCGTAGCCATTGCACAGATTGCATCCACGCGTCCCAGTACCTGGTTCCGCGCCGGAGCCGTTGCAGATGTCGCATTGTTGCGAAACCTCGATCTCGATCTGGGTCTTCTTTCCGTCGAACGCATCTTCCATGCTGACCTGCATGTCGTAGCGAAGGTCCGCACCGCGCGCCTGCCGCCGGCGTCCACCACCGAAGCCTCCGCCGAAAATGGTCTCGAAGATGTCCCCGATATCGCCGAAATCGGCATGGCCCCCGCCGCCCATTCCGCCCTGCTGGAAGGCGGCGTGGCCGTACTGGTCGTAGGCCGCGCGCTTCTGCGGGTCCTTCAGGACTTCATAGGCGGCACCGACAGCCTTGAACTGCGCCTCTGCTTCGGGATCGCCCGGATTGCGGTCCGGATGATGCTTCATCGCCAGCTTGCGATAGGCGCTTTTCAGCGTAGCGGCATCGGCTCCTCGGTCGACACCAAGCAGTTTGTAGAGATCGGTTTCGGTTGCCAAAGAATATCCCCGTCCGGATCGGCCTGTTTTCGAAACGTCAGCCGCCGCCGATGCACGGTGGCATCGGCGGCGGCCAGGGTTCGCATTCGAGCCTTAGCTCTTTGCGTCTTCGTCGACTTCGGAGAACTCCGCATCGACGACGTCTTCATCGGCCTTGCCGCCATCGGCAGCCTCGCCGCCCGCAGGGGCATCGGCAGACGCACTGGCCTGCTCTTGCTCGTAGATCTGCTGGCCCATCTTCATGGCGACTTCGGTCAGTTCCTGCGACTTTGCAGAGATTGCATCGGCATCGTCGCCTTCCAGGGCAGTCTTCACCTCGGCAATCTTTGCCTCGACATCGGACTTCAGGCCGGCGTCGATCTTGTCGCCGTGTTCCTCGATCTGTTTTTCCGTCGCGTGGACAAGGCTGTCGGCCTGGTTGCGCGCTTCCGCGCTTTCACGCCGCTTCTTGTCCTCTTCGGCAAACTTCTCGGCATCCTGAACCATCTGGTCGATGTCGGCCTCGTTGAGGCCGCCCGACGCCTGGATCTTGATCGTCTGTTCCTTGCCGGTGCCCTTGTCCTTGGCGGACACGTTGACGATCCCGTTCGCATCGATGTCGAATGTGACTTCGATCTGCGGCACGCCGCGCGGGGCCGGCGGAATGCCGACAAGGTCGAAATTGCCCAGCAGCTTGTTATCGGCTGCCATTTCACGTTCACCCTGGAAAACGCGGATCGTCACGGCCTGCTGGTTGTCTTCGGCAGTCGAATAGGTCTGCGATTTCTTGGTCGGGATCGTCGTGTTGCGGTCGATCATGCGGGTGAAGACGCCGCCAAGCGTCTCGATGCCCAGCGACAGCGGGGTGACGTCGAGCAGCAGCACGTCCTTGACGTCGCCTTGCAGGACGCCGGCCTGGATCGCTGCGCCCATGGCAACGACCTCGTCCGGATTGACGCCGGTGTGCGGTTTCTTGCCGAAGAACTCCTCGACCACTTCACGCACCTTGGGCATGCGGGTCATGCCGCCGACGAGGATGACTTCGTCGATCTCGCTCGCCTTCAGGCCGGCATCTGCCAGAGCTTTCTTGCTCGGCTCGAGCGTGCGCTTGATGAGGTCGCCCACCAGTTGCTCCAGCTTGGAACGGGTAATCGTCTCGACGAGGTGGAGCGGCGTCGTGTTGCCGTCTTCCATGCGCGCCGTGATGAAGGGCTGGTTCACTTCCGTCTGCTGCGCGCTGGACAATTCGATCTTCGCCTTCTCGGCGGATTCCTTCAGGCGCTGTAGCGCGAGCTTGTCCGAACGAAGGTCGATGCCTTCCTTCTTCTTGAACTCATCCGCGAGATATTCGACGATCGCGTTGTCGAAGTCCTCGCCCCCGAGGAAGGTGTCGCCATTGGTCGACTTCACCTCGAACACGCCGTCACCGATTTCAAGAACCGAGACGTCGAACGTGCCGCCACCAAGGTCGTAGACGGCGATGGTCTTGCCGTCTTCCTTGTCCATGCCATACGCGAGCGCGGCTGCGGTCGGTTCGTTGATGATACGCAGGACTTCGAGACCGGCGATCTGGCCGGCATCCTTGGTCGCCTGACGCTGTGCATCGTTGAAGTAGGCGGGCACCGTGATGACGGCCTGCTTCACGTCTTCGCCCAGATAGCTCTCGGCGGTTTCCTTCATCTTCTGCAGGATGAAGGCGGAAATCTGGCTGGGGGAGTATTCCGTGCCACCGGCCTCGACCCAGGCGTCGCCACCCTTGCCGTTGACGATGTCGTACGGGACCATGTCCATGTCCTTCTTGGTCAGCGGATCATCGAACCGGCGACCGATCAGGCGCTTGATGGCGAACAGCGTGTTGTCCGGATTGGTAACGGCCTGGCGCTTGGCAGGCTGGCCGATCAGGCGCTCGTTATCCTTGGTGAAGGCGACGATCGAGGGCGTCGTGCGCGCGCCTTCCGAGTTCTCGACCACCTTGGGTTTTCCGCCATCCATGACAGCCACGCAGCTATTGGTGGTGCCAAGGTCGATACCGATCACTTTACTCATTGATACCCCATTCATTTCAGTATGTTGGACACCGCGTTTAAGGCCCCCCGTCAGTGGCAGGGCCCCGTTACGGCTCGATTATGGGAGCGATATAGGTGGGCTTTTCCTTGGCACAAGGGAGGTAGCGGGCTAGGCCCGCTTCAAGACGGTTTGACGGAGAAATTTCAGTGAAAAAATGGGCATTGGCGCTGGCGCTTGGTGTGGCAGGTACGGCTGTATCGGGCTGCGGGGAAACGGCAGAGGCACCGGCAGGCGATGTCGAGGCCGTACCCGGCCTGACGGTCGAGAATGCCCGCCTGGTGCTCCCGCCGGTGAGCGGCAACCCGGCCGCGATCTACATGGACGTGAGCTATTCCGGCGAACGCTCCACCACCCTGCGCGCGGTATCGGTCGAGAAGTCGGAAAACGCGGAACTGCACGAGACGTCGGAATGGAACGGCGGGATGGTGATGGGCGAAATGGGCCCCCTCTTGCTGAATGACGGTGACGAGGTATCGTTCGAGCCGGGCGGCCGGCACATCATGGTGTTCGGCCTGGAGGACGATGTCGCCGAGGGGCAATCGCTCGAAGTGACGCTGACCGTGGTGGGCGGGGACAAGACCTCTTTCGAGGCGGAAGTCGTCGCTGCCGGAGCAGACCGCTAGGGTGCACGGCCCCGACCTGGAAACCGATGCCGACCATGCGGCGGCGGATTTTTGTCCTGTCGGCGGCGAACGGCGCCTGACCGACGGGGAAACCGCCCTTGCCCGGTCGATTTTCGGCAATGCGATCGATTACCGCAAAGTCACCATTCGCCGCCGCAAATGGGCTTTCTTTCAGCCGCGGAACGTGACGATGGCCCCGCGCGGGCATCTTCATTTTCACCCCAGGGGCGAAAGCTATTGCGAGGACTTCGCCGCCGCACCGTGGCAGCGGCAGGGACTATTCATCCACGAAATGACCCATGTCTGGCAGACCCAGTCGAAAGGCGATTGGTATCTGCCCCTGCACCGGCATCCATGGTGCCGATACGATTACGCCCTGAAACCGGGTCGCTCGCTGGAGCAGTACGGGATCGAGCAGCAGGCCGAAATCGTCAAACACGCTTTCTTGCTGAGGCGCGGGATAAAGCTTGCCGGGGTTGCCGACGCGAAGGCCTACGACCTCCTCGTCCGCTTCCCCGGCATCAACAAGACCTGACCGTCAGTAGCGCGGATCGGCGGGATAGCCCCGCGTGCCGAAGCAATCGTCGTCCAGGTAGCGGTCGTTGTTGTAACCGTCGCACCGGTCGTTCTTGTCGACGAAATAGCCGGCAAGTCCGCCAGCGGCAGCGCCTGCAAGCGCATAGGTCGCGATATCGCCGCCCGTGATGGCAGCGATCCCCGCACCTGCAGCGGCGCCCGCAAGGCCGCCTTCGGCTGCATAGTTCTCGGCGCAAGCGCTCAGTGAAAGGGCGCTGACCATGGCAATCGGCGCGAGCATCATCTTCTTGTTCATAAATATCTCCTCTGCGAACCCACCACTAGCTAGACTAGCGCAGGTCGCATCGGTTCCGCAGGAAGATTGGCTCAGTCCGGCTTTTTCGCGACACCGACCATCGCGGGCCTGAGCAGCCGATCCTTGATCATGTAACCGGACTGCATTTCCTGCACGATCGTGCCCGGCTCTGCATCCGCCGTGGGGACTTCCATCATCGCCTGGTGGACATTGGGGTCGAGCGGCAGCCCCGTTGCAGCGACGCGGGTTACGCCGTGCTGGCCCAGGACCTTGTCCAGTTCGCGGCGCGTTGCCTCGATCCCGGCCACCAGCCCCTTGAACTTGTCATCTTCACGCAGCGCTTCGGGGATGGAATCGACGGCGCGGGCGAGATTGTCGGCAACGGACAGGATGTCGCGTGCAAAACCGGTCGCGGCATAGGTCCGCGCATCGGTGACATCCTTTTCCATCCGGCGGCGGACATTCTGCGTGTCGGCGCGCGCGTAGAGAACTTCCTGCTTCGCCTCAGCCAGCTCATTGCGAAGCGCCTCGATCGCGTCGCTCAGGCTCTCGCCTTCTTCGCCATCGGATGCGTTTTCAGGTTCGTCTGCGCCATCGTCCCGAAGATGCTCCGGCACACCTTCCATCTCTTTCTCGATCTCGGCGTCGACCTTGGGTTCGTCCGTCTTGTTCGTATCATCCATCATGGGTGAGTATGTATCCGTTTATCCGATGAGTTTGCCCAGCGATCGGGCTGTGAAATCCACCATGGGCACGACCCGTGCGTAATTCAACCGCGTCGGCCCGATCACGCCCAGTACGCCTACGACCTTCCCTTCGCGATCGCGATACGGAGAGGCGATGACGGAAGAGCCACTCAGGGCGAACAGGCGGTTTTCGCTGCCGATGAAAATGCGCGTCGCGTCCGCGTCCCGTGCGCTCTCGAGTAGCCCTGCGACCGAGTGCTTGCTTTCCAGATCGTCGAGCAGGGAGCGCACCCTTTCCAGGTCCTCCATCGCGGCTTCATCCAGCAGGTTGGCCTGTCCACGCACGATGAGCACGGGTCGGTGAGAGGCATCTTCGCTCCAGACCGCGATCCCGCGTTCGACCAGGTCGCGGCTCGCCTCGTCGAGAGCCGTGCGGCCACTTGCGAGCTCCTGCCGGATTGCATCGCTCGCCTCGGGAAGCGTCCGGCCCGCAAGGTGCGACGATATGTAATTGCCGACCTGTTCCAGCACGCTGGCCGGCGTATTGCCGACGTCCATCACGCGGTTCTCGATCTGGCCGTCCTCCCCGACCAGCACGGCGAGCGCACGGCCCTTGTCGAGCGGGACGATCGTAACCTGCGAAAGGCGGGGGTCGCGGCGCGGCACCAGGACCATTCCGGCTGCGCCGCTGATATCGGACAGCATGGCGCTGGTTGCCTCCAGCGCTTTCTCGATGGGACCGGACGCCTCCAGTCGCTGCTCTATCGCCAGGCGTTCCTCGCGCGTCGGTTCTGCAACCTGCATCATGCCGTCGACAAAAATGCGCAGGCCCGTCTCGGTCGGCATCCGGCCCGCACTGGTGTGAGGGGCCGCGAGCAGGCCGACCTGCTCCAGTTCCGCCAACACGGACCGGATCGAGGCAGGCGAGAGGTCGAGCCCCCCTTCCCGCGCCAATGTCTTCGACCCGACGGGTTGGCCGCTATCGAGATACCCTTCGACCACGAGCTGGAAAACCAGCCGTGCGCGGTCCGTCAGTTCGAGAAGCGGTGGAGAAGCCATGTCGCCTTCCGAGATAGCGCGCAAAGTCCGGTCCGCAAGCTTGCAAGCCGGTGCTGCATGCGCCTATCGCGGCGCGAAACATTGCCATCCCTTCCGGAGACACCCATGCGACCTTCTGGCCGCGCGCCCGATGAAATGCGCGCTATCACGATCGAGACCGGCTACACCAAGCACGCGGAGGGATCGTGCCTGATCTCCTTCGGTGAGACGAAGGTCCTCTGCACGGCGTCTGTCGAAGAACGCATCCCGCCGTGGCTGCGCGGCAAGGGCGAAGGCTGGGTCACCGGCGAATATTCGATGCTTCCCCGCGCCACGCATACCCGCGGCAGCCGCGAAGCTGCCCGCGGGAAGCAGTCCGGTCGGACGCAGGAAATCCAGCGCCTGATCGGGCGATCCCTTCGCGCTGTGGTCGACCTGAAAAAGCTTGGCGAGCGGCAGATTACCCTCGATTGCGACGTAATCCAGGCCGATGGCGGGACGCGTACCGCCTCGATCAGCGGCGCATGGGTCGCCCTGCGCCTCGCGGTCAACGGCCTCATGGAGCAGAAACTGATTTCCGAGGACCCGATTACCGCGAAAGTCGCGGCGGTTTCCTGCGGAATCTATCAGGGTACGCCGGTTCTCGATCTCGACTATCCGGAGGACAGCAATGCCGACGCCGATGCCAACTTCGTCCTGATCGAAGGTGGCAAGATTGCGGAAGCGCAGGCAACGGCCGAAGGTGCGCCTTACGACGAGGAAGCGTTCCTGCGTCTCCTTCGTCTTGCCCAGATGGGCTGTGCGGACATTTTCAAGGCGCAGGATCAGGCTGTCGGCTGACCAGGTGCATTCCCCGGTTTGATGTCCGGACCGGGGACCATTGAAGGAAGGATGCGACGTTCATGAGCAGGCTGGGTAGCGGTTCCCTCGTCATTGCGACGCATAATGCGGGGAAGCTGAAAGAGATATCGGCCCTGCTCGATCCCTATGGGGTGAAATGCATCTCGGCCGGTTCACTCGGCCTGCCAGAACCGGCGGAAACCGGCACGACCTTCACCGAGAACGCCCTGATCAAGGCGCGCGCCTCGGCAGAGGCGTCGGGCATGGCCGCGCTTGCCGACGACAGCGGCCTTAGCGTGGACGCGCTGGGCGGGCGTCCCGGCGTCTACACCGCCGACTGGGCGGAGCGGCAATGGTTCGAAGGCGAAGCCGGGCGCGACTGGTTCATGGCGATGGGCAAGGTCGAGGGGCTGCTGCAGGCACAGGGGCCGGACGCTTCACGCGCCTGCGCCTTCCACTGCGTCCTGGCGCTCGCCTGGCCGGACGGAGAACATGCGGTGTACGAGGGCACGGCGCCCGGATCGCTCGTGTGGCCGCCCCGGGGGGAACTGGGCTTCGGCTACGATCCGGTATTCGTACCGGAAGGGCTTGAGCAGACATTCGCAGAGATCGATCCGGCGGAAAAGCATGCGATCAGCCACCGCGCCGATGCCTTTGCGAAGCTGGTCGCCGACCAGTTCGGCTGAGCTTCGTCAGGGTATCGCCACGCCGCGCCAATTGCCCGAAGGTATATACCGGCAAACCAGCACGTCGTTCTGCGAATTGTTGGCAACGGCGCAGCCGACCTCCTGCGTGTCTTTCCAGATGATCTGGGTGTAATGCCCGACATCGATCCAGTTGCCGGTGGTCGATACGTCGGGGAAGACGCCCGGCTCGAAATACCGCTCTTCGCTGAGGAAGGCGTCGATCATCGCCCTGGTCGAATAGAATCCGGTCGTGCCGATCCACAAATTCTCGCCTGCGCCCTTTCGCGCTTCTGCGCTGGCATGCTCGATCATGTTCTTTTCCGCCAGCACCGCAGCATAACGCGCGGCGTCATTCTGCAACGTGGCACTCCAGCGCAGCGGCGGTGCGCCGACTTTCTGCCGCGCGTCATTATGCGCGCCCAGCAGGCTTTGAGCGAACATGCTGATCTGCTCCTCGGCAGCGGCAGGTTCGACGGGCCGCGCCAGCGGCGTGCCGGTTTCGGCTGAGGTCTGCGCGTCCTGCGCCATTGCCGTTTGGGCACCGAGGAGCAGCGCAGCAGCGGTAAGCACCGGTTTGATCGAACGCATCTTGACTTCCTTTCCCAGGCAGCGCGAGGGTCCGCCTATGGCCCGAGCCTTATACATCCATTGGCCCTTTTGCCTGAAGAAATGTCCTTACTGCGACTTCAACAGTCATGTCAGGGCCGAGGTGGACCATGTTCTCTGGCAGGATGCCTTGCTGGCCGATATGCGCCACGAGGCCGATGCGGCTGCCGGCGAGCCGCTGGAATCGATCTTTTTCGGTGGAGGCACGCCCTCCCTGATGCCACCGCGCCTCGTCGCCGCCTTGCTGACAGAGGCGGAGCGTCTCTGGGGTTTTGCGCCGGGCATGGAAATTACGCTGGAAGCGAATCCGACGAGCTTTGAAGCGGACAAGTTCGCCGACCTCGCACACGCCGGGGTCAACCGCGTATCGCTTGGTATCCAGTCCCTCGAGCGGGAAGCGCTAAGCTTTCTTGGGCGTGAGCACTCCGTCGAAGAAGCGCTGTCCGCGCTGGACCATGCGCAGGAGCTTTTCGGCCGCGTCAGCTTCGACCTCATTTACGCTCGGCCAGGACAGGGCATGGACGCATGGGCCGACGAACTGCGCCGCGCGATCGCGTTCGGCACATCCCATCTCTCCCTTTATCAATTGACGATCGAGCCCGGCACCCGGTTTGCGACTGATGTGAGGACCGGCTCGTTCGAACCGATGGACGGCGACGACGCGGCAACGCTCTTTACCGTGACACAGGAGATGACGGCGGGTGCCGGGCTACCGGCCTATGAAATCAGCAACCATGCGGCCCCTGGACAGGAAAGCCGGCACAACCTGACCTATTGGCGATACCGCGACTATTGCGGCATCGGACCGGGTGCGCATGGCCGGCGCGGGGGTCGCGCTACGCAGCGGCACAAGAAGCCGGAGAACTGGCTGTCTGCCATTGAGAGCCAAGGGCACGGCATAGCGGAAGAACAAGCGCTCGATCGGCGGGAACAGGCGTCGGAAGCCTTGCTGATGGGCCTGAGGCTGCGCGAGGGGATCGACCTTGCTGCGCTGGGCATTCGGACTGGGTTCGCGACTGGCGAGCTCATCGTGCCCGACAAGGCCGCGCTATACACGGACCTTGGCCTGCTGTGGCGGGACGGCGACCGCCTTGGCGTGACACAGGCGGGGATGCCCCTGCTCGACGGTCTCCTCGGCGAATTGGTGCCGGGCGACCTCGTCGGCGCATGAGCGATCAATCGGTGCTGGAACGCTGGGAACAGCATCTCGCCGTCGATCTGCGGCGATCGCCCCACACTGTCAGGGCCTATGGAACGGCGGCCCGCAGGCTGGCCGAAGCAATGGGACTGACAACGTTCGACACGGTTGCGAGCCTCGATGCAGGTGCTGTGCGGCGCCATCTTGCCATGCGGCGCAGCGAGGGGTTGTCCAATGCCTCTGCCGCACGGGAACTTTCCGCGATCAAGGCCTTCATCCGCTTCGCCAAGGCCGAAACCGGCGCGGCGGAAACGGACGCCCCCCGGCTCAGGGGACCGCGGATCAAGAAAGGCCTGCCCCGCCCCGTCACGCCCGATGAAGCAATCGGACTTGCGGAGAGGATCGAGAGCGACGCATCCGAAGGATGGGTCGGCGCGCGAGACCGGGCGGTCGTACTTCTGCTCTACGGAGCGGGACTGCGCGTGGCAGAGGCGCTTTCCCTGTCGGCAGAGGTCCTCCCGCTCGGCGAGACGCTGCGTGTCACCGGCAAGGGCAGGAAGCAGCGGGTGGTGCCTATCCTGCCGCAAGTGCGCGATGCCGTCGATGCCTATGCGCGGGCATGTCCGTTCACGCTGGAGGACGACGAACCCCTTTTTCGCGGAGTAAAAGGCGGGCGCTTGTCGCAGGGAATGGTGCAAAAGGCGACGGCCCGGGCGCGTCGTTCGCTCGGACTGCCGGAAACCGCAACGCCGCACGCGATGCGGCACAGTTTCGCGACGCACCTCCTTGGCGAAGGAGCGGATTTGCGAAGCCTTCAGGAACTGCTGGGCCATGCCAGTCTCGGCTCGACCCAGATATACACAAAGGTCGATGCGTCGAAGATGCTGGAGGCGTATCGCGGCGCCCATCCGCGTGAACGCGACGAAGACTGACTGCAGCACCGACGCGCGCAGCGCCTCACCTATCCGCGCGCGGTTTCCATGTTACGAGGCGCAGGACATAGCCCGCCACGGCCAGCACCATGATCGCGACGATCACCCCGCTGACGATATTGTCGATGTCTGAGAAGGTCCGGGACAGCCACTGGGTCCCGACGATCAGCATGACATTCCAAAGCGCCGCGCCGGCTGCCGTGAACAGCAGGAACTTGAGCGTGCCCATATGCGCGAGGCCCGCGGGCAGGGAAATCATCGTGCGCATGATCGGGGTCGCACGTAGGATGAAGACGACCCATTGCCCGTGCTTCCTGAAGAAATCGGAGGCACGTTCCACGTCTTCCCATTCCATGGTGAGCCACTTGCCCCAGCGGTCGATGAACGGCCCCAGCCTTTCATAGCCCCATTTGTCGCCTGCCCAGAACCACACGTAATTGCCCAGGGTCGTCCCGATCGTGCCGGCGATCAGAAGCGGCCAGAAATCCATGCTGCCACGTTCGATGGCAAGCGCCCCTGCGCCCATGATTGCTTCCGAGGGCATGGGCGGAAAGATGTTTTCCAGCGCCATCAGGATCGCGACCCCTGCATAGCCGAGGCGCTCGATCAGGCTGACAACAAAATCGTCCATGGCTGACAAATGCGCGAGATGCGCCGACGTGCCTCGGTAATCAGCCGGTCAGGCGGCGGCGACCATTGCTGCATGGCGACGTTCGACCGCGTCGAGGATCGCGCCGACCGTATCGCTGCCGTTGAACCGGTCGATGGCCACGATCCCGGTCGGACTGGTCACGTTGATTTCCGTCAGCCATTTGCCGCCGATCACGTCGATGCCCACGAAGGTGAGGCCCCGGCGCGCCAGTTCCGGACCCATGGCCGCGCAGATTTCTTCCTCGCGAGCGGTCAGGGTCGCCGCTTCGGCATAGCCGCCCTGTGCGAGGTTGGAGCGGAACTCGCCCACCCCCGGCTTGCGATTGATGGCACCGGCAAACTCTCCGTCGACCAGCACGATGCGCTTGTCGCCCTCGCTCACTTCGGGGAGGAAAGGCTGGACCATGTGCGCCTCCGGCCATGTCTGGTTGAACACCTCGAACAGGGCAGACGCATTCGTCCCGTCGGCGTCGAGCTTGAAGATTGCCTTGCCGCCATTGCCGTGCAGTGGCTTCACGACGACGGCGCCGTGCTTCTGCTGGAACGCGCGCACCTCGTCCATAGTCCGCGCGATCAGGGTCTGCGGCATGAACTGCGCGTAATCCAGGACGAACATTTTCTCGGGGGCATTCACGACCTCGCGGGGGTCGTTCGATACCAGCGTCTGCCCCTTCAGCCTGTCGAGAAGCAGCGCCGCGCTGATATAGCCAAGGTCGAAAGGCGGGTCCTGCCGCATCAGGATGACGTCTATATCGTGCGCGAGGTCCACCTGCCGGCGATCGCCCATGGTGAAATGGTCGCCCTCCACGCGCCGCACCTCGACCGGTGCGGCATGGGCGGTAATCCTGCCTCGAGGGGTTCCATCGGATTCCCAAGCCAGCGTGCCGACATCGTAATGGAAGATCTCGTGGCCGCGCGCCTGCGCCCCCAGCATCAGGGCAAAGCTGGAATCGCCCGCGATCTTGACGCTTTCCATCGGGTCCATCTGGACAGCTATTCGCAGGGTCATCTGTTGTTTCCTAAGGTTGCCAGGCGTTGGCGATGTGGCGTGGCAGGGTGGCGGGTGCAAGCAGGATTACGTCGACCCGGATATCCTCCCCCTCGGCCGCATATTCATGCGCGACGCATTCCACCGCCGCCGCCACGCGCGAAAGGCGGCGTTCGTCTATTGCATGGTCGAGGTCGGCGGCGTGGCGGCGCCATTTGACTTCTACGAAAGCGACGATGCCGCCCCGCTTGGCAATCAGGTCTATCTCGCCGCGCGGGGTTTTCGTCCGCCGTGCAAGGATACGCCAGCCCTTGGCTTGCAGCCACAGCGCAGCGCGGGTTTCCCCGTCCCGGCCCTGCTTCTCCGCCTTCTGACGCTTCACTGGTTCTTGAGCTCCAGCGCCCGGGCATACAGCGCCTTGCGATCGCTACCCGTCATCCGGGCAACACTCGCCGCGGCCTGCGACGCCTTCATCTGGCCCATGGCATCCCGCAATAGCGCGTCCACGTCGTGCTGGACCATGTGGGGATCTGCGGGCCCGATCATGAGGACGATCTCGCCTTTCGGAGGGTGCGCTTCATAAAACGCAACAAGGCCATCGGGCAGGCCACGTCTGCATTCCTCGTGCAGTTTCGTGAGTTCGCGGCCCACGGCAATGTCGCGCGCGCCCAGCACCTCGGAAATGGCCGCCAGGCTCTTCAGCAAGCGCGGACCGGTTTCGTAGAAAACCAGTGTCGCGTCGATCCCGCCCAGTTCCTCCAGTACTTTTTTGCGAGCCTTGTCCTTCGAAGGCAGGAACCCGGCGAACAGGAACCTGTCATTGGGCAGGCCCGACAGCGTCAGTCCCGCCACGGCAGCGCACGCCCCCGGCAGGGTGGTCACGGCAATCCCGGCTTGCCTGCAATCGTTGACCAGCCGGTAGCCCGGATCGCTGACAAGCGGCGTTCCGGCATCGCTGACCAACGCGACCGCACGGTCGTGCATCGATGCGACCAGCCGCGCACGGTCTTTCTCGCCTGCGTGATCGTCGTATCGCCAGAGCGGTTTCGACAGGCCGAGATGCTTCATGAGCTTGCCGGTGACGCGCGTATCCTCGCACGCGACGCCGTCGCACCGCGCCAGTATATCGGCGGCGCGCATGGTGATGTCGCCAAGATTGCCAATCGGCGTGGCGACGATATACAGCCCCGCGGGAAGGGGTTCGGTCTGGCTGGTCCTGTCCACGAATACGCCCATGAACCACGCAGCGAGGGAGTGGCAAGTTATGAAGGGTTTCAATCTGGGCAAGCGCGCGTTCGTCGTCGCCGGGACTGCGGCCCTGCTGGGCGGCTGCCAGATCATTCCGGGCGCGCCTTCGTCCGCTCCGCCGCCTCCCGAAGCTGCACCGACGACGCCTGCACCGGAACCGAGCGCGACCGCCCTGCCCTCCGGCGATACCGAGCGTCACCGTGTCGCACTGCTGGTGCCGATGTCGGGTGGAAACGCGAATGTGGGCCAGTCGATTGCCAATGCGACGACCATGGCGATCCTCGACACCGATGCGAGCAATCTGCGGATCACCACTTACGATACGTCGACGGGCGCGCGCGAAGCTGCACGCCGCGCGGTCAATGACGGCAACAAGTTGATCCTGGGTCCGCTGATGGCGGAAAATGTCCCGCTGGTCCTGGCAGAGGCGCGGACTGCCGAAGTCCCCCTGATCTCTTTCTCGAACGATAACGAGGTAGCCGGCCCGGACGTGTTCGTGATGGGTAATCTGCCGACCCAGTCGATCCGCCGGTCGGTCGAATATGCCCGCAGCAGGGGTGCGCGAAACTTCTCCATCCTTGCACCCGAAGGCGAATATGGCCGCCGCGCGGAGGCGTCGCTGGCATCGGCCCTGCGCGATACCGGTGGGGGCCTGGTATCGACAGAGCGCTATTCCCGCGGGAATACCTCAATCATCAGCGCAGCGCAGCGTCTGCGGCAGGCTGGAGGGTACGATGCCGTCGTTCTCGCGGATAATGCGCGCTTCGCGGAAAGGGCTGCAGGAGTCCTCAAGCCGTCCGGTCAGGGCGCCACCCAGCTGATCGGCACCGAATTGTGGAGCGGCGAAAGCTCCGTGACCCGGTCGGCCCCGCTGCGGGACGCCATCTTCTCGTCCGTGTCCGATGCGCGGTTCAAGCGCTTTTCCGAAAGCTATCGCGACCGCTTCGGAAGCCAGCCCTTTCGCGTCGCAACGCTGGGCTACGATGCCGTGCTGCTGACCCTGAGGGTCGCACGCGACTGGCGGGTCGGTCGTACTTTCCCCGTGCGCGATCTTCGCGATGATGGCGGGTTCCTCGGTCTGGACGGGGCCTTCCGGTTCGAGCGCAGTGGCGAGGTCGAGCGCGCGATGGAAGTCCGGCAGGTCCGCGACGGATCGGTCGTCATCCTCGATCCCGCGCCCGAGCGTTTCGGCGGCTGAGCAATCTCCACCGATTTAGGCGTAAAACGCTTCGCAGCCGCTTGTGACGCCGGAGGTGCGGCCCCATAGCTGTTGTCATGTCAGACGATCTTTTCGAAGGTACGCCCACTTCAAGCGGCGATTACGATTCCTCCTCGATCGAGGTCCTCGAAGGGCTGGAGCCGGTACGTCGCCGGCCCGGCATGTATATCGGGGGCACCGACGATCGGGCCCTGCACCACCTGGTCGCAGAAGTGCTCGACAACGCGATGGACGAAGCCGTTGCCGGCCATGCCAGCCGGATCGAACTGACGGTCGAGGAAGGCAACAGGGTCACCGTGGCCGATAACGGGCGCGGCATACCGGTTGACGAGCATCCCAAATATCCGGGCAAGTCCACGCTCGAGGTCATCCTGTCGACGCTGCATTCGGGTGGCAAGTTCTCGGGCAAGGCCTACGCCACTAGCGGCGGCCTGCACGGCGTCGGTGTTAGTGTGGTCAACGCCCTGTCCAGCCTGACCCGGGTAGAGGTCGCGCGGGACAAGCAGCTTTACGCGCAGGAATTTTCGAAGGGGCAGACGCTGGGGCCCATCCAGAAGCTCGGCCCCGTACCCAATCGGCGCGGCACGACCGTCACATTCGTGCCGGATACCGAGATCTTTGGCGACAGGGCCTTCAAGCCCGCACGTCTGTTCAAGCTGGCCCGGTCGAAGGCGTACCTGTTTGCAGGCGTCGAAATCCGCTGGAAATGCGCGGAGGCGCTGGCCAACGAGGACGTGCCCACGGAAGCGGTCTTCAAGTTCCCCGGCGGCCTCGCCGATCATCTGGCGGAACAGGTTTCCGGACGCGAATGCGTTACCGCCGAACCTTTCACCGGCAGCCAGGATTTTCCCGATGACGAGGCTGGCATCGGACAGGGGCGCGTCGAATGGGCGATCGCGTGGCCGCTATGGTCGGACGGTTCGACCAGCTGGTACTGCAACACCGTGCCGACGCCCGATGGCGGCACGCACGAACAGGGTTTGCGCGCCGCGCTTACCAAGGGGCTTCGCGCATTCGGCGAGCTGACCGGAGCCAAGAAGGCAAAGGACATTACCGCCGACGACGTCATGACCGGCGGTGAAGTCATGCTCTCCGTCTTCATCCGCGACCCCCAGTTCCAGAGCCAGACGAAGGACCGCCTGACCTCTCCGGAAGCGGCAAGGCTCGTCGAGAACGCCGTGCGCGATCATTTCGACCACTGGCTTTCGGGCAATATGGAACGCGGCAAGGCGCTGCTCGGCAGCGTGATGGAGCGAATGGACGAGCGCCTGCGAAGCAAGCAGGAACGGGAAATCAAGCGCAAGACGGCGACCAATGCCAAGAAGCTGCGCCTCCCCGGAAAGCTGACCGATTGCAGCGGAGAAGGCGACGGCGAAACCGAACTGTTTATCGTCGAGGGTGATTCCGCGGGCGGAAGCGCCAAGCAGGCGCGTAACCGGAAGACCCAGGCCATCCTTCCGATCCGGGGCAAGATCCTGAATGTCGCCAGCGCCACGGCCGACAAGATCCGCGCCAACAGCGAGATTGCGGACCTGACGCTGGCCATGGGTTGCGGCACGCGAAAGGACTGCGACCCGGAAACGCTTCGCTACGACCGGATCATCATCATGACCGATGCCGATGTCGACGGGGCGCATATCGCGACGCTTCTGATGACGTTCTTCTTCCAGGAAATGCCGGATATCGTGCGCGGTGGACATCTCTATCTCGCCCAGCCCCCGCTCTATCGCCTGACCGCAGGCAAGGAGAGCCGCTATGCGCAGGATGAGGCGCATCGCGAAGAACTGGAGGCGACCGTTTTCAAGGGCAAGAAGGTCGATGTCGGACGCTTCAAGGGTCTGGGCGAAATGAACCCGCAGCAATTGCGTGAAACGACCATGGACCCCGATACGCGCAGCCTGATCCGCATAACCCTGCCGGCCGAACACGAGCAGCGTCATGCCGTGAAGGAACTGGTCGACCGATTGATGGGCCGCAATCCCGAACACCGGTTCAACTTCATCCAGAACCGGGCCGGCGAGCTCGACCGGGATATGATCGACGCCTGACGCTGCAATCAGGGTCGTCGCCAGCTAATCCTTCGTCATGGTGAGGCGCGCATCACCCAGCTTTTGGGTCTGTGGTTCGCGTATGGATATGCAGGTGGCCCTCCAGCGTCCGGTGGACGGGGCACTTGTCGGCGATTTCGATCAGCTTCGCCCGGTCGGTTTCTGTCAATCCGTCGCCCTCGATCGTGATGACGCGGTTTAGCGCCTGCACCTGAAGGCTTTCCTGCATCGCCTCCACGTGATCGCATTGCTCTTCGTGCTTGCGTTCATGGGTGACGTGGATGCTCACGCCTTCCAGAGGCATCTTCTTGCGGTCGGCATACATCTGCATCGTCATGACCGTGCAAGTGCCAAGCGCTGCATTGAGGAGATCGTAGGGCGTCGGGCCCGTATCGTCCCCGCCATAGCCGGTGGGCTCGTCGGCCACGAAGCGATGGCTCGTCGTATGGACCTCCGTGCCGAACCTGCCATGTCCGCTGCGGACCACCACGCCGTCATCGGGCATCGGCCAGTCGCTTTTCAGCGGCAGGTAGCGATGGGCCCAGCCCGCAATGATAGCCGCGATAAAGGCGGCGTCTTCCGGCTTGGTCAGGAGATGATCCGCGCCTTCCAGGCTGACGAAGCTCTTGGGATGCCTGGCTGCCTGAAAGAGATGCGATGCGTGGTCTATGGAAACCACCTGGTCGGTCGGCGAATGGGCGATGAGTACAGGCAGCCGAAGCTTGCCGACTTCGGCCAACAGATCGGTGCTGCGCGTCTTGTCGAGGAACTCGCGGCTCAGGCTGAAAGGCCGGCCACCGATCGTGACATCGCCCTGCCCGTCTCGTTCGATCGCCTCGATGTCGCCCTTCACGTTATGCAGCACGTGCGGAACATCGGACGGGGCACCGATCGTCGCGATGGCCGCGACCTTGCCCGGACCGATATCGTCGGCTGCGGCCAGCACCGCCGCGCCGCCGAGACTGTGCCCGACCAGCAATATGCCATCACCGAACCTGTCGCACAGGGCACGTGCCGCGGAAACAAGGTCCGACACATCGCTCGCGAAACCAGCCCGGCCAAACTCTCCTTCACTGCCGCCGAGACCGGTAAAATCGAACCGCAAGGTAGCGATTCCCTCCCGCGCGAGTGCGCGAGCGACAGCCACTGCAGCACGGCTCTGCTTGGTGCAGGTGAAGCAATGGGCGAACAGCGCTGCACCCCGCACCAGCCCGGTAGGCAATTCCAGAGAGCCTGACAGTTCATGGCCTGCATCGGTGG
This sequence comes from Erythrobacteraceae bacterium WH01K, assembly GCA_027941995.1. NCBI lineage: Bacteria > Pseudomonadati > Pseudomonadota > Alphaproteobacteria > Sphingomonadales > Erythrobacteraceae > Erythrobacteraceae bacterium WH01K. The sequence goes on along the minus strand of CP115966.1, from coordinate 1,808,050 downwards.
TGATCGCTATGGTCTCGGTCGGCATGAAATCTCCTTGTGGCAAGCGGGTGTAGCAGCCCGCCCCGCGAGAGCCAGACCCGTTGCATGTCGCGATGACTGCTCGCAAAAGACGGACATGAGAACGACCTGCCTGCTAATCGCCGCTTGCCTGCTGGGCATGTCACCCCTCCCTGCGGCAGCGCAGGACGCGCCCGTCTCGAGGGAGCTGGAATCGCGGACGGAGGCGCTGGGCGATATCTTCCGCGGGAGCGGCGATGCTGAAACCCTCTTCGGCTCTCAATTCCTGGCAGAAGTGCCCCCCGATCGGTTTGCGCAGCTCGTGGCGCAAATCACGGCGCAATACGGTGAATTCGTCGGTGTGGAACGGGTTGATCCGCGCGGACCCTTCATGGGGACAGTCTACCTGCGCTTCGAGAATGCGATAGCGAGTGGCCCGATCACGCTCGACCCGAACCCGCCGCACAAGATTGCCGGCCTGATGCTTTCGAGCTTCACGCCGGTCGACGATTCGCTGGCCGATATCCGCGCTGACCTTGCAGGCCTGCCCGGAACGGTCAGCGCGTATTTCGCCCCGCTCGGCCGACCTGACGATGCGATCCTCGATATCGGCAGTGACCGGCAGATGGCCATCGGCTCCACCTTCAAGCTCTACGTGCTTTCCGCCTTGACGCGATCGATCGAGGCCGGCGAACGCGACTGGTCGGACGTCGTGACGATCGGCGTCCGCAGCTTCCCCAGCGGTACGATGCATTTGTGGCCCGAGGGCGCGCCAGTCACTTTGCAGACACTGGCCACGCAGATGATCGCCGGCAGCGACAACACCGCGACCGACGTGCTCATCGACGTGGTCGGACGCCGGGATGTCGAGGCTGAAGTGATTGCCAGCGGGCACTCCCGGCCGTCCCGGCTCATTCCGCTTCTCTCGACGCTGGAACTGTTCGCGCTGAAAGGCAGCGAGACGAACCGGATCAAATGGCTTGCTGCGGACGAGGATCGCAGGCGTCGCATACTTGCCGATTTCCGCGACGATGTAGGCGGCGATCCTGAGAAGATCGTCCCGCCTCGCTTCAGCAGTCCGACAGCGATCGACACGATCGAGTGGTTCGCCAGCGGACGCGATATTGCAGGCATACTGGGCCGTATTACCGAACTGCGCGATCCCGTCGCCCGGGACATTCTCGCCGTCTACCCGGCCATGCCCGTCTCGCTGACCGAAGAGTGGAGTTACACCGGGTACAAGGGCGGATCAGAACCGGGCGTATTGAACCTCACCTGGCTCCTGCGCGACTCCCGCAGCGAGTGGCACGTACTGACCATGTCGTGGAACAACCCGGAGGCGGCGCTGGAGCATTCGAGGCTGGAATCGATTGCCCAGCGCATCATGCGCATCGGACGCTAGGGAACGCTGACTTGCAAGGAAATTGGCCAATCGTTCGCACCCGAACAGGGCCGATTGTCGCCCTTGCCCTTGTCCAAAGCGCTCGCTAGCCCACTCTCAAATTACAAGTTGCAATGGGATACCTGCTGATGACCGAACGTTTCGAAGGCACCGACGATTATATCGCAACAGACGACCTGAAGGTTGCGGTGGACGCTGCCGTGACCTTGCGCCGTCCGCTGCTGGTCAAGGGCGAGCCGGGCACCGGCAAGACCGTCCTCGCCCACGAAATCGCCAAGGCCATCGGCGCTCCGCTGATCGAATGGAACGTGAAATCGACGACGAAGGCGCAGCAGGGCCTGTACGAATACGATGCCGTCGCCCGCCTGCGCGACGGACAGCTGGGTGACGAGCGCGTTCACGACATTTCGAACTACATCAAGAAGGGCAAGCTGTGGGAAGCGTTCACCTCCGAACAGCTCCCCGTTCTGCTGATCGACGAGATCGATAAGGCCGATATCGAGTTCCCGAATGATCTCCTGCAGGAGCTCGACCGCATGAGCTTTGACGTTTACGAAACGCAAGAGAGGGTCGAGGCGAACGAACGCCCGATCGTCGTCATCACCTCGAACAACGAAAAAGAATTGCCGGACGCATTCCTGCGCCGCTGCTTCTTCCACTACATCAAGTTCCCCGACCGGGAGACGATGCAGGACATCATCGAGGTGCATTACCCCGACATCCAGAAGACGCTGGTGAAGAAGGCGATGGATGTCTTCTACGAAATCCGCGAAGTTCCCGGTCTGAAGAAGAAGCCTTCGACCAGCGAACTGCTCGACTGGCTGAAGCTTCTCATGAACGAGGACATGCCGCTCGAGGTCCTTCAGGATGCCAATCCGAACACGGCGATTCCCCCGCTGCACGGCGCGCTCCTGAAGAACGAGCAGGACGTGATGCTGTTCGAACGACTGGCGTTCATGTCGCGGCGCCAGACGTAAGGCGGGCCGGCCGATGTTCTTCAATTTCATGGATGAACTGCGCGAGGCAGGGATCGGTGCGTCTTTCAAGGAGCACCTGACCCTGCTCGAAGCGCTCGACAAGGACGTGATCGAGCAAACGCCCGAGGCGTTCTACTACCTCTCGCGCGCCACGTTCGTGAAGGACGAGGGCATGCTCGATACGTTCGACCAGGTCTTCCAGAAAGTGTTCAAGGGCATACTGACCGATTACGGTCAGAACCCGGTCGAAATCCCCGAAGACTGGCTGAAAGCGGTCGCGGAGAAATTCCTTTCCGAAGAGGAAATGGCCGAGATCGAGAAGCTCGGCGACTGGGACGAGCTAATGGACACGCTCAAGAAGCGGCTCGAGGAACAGGAAGAGCGGCACGAGGGCGGAAACAAGTGGATCGGCACTGGCGGTACCTCGCCCTTCGGCCATGGCGGGTACAACCCGGAAGGCGTCCGCATCGGCGGCGAAAGCCGTCACAAGCGTGCGGTGAAAGTCTGGGAAAAGCGCGAGTTCAAGAACCTAGACAACACCAAGGAACTGGGAACGCGCAACATCAAGATGGCACTGCGCCGCCTGCGCCGCTTCGCCCGGGAAGGCGCGCAGGACCAGCTCGATCTGGATGCGACGATCGACGGGACGGCAAAGCAGGGCTGGCTGGACATCCACATGCGCGCCGAGCGCCGCAATGCTGTGAAGCTGCTGCTGTTTCTCGATGTCGGCGGTTCGATGGATCCGTTCATAAAGGTCGTCGAAGAGCTGTTCAGCGCAGCGACCAGCGAGTTCAAGAACCTCGAATTCTTCTACTTCCACAATTGCCTTTACGAAGGCGTGTGGAAGGATAACCGCCGGCGCTGGTCCGAGCGGACAAAGACGTGGGATATCCTTCACAAATACGGCCACGACTACAAGATCGTGTTTGTCGGCGACGCCGCGATGAGCCCCTACGAGATTACCCATGCAGGCGGAAGCGTGGAGCATATGAATGAGGAAGCGGGCGCGACCTGGATGCAGCGCGTCACCAATACCTATCCCGCGACCGTGTGGCTGAACCCGGTGCCGGAAAAGCAATGGGGCTATTCCCAGAGCACGAAGATGATCAAGCAACTGGTGAATGACCGGATGTACGGCCTGACGCTGGAAGGCCTGGACGAAGCGATGCGGGAGCTCAGCCGCAAGAACGGAGGCTGAGCAGGCGGAGGCGGTCGATCACCGGCCTCCACGCCTCTAGAAACTGTCCACGGCGCCGAACAGCGTTCTGAGCTGGGCCTTCTCGATGTCTTCGATCTGGGGCTTCCAGATGTCGAAGATCAGCACGATCCGTTCTTCCTGCGAACGGTTCCATGCCTCGTGTTCGACGCTATCATCGAAGACGAGCAGCTTGCCCTTCTCCCACGTCCTGCGCGCGCCGCCGACCCTGATCTCTCCATTCCCGGGCACGATGATCGGCAAATGGCAGATGACGCGGAAATTGAGCATGCCAGTATGTGGCGGAATGTGCGCGCCAGCAGTCAGGCGCGAAAACAGGACCGAGGGCGTGCGGCCGTCAATCTCGCACAATGGGGCGGCGTCCAGCGCGTGCAAGGTCGCGGATGCCGGTCGGGCTTTGCGCGCACCATTCTCGACAAGGTGAAGGCTGCTCCAGTCGCGGTTGCCGAGCATGCCGTGATAATCGTTCTGCGCCGCACCGCTCTGGCCCGAAACATAGGCCTCGAAGGCGTCGTCGGCGCCCCGCAGCGCGTCCAATTCGCTGGCAATGGCATCGGTCGCCGCTTCGACCTCCCCGGCCCAGTCCGGATCCGCTTCGATGAAGTCGATATCTGGCAGGTCCGGATAGAAGAAGACGCCGGGCATTTGCGGCCACGCGGTCGTAACAGGATCGCGGGGGCGCTGGCCGGTCATGATGTCGAGCGCCTTGGCAAAGCGGGGATGCCAGTGGGACCTCCCGAACCCGGCGGCCGACAGGGTTTGCATCATGTGATCGACATAGGCTTGCTGCAGCGCCATGCTGGCCTGCGCTGCCCTCACGCGGTCGGGCGAGGCTTGCGAATGATCACGGTCCGGCGATCCGGCTGCGGCTGCGTACAGCGCGCCGGCCGAACGCCGGTCCCCTGCCCTGAGCGACCAGTCCGCCTTTGCAAGCAGCGCGGTCAGGTCGACCGGATTGGCCGCGAGGCGGCTGTCCACCTCTGCCGGAGCAAGCGCGGGTTCCGGTGGAAGCGTCGCCATCAGTACAGACGGTGATCCCGAACATCGGCGATCCACGACGCCTCGTCGACGCTCGCCAGTTGGTCGAGATCATGAGGGGTTGCACCGGGATCGTCGACCCATTCGCGCAAGGATGGCCCGCCATTGATGACGTCGATAGCAAGGACATCATCGGTATATTCGTACTTGAAATCCTTGCCCCGCCACAGGTCGTAGTCCGGATACAGCGAACGAATGGCCTTGAATGCCAGCGCCTGGAGCCGCCACGGCCTGAAGGCATCGTGATCGTAGCCCGGCCCCTCGGCATGCACCATCAAGGCGTTGCAGAGCTGCCCCTGATGCTTGTGGAATGTAGGCTCGAACCAGCAGTCCCTCAGCGTACAGCCTGCCATCCATTCGGGGGCGATCCGGCGCATCTCCGCCAGCACCGCCTTTGCATCGAGATCGGGCGCGCCGAACAGGACTTCCAAGGGCCGCGTCGTGCCCCTTCCCTCGCTCACCGTGGCGCCTTCGATCATGACCGTTCCGGCATAGGCCCGCGCCATGTTGACACTGGCGGCATTGGGGCTGGGATTGATCCAGACGCGGTCCTGCGGCCATCCGTGGCCTTCCCCATCCGGCTGCCAGCCTTCCATCCGGATGACACGGTAATCCACGTCGAGCCCGAAATGCGCGATGAACCAATGACCCATTTCACCCATGGTCAGGCCGTGCCGCATCGGCATCGGTGCCGCACCGACAAAGCTTTCATGGCCTGGAACCAGCAGCGTGCTCTCGACCGGTCGACCGGCAGGATTGGGCCGGTCGAGCACCCAGACCGACTTCCCTGTCCTTGCAGCCTCTTCCAGCAGGTAAAGGAGCGTCGTGACGAAGGTATAGATCCGGCAGCCCAAGTCTTGCAGGTCGAACAGGAAAACATCCGCGCTCGACATCATCTGCCCGGTCGGACGACGCACTTCGCCGTAGAGCGAAAAGATCGGGATGCCGTAATGCGGATCGGTCTCGTCCGCGGTTTCGACCATGTTGTCCTGCTTGTCCCCTTTCAGCCCGTGCTGCGGACCAAAGGCGCTGGAGACGTTGACGCCGGCACCGATCAGCGCGTCGAGGCTGTGGGTCAGGTTTGCGGTCACCGAAGCGGGATGCGCGACCAGTGCAACCCGGCGACCTTTCAGCTCGCCGAGGAGCGTCTTGTCTTCTAGGAGGCAGTCGAGTCCGAATTTCGTTGTCATGCAGGGTCAGCCAATCTGATTGTGCGGCAGCGCGCGCTGTGGAAGTCGGGCTTGCCATCGGCAAAGGACGGTGCCCAGAACTGGATGGAGCCATCCACGTTCTCGATCACCGCAGTGAGGGCAACGGACGCGGGCCGAGACAGGGAAGCCGCGATGCTGCATTCGAGCGAAAGCGCCGTGTCGCTCGCGCTCGACGCTATCGCTAGTGCCTCTACCGGAGCATCACGCCCCCCTTCGCGGTGGGCATCGAACTGGTACGCAGCCCATTTGGACGAGGGGCTGAGGTTGAATTCGCGGTAGGCGTCGGCGCCGTCGGCCTGCCAGAAAATTTCGAAACAGGTGGTGCGCCACAGGCCGTCGCCTCGCGCTGCCATCGCTTGCGGGGGTAAGATGACGCGCGGCAGATCGCCCTTGATCCGGAATCGGGCACGGCAACCCTCCGTCGTAGCCTCGATTTCCGCCATGACCCGTTCGATAGGACCCGGATCGCATGAGGGGTGGAGGACGAGTGGCTGCATCACCCGTTCGCCTATCGCCCACTGAAGGATGGCCTGCAAGACACTTGCCTACAGTGTTTCACGCAACTCTCTTGGGGTTCGATAAAGCCGCTGCTAGAGGGCGCGCATGACCGAATATGCCTCCGACCTGCTGACGCTGCTTTCCGAGCGCGGCCATCTGAACCAGATCACCGATGCCGGCGCGCTCGACGCATTGGCGGCGAAGGAAACGGTGACGGGCTATGTCGGCTTCGATCCGACTGCAGCCAGCCTGCATATCGGCAACCTCGCCTCGATCATGCTGCTGCGCCGTATCCAGCAGGCGGGGCACCGTCCCATCGTCGTCATGGGTGGCGGCACCGCCAAGGTCGGCGACCCGTCGGGCAAGGACGATATGCGCAAGATGCTGACAGACGATGTCCTGGCATCGAATATCGCATCGATCAGGAGCAGTTTCGAAAAGATCCTGCGCTTCGACGACAGCGAAACGGGCGCGATCCTGGTCAATAACGACGACTGGCTGAGCGAGCTTGGATACATCGAATTGCTGCGGGACGTGGGCAAGCATTTCACGGTGAACCGGATGCTGACCTTCGATTCCGTCCGCACGCGACTGGACCGGGAGCAGCCGCTGACGTTCCTCGAATTCAACTACATGATTCTGCAGGCATACGATTTCGTGAAACTGGCGCGCGATTACGATTGCCGCCTGCAGCTGGGCGGCAGCGACCAGTGGGGCAATATCGTGAACGGTATCGAGCTGGGCCGCCGTATCGACGGGCGTGAACTTTACGGTTTCACAGCACCGCTGATTACCCGTTCGGACGGGGCGAAGATGGGGAAATCGGTCGACGGCGCGATCTGGCTGAACGAGGATATGCTGCCGGCCTACGATTTCTGGCAGTACTGGCGAAATGTCGACGACCGGGATGTCGGCCATTTCCTGCGCATCTTTACCGACTTGCCACTGGACGAGATTTCACGGCTCGAAGCATTGGAAGGCAGCGAGATCAACGCGGCGAAGGAAATCCTCGCCAACGAAGTCACGACCATGGTTCGCGGATCGGAGGCCGCCGCTTCCGCGCAGGCAACGGCTCGCGATACGTTTGCCGGTGGCGGTGCGGGCGAGGACCTGCCTTCCTTGTCCGTCGGGACGGAGGGCAAGCGCATCGGCGCCATCCTGACCGAACTTGGTTTCACCGCATCCAACAAGGAAGCGAAGCGCAAGATTGCCGAGGGCGCAGTGAGGCTGGACGGACAGGCCGTCACGGATCCCGGGGCCCTGGTCGAACTGGGCGAAGGCGTTGAGGCGAAGCTGAGCCTGGGTAAAAAGAAACACGCAATTGTAACCAGATAAATCGTTTGTTTTCAGTGTCGTTGTGCCAATTCGGGACAGCGGCGCTTAACCCAATATCAGGCAAATTGCGGCATACAGCCCCTTCGCAAGTATTACTCGAAGGGACGCGTAATATGTCTGTGGGTGCACAGCTAACAGTAACCGATATGCGCCGCGCGGCGCGCCACCCGGTCGATTTTCCGGTGATTGCCGAACATCACCAGCATGGCGACATGAACATGCATATCAGCAATCTTTCCGCGCACGGGTTCATGGTCGACGATGCGCATGACATCGCGCGCGGCGACCGCGTCATCATTCGCCTGCCGGTTGTGGGCCGGATCGAGGCCTACGCGATTTGGACCCGCGACCACCGCGCCGGATTCCAGTTTGAGCGGATCGTCCGGCTCGACGATTTCCTGCAGATTATCGATTCGCTGCAGCCCAATCCCCGCCTGCGAAAGACACGATAGGGTCCATGCCAGTCGGCTAACCCCTTCCCTCGCCCGTTTGCGCCTGCCATGGCGCGCGGGTGAGTACTGCACCGACCGATACCGCCCCGCAGCCGACCCACCCGCTGAAGGTACACAACTTCCGCGCCTACTGGTTCGCGCGTCTCAGCATGACGCTTGGCCAGTATGCGATGATGCTGATCATCGGGTGGCAGACCTATAACCTGGCGCGCGACAGCGGGATGAGCGTGGCAGGTGCATCGGGGCAACTGGCGCTGATCGGCCTGCTGCAGTTCATTCCTCTGTTCCTGCTGACGCCGTTTGCAGGACTGGCGGCGGATCGCTTCAGCCGGACCCTGCTCGGGCGAATGACCATCCTGTTGCAGCTCGGCTGCGCTGCATTGCTGGCCTGGCTGACGTGGCACGGCTCGCTGTCTCTGCCGTCACTCTTCGCGGTCGCCATCGTGCTGGGCATCGTGCGCGCTTTCAACGGGCCGGCCCTGTCCGCCCTGGCCCCCAATCTGGTGCCCAAGGCAATCCTGCCCAACGCCATCGCCCTGTCCTCGATTGCGTGGCAGGCAGGCATGATCGTCGGGCCGGCGGTAGGCGGCTATACCTACGCCATACTGCCATCCCTTCCCTATCTCATCGCCTGCCTGCTGTTCCTGCTCGCAATCGTGGCACTTTCGACCATCGGCAATGTCCCGCGCTCTGCCATTGTCGGAGCGCAGCGGCCCATCGGACAGATCGTGGACGGTGTGAAATACGTGGTGCAAAACAAGATGGTGCTCGGGGCGATCACGCTCGACCTCTTTGCCGTCTTCCTGGCCGGTGCGACGGCGCTGTTCCCGGTCTATGCGCGCGACATCCTGCAGGTTGGCGAGACCGGTCTTGCGCAGCTTGCCATGGCGCCGGCTGTCGGGGCCGCGCTGACGGCGGTCTTCTTCAGCTTCCGCCCGCTCCGGACCAATGTCGGCCCGAAGATGCTGTGGGCGGTTGCCATATTCGGTGTGGCGACGATCGTATTCGGTTTCTCCACCTACATGCCGCTCAGCCTCGCGATGCTGTTCATCGTCGGGGCGGCCGACATGTTCAGCGTCTATATCCGCCAGTCGCTGGTCCAGTTGCATACGCCCGATGACAAGCGCGGCCGGGTTTCCTCCGCCAGCCTGCTCACCATCAGCGCCAGCAACGAAGGCGGCGATGCGTGGTCGGGCTGGCTTGCCAGCCTGGTGGGTCCGGTTGCGGCCGTCGTCGCAGGCGGTATCGGTGCGATCGTGACAGTCGCCTTGTGGAGCACCCTGTTCCCGGTGCTGCGTACGACGCGGACCTTTGACCCGCCGCCCGAGTTGGACGAAGAGTATCCAGAAGAAAGATTGCAGGAGAACATCCCATGAAGGCCGACACGATCCTCCAGACCATCGGCGGAACGCCGCATATCAGAATGGCCAAGCTGTTCCCGGACCACGAGGTCTGGATCAAGTCGGAGCGCGCCAATCCCGGCGGTTCGATCAAGGACCGTATCGCCCTCGCCATGGTCGAGGATGCGGAGGCGGCGGGCAAATTGCAGCCGGGGGGCACCATCGTCGAACCCACCAGCGGCAATACCGGCATCGGCCTGGCAATGGTCGCCGCGGTCAAGGGTTACAAGCTGGTGCTCGTCATGCCGGAAAGCATGAGCCTGGAGCGCCGCCGCCTGATGCTCGCCTATGGCGCGACATTCGACCTGACGGACAAGGCGAAGGGGATGAAAGGCGCGATCGAACGGGCGGGTGAGATCGTCTCGCAGACCGAGGGCGCATGGATGCCGAGCCAGTTCGACAATGACAGCAACTGGAAGGTGCATACGCGCACGACCGCGCAGGAAATCCTCGACGATTTCCGCGACACGCCGATCGATGCGATGATTACCGGCGTCGGCACAGGTGGCCACCTGACCGGCTGTGCCGAGGAACTGAAGAAGCATTGGCCTGAGATGAAGGCTTATGGTGTCGAACCCGCGCTCTCGCCGGTCATCAATGGCGGGCAGCCCGGCCCTCACCCGATCCAGGGCATCGGCGCGGGCTTCATTCCCGAGAACCTGCACACCCAGTCCATCAACGGCGCGATCCAGGTCGATGCCGAAGCGGCCAAGGACATGGCTCGGCGCGCCGCAGCCGAAGAAGGCATGCTGGTAGGCATTTCGAGCGGGGCGACGCTGGCGGCGATTGCGAAGAAGCTGCCTGACCTCGATGCGGGCAGCCGGATCATGGGCTTCAATTACGATACCGGCGAGCGGTATCTGTCGGTGCCGGACTTCCTGCCCGAAGCCTGAGGTCTGAGGTAAGGAAGCCGAGTGGGCGAAGTGCACAGCAACCTGACCCGCCGGAGTCTTCTGTCTGCCGGAGCAGTGTCGTTGCTCGCTGCGTGTTCGCACAGTCCGCGGCAGGTCACCTCCGCCTTCCGGCCCCCGGCCCTTCCGCCGCTTCGCTTCGAGCCAGAACTGGTCCGGCGCATGCTCGTTTGCCTTCGCCCGTTTCGCGCCTCCGGCCCCAGACTAGAACGCGAGCAGTTCGGTGAAACCGGCGTCATCCATAATTACGGTCACGGCGGTTCGGGCTGGTCGCTATCCTGGGGCTGCGCGGCGGAGGCCGTCCGACTTTCCGGATCGGCAGGCTCCGGTCCCGTTGCCGTTGTCGGTGGCGGGGTCATCGGTCTTACGACGGCAATCCGCCATGCCGAAAGCGGCAGGCAGGTGACGCTCTACGCCGACAAGCTTGCCGGAGAAACTGCATCGGCGGGCGCCACGGGGGTATGGTCTCCCAGCAGCCGGATCGGACTTGGCAGCGGCGTCGCGCCGGGTTTTGCCGACCGCTGGGAATGGTGGGCGCGCACGAGCTTTCCGGAGCATTGGAGTGCGATGGAGAGGGCCGGCAAGCCGGTCGAGATTCTGCCGCAATACGGAATTGGCGGCGGCAGCGAGCCGGATGTTGATGCGCGCCGCGACTGGTTGCACCTGTGGGGGCGTCTTCGCGGTCTTCTGCCACGTGGCCGGATGCTGGACGAAACCGAGAAACCGTTTCCCAACGTTCCCGTGCGACAAAGCACGACGATGGTTTTCAACATCGACCAGTATTTCGCGCTGTTGCAACGCCGATTCGCCGCCGCTGGCGGTTCGGTCGTCCGGCGACGATTCGCATCCCGCGAAGAGGTGCTGGCACTGCCCGAACGGGTCATCGTCAATTGCATGGGGTATGGCGCAAAAGACATCTGGGGCGATCCGGACCTGATCCCGGTACGCGGTCAGGTGAGCCATCTCGCCCCGCAGATGGCAGCGCGGTATTCGCTCTATTACGATGCCGTGCAGGCCATATCGCGCAGGGATGCGCTGGTCGTCCAGTATGTCGGCCCGAACGACGATTACGGATACGGCAATGCGGACACCGTTTCCGACCTGAACGAGCAGGTTTTGGCCCTTTCACGCATGCGGTCGGTCTTCCCCTGAACGAGAAAGGGCGGCTCCATTCCGGAGCCGCCCTTCCATTTTGCCTAGACGTTTTTCAATCAGGCTGCCGTGGCGAAAGCCTCTTCTGGCAGGGCCATCATGCTTTCGCTACCTGCCTCGATCTTGCGGCGCAGTGCCCCCGCATCGGGAACGAAGCGGTCGAAATAGTACCGCGCGGTCGCCAGCTTGGTCTCGTAAAACGCCTTGTCTTCGGGCGAGCCGGCAAGCGCTTCCTTCGCGACCTTGGCCATGCGCAGCCACATCAGGCCGAGCGTCACGATGCCCATCAGGTGCATGTAGTGATGGGCACCAGCCCCCAGATTGTTCGGGTTCTGCATGGCGTTCTGCATGAACCACATCGTCGCGGCCTGCTGTTCGCCAAGCGCCTTTTCGAGCTTCCCGGCCATCGGTGCGAGATCATCGTCCTTCTTCGCCTCGGCAATGTCTTCACCGATCAGTTTGAAGAACGCCTGGATCGCCGCCCCGCCCTTGCTGGCAAGCTTGCGGCCGCACAGGTCCATCGCCTGCACGCCATTCGTGCCTTCGTAGATCATGGCGATACGGGCATCGCGCACGAACTGCTCCATGCCCCATTCCTTGACGTAGCCGTGGCCGCCATAGACCTGCTGCATGTTGGTCGCGAATTCATAGCCCTTGTCGGTGCCGTAACCCTTGATGACCGGGGTCATCAGGCCAATCAGCTGGTCGGCCTCGGCCCGTTCTTCTTCCGTCTGCGCCTTGTGTGAAAGGTCGACGAGCAGTGCGCCCCACAGGCACAGCGCCCGCATGCCTTCGTTGAACGCCTTGGCGTCCATCAACATCCGGCGCACGTCTGGGTGGACGAAGATCGGATCGGCCTTTGCTTCCGGCTCTGCAGGGCCAGTCAGGGCGCGGCCCTGGCGGCGGTCCAGCGCATAGGTCACGCCGTTCTGATAGGCGATTTCCGACTGTGCGAGGCCTTGAATGCCGACCCCGAGACGGGCGGCGTTCATCATCACGAACATTGCGGCGAGACCCTTGTTCTCCTCGCCGACCATCCAGCCTTTCGCGCCGTCATAGTTCAGCAGGCAGGTCGCGTTGCCGTTGATACCCATCTTGTGCTCGATCGAGCCGCAGGACACGCCGTTGCGCTCACCCAGCGACCCGTCCTCGTTCACGAGGAACTTGGGCACCACGAAGAGCGAGATCCCCTTCGAGCTGTCCGGTGCGCCCGGCGTCTTGGCCAGAACCAGGTGGACGATGTTCTCGGTCAGGTCATGCTCGCCGGCCGAGATGAAGATCTTCGTCCCGGTAATCTCGTAGCTGCCATCCGCCTGGGGTTCGGCCTTCGTGCGGATCATGCCGAGATCGGTACCGCAATGCGGCTCCGTCAGGTTCATGGTGCCGAGCCACTTTCCGGCGATCATGTTCGGCACATACATCGCTTTCTGCTCTTCCGTACCGGCAGCAGTCAGCGCCGCGATGGCGCCGGTCGTCAGGCCCGGATACATGGCGAAAGCCATGTTGGACGTGGCCATGAATTCCTCGACCACGAAGCCCATCACGTGCGGCATCCCCTGCCCGCCGAACTCTTCGGGAGAGGCGATCGTGCCCCAGCCGCTTTCCACATACTGTGCGAAGGCTTCCTTGAACCCCTCCGGCGTAGTGACGCTGCCGTCGTCGTGGCGCGTGCAGCCCTGCTGGTCACCGACCTGGTTCAGGGGGTGAAGGACTTCGCTGCAGAATTTGCCGGCTTCGTTGATGACGGTATCGATCATGTCCGGCGTCGCGCTCTCGAAACCCGGCAGGTTGCCGTAGCTCGCCAGGTCGAGAAGTTCGTTCACGACGAAACGGGTGTCACGCGTCGGGGCAGTATAGGTGGGCATCAATTATCCTTTGTGGACGAGTGGTTTGGTTCGGGGGGGTGGTCGGCCCGAAGGCCGGTAAGGTCACTTCACCGGATCGATTGTCTCGATATGTTCGATGAATTCGGACAGCTCGCTGATCGACGAATCGATATCGTCACGCTGCCGTTTCAGCTTCGCGACATGGGCACGGCATTTCTCGACCGTAACGCGCCGCTGTTCGACGCGACCGTCGCCAAGGTCGTAGAGATCGATCATCTCCTTGATCTCGGTCAGGCTGAAGCCGACATTCTTCGCGCGCATGATCCATGCGAGGCGCGCACGGTCGCGCTTGGAATAGACCCGCGTCAAACCGACCCGGGCGGGTGCGATAAGTCCTTCGTCTTCGTAGAATCTCAGCGCACGCGCAGTGCAGTCGAATTCGCTCGTCAGGTCGGAAATCGAAAACTGTTCCCTGGCGAGTTCGTCGGGACGCTCTAGATGCGCGTATTCACGCTTTGCGGTGGTGGCTGACATGCCACCCGCCTACATCCCCCTTACGTAAAGGTCAAGATGTTACGTTCCGGAGAACACCGCCCTCCAACTGGCGATAGAAACAGCTGCGCGCGCCGGTATGGCAGGTGGGCCCTGCAGGCTCACACTGCAGAATGATCGCGTCCTGGTCGCAGTCGACCAGCACCTCGTTTACGCGCAGGACATTTCCGGAGCTTTCGCCCTTCTGCCAAAGCTTCCCGCGCGACCGCGAATGAAAATGTGCGAGCCCTGTCTTCACCGTCGCATCCAGCGCCTCGCGGTCCATGAACGCGACCATCAGAATGTCGTTTGTCGCTGTATCCGTTACGACGGCGGTCAGCAGTCCATTGTCATCGAACTTGGGCAGGAAAGTCTTGCCGCTTTCTCGCTCTTCTTTGGTCGGCTGTTCCATGTCGTTGATCGGTCCACGCTATAGTTGTTGCAGTTACGTCACAGGCGCGATGCGAAATCGGCAGTTGTGGCTAATGCCTCTTCCTCATTGGCCGCGCAAATGGAACATCTTGTCCTACGACGTAGCGACGTCGCCCACATTTTGGATTGCAGTTTGCAGCCAGGTTTTGGGGAGAGGGTGCCGGTCAAGAGGCCGGTATCATTTGACGGATGAGGGACCGGGTTCCCAGCTCGGCCATCGGGGGAAGGCCGCCGGAAACCGGAAAAGTTTCGTCACGCGGCGCCCGGGGTTCCGAAAGGGACCTCGGGCGTTTCGTTTTCTGCTTTTGCTGCGACCGGGCGACTTCCCCCTCGCTCTCCATCGACGACCCGCGCAAAACAGGCGATGCGGACATCGTGGGCGCCGCCTTTCAGCAATGCAGTCAGGCACGCATCGGCCGTGGCGCCGCTCGTCATGACATCGTCGACCAAGACGACGCGTCGTCCCGCGATCATTCGCAGGCCTCTCGCGGACACCCGGATGGAGCCATGCAGGGCCTTGCTGCGCGCTTGCCTGCCGAGCCCCCCGAGGCTCGGTGTGGCAACGGTCCGTTCCAGGGCGTCGAGAACGACGCCGGCATCGGTGATCCGTGCGATCTCGTTCGCCAGCAAGCCCGACTGGTTGTACCCCCTCCTCCAGATCCGCCATCGATGCAGCGGCACCGGGACGAGCACCGTCTCCGGGTCCAGGGGTCCGAGCCGCGCGGCCATCAACCGTCCCATCATGCGGGCAAGTGCGATCCGCCCGCCATGCTTGAACGACAGGATCAGTTTTCGTGAGGCATCATTGTAGAACGTCGCTGCGGCAATTCCGGAATGGCGCGGCGCCTCCTTCATGCACGGCGCGCAAAGCGGCGCGTCATCCATGCCGAGGGATGCGGGCAACGGCCTCTGGCAGGCGCTGCATTGGGGCGCGCCCGGAATGTCCAGCTGCGCCCAGCAATCGAGGCAAAGCCCTTCCTGCGTCCCCAGCGCATCGCCACACAGGGGGCAGCGCGGCGGGTAGGCCAAGTCGATCATCGGCTTCAGCGCGCCGGCAAGTCTCGAAGGGAAAGACATTCTGTCCGTGCTGCACCTCTTGCCGCGGACAGGCAAGCGCGTCAGGAGGCGGGGCATGTCCCAGATACAAGTTCCCCAGATTTTTAGTTCCGACCGTCGCCGCGCCCGTAGTCTTCGCGCCGCCAGCCGGCAGGAGCGCGATCCCTCGGCTGCGCGTTTCATCAGCGATGAGATTGCGGCCGACATGACCGAGCGGCTTCAGTTCGTCCGGGCAGAGCCGGACAGGGCCTTGCTGGTCGGACAGGTCAGCGGAGAACTTCTATCCCACCTCGCCCCGGCCACCGTCACCGCCCTGCCCTTTCTCGATCTGGAGCGCCCCTACGATCTGGATAGTCCGGGGCGAGGTTTCGATTTTATCGGCATTTCGGGCGAACTGGACGCGGTCAACGACTTGCCCGGAGCCCTGATCCATGCTCGCAATGCGCTCGCGCCAGGCGGACTCGTCATTGCCAGTTTTGTCGGCGGCGGAAGCCTGCGGCACTTGCGTAGGGCGATGATGGCTGCGGAGAAGGGGCGGACCGCTGCGCGGATGCATCCGCTGGTCGATGCCCGCGCCGCCCCCGACCTTTTGCAGCGCGCAGGCTGGAAGGACCCGGTCGTCGACACTTTCACCCTGAAGGTTCGCTATGGCGCACTGGACCGACTGGTGTCGGATCTGCGCGACCAGGCACTGGGCAATGCCCTGGCCGATCATGCGCCGCCCTTGGGCAAGGAGGCCCTTGCACGCGCAAGCAGCGCGTTTCTCGATCAGGCCGATGACGACGGGAAGGTCACGGAAACCTTCGAGATCATCACCCTGACCGGCCGCCGATCCCTAGCTGGAACGTAGCGAAGCCTGCGCCGCCGCCAACCGCGCGATCGGCACGCGGTAAGGCGAGGCACTGACGTAATCGAGCCCGGTCGCTTCGCAGAACGCGATGCTGGCCGGATCGCCGCCATGCTCGCCGCAAATCCCGAGCTTGATATCGCCGCGCGTCGCGCGTCCGCGTTCTGCGGCAAGTTCGACGAGTTGGCCCACGCCGTCGATGTCGAGGCTGACGAACGGATCGCGCGGGAAGATTCCCTTGTCGACATAAGTCGCGAGGAAGCCGCCTGCGTCGTCCCTCGAAACCCCCAGCGTCGTCTGCGTCAAGTCATTGGTTCCGAAGGAAAAGAACATCGCCTCGTTGGCAATCTCGCCAGCCATCAGCGCAGCGCGCGGCAATTCGATCATCGTCCCGACGAGGTAATCGAGCGTCCGGCCGCGGCTTTCGAAGACTTCCCCTGCGACCCTGTCGACAAGCTGCTTCAGCAGCGCGAGTTCGCGGCGGGTGGCCACCAGCGGAATCATGATTTCCGGCACGGGCGCTTCCCCGCTTTCCTCGGCGACATCGCAGGCCGCCTCGAAGATGGCGCGCGCCTGCATCTCGTAGATTTCGGGGTATGTGATACCCAGACGGCATCCACGATGTCCCAGCATCGGATTGAATTCATGTAATTCTTCCGCCCTGCGGCGAAGCTGCGTTACCCCGATACCGGTGGTGTCGGACAGCTCTTCGAACTCGCGGTCGTTGTGCGGCAGGAATTCGTGCAGCGGCGGGTCGAGCAGGCGAATGGTGCACGGCAGGCCTGCCATGACCTCGAAAATCTGGCGGAAATCCGCGCGCTGTTCGGGCAGAAGCTTGGTCAGGGCCTCGCGGCGTCCGCGTTCGTCCTCTGCGAGGATCATCTGGCGAACCGCGCTGATCCGGTCGGCATCGAAGAACATGTGTTCCGTACGACAGAGCCCGATCCCCTCCGCGCCGAACTGCCGCGCCATGCGGCAATCGCCCGGCGTTTCGGCATTCGTGCGCACCCGCATTCGGCGATGGGCGTCGGCCCATTCCATGACGGTGCCGAAGTCGCCGGCGAGCTCGGGTTCGATGGTGGCCACTTCGCCTGCCATCACCTGACCATTGCCGCCATCGATGGTGACGACGTCACCTTCCGCCAGGCCGCGGTTGCCAATGCGAAGCGTACGCGCCTCGCGGTCGATCGAGACGGTGGACGCGCCCGATACGCAGGGGCGCCCCATGCCGCGCGCCACCACGGCCGCGTGTGACGTCATGCCGCCACGCGCTGTCAGGATGCCCTGCGCCGCGTGCATGCCGTGAATGTCTTCGGGGCTGGTTTCCACGCGGACGAGGATGACCTTCTCGCCACGTCCCGCCCATTGCTCCGCCGTATCTGCGTCGAGAGCGATCTTGCCGCTGGCCGCGCCCGGGGAAGCGGGCAGGCCCGCCGTCATGACGTCACGCGGCGCATCGGGATCGAGCGTCGGGTGCAGCAACTGGTCGAGCGCCATGGGGTCGACCCGCAGGATCGCCGTGCGTTCGTCGATCAGGCCCTCGCCCACCATGTCGACCGCCATCTTCAGCGCGGCCTTGGCTGTACGCTTGCCGTTGCGCGTCTGCAGCAGAAACAGCTTGCCGCGTTCAACCGTGAACTCGATGTCCTGCATGTCCTTGTAATGCTGCTCCAGCAGCTCGAACACGCGGGCCAGTTCGCCGTAGGCTTCGGGCATGGCCTCTTCCATGCTGGGCTTGTCCGCACCCGCTTCCTCACGCCGCGCCCTGGTCAGGTATTGCGGCGTGCGGATACCGGCGACCACGTCCTCGCCCTGGGCGTTGACCAGCCATTCGCCGTAATAGGTCCGTTCCCCGGTCGAGGGGTCGCGGGTGAAGGCGACGCCGGTGGCGCTGGTGTCGCCCATATTGCCGAAGACCATCGCCTGCACATTCACCGCCGTGCCCATGTCGTGCGGTATATCGTTGAGACGGCGGTAGATTTTTGCCCGCTCGCTATCCCAGCTGTCGAACACGGCACGAATGGCGCCCCACAGCTGCTGCGTGACGTCCTGCGGGAACGGCGCGCCCAATTCTTCCTCGACGATGCGCTTGTATTCGCCGACCAGCGCCTTCCAGTCCTCAGCCGACATCTCGGTATCGTTGTAGAAGCCGTTGTCTTCCTTGGCGATTTCCAACGCTTCCTCGAACAGGCCATGGTCGAGGCCGAGCACGACGTCGGAATACATCTGGATGAAACGGCGATAGCTGTCCCAGGCAAAGCGTTCGTCGTCGGCAATCGCTGCAAGGCCCAGCACGGTTTCGTCGTTCAAGCCGAGATTGAGGACGGTGTCCATCATGCCTGGCATCGAGATTGCTGCGCCGGAACGCACGGAGACGAGCAGCGGGTCTTCCTTGTCTCCCAGACGCTTACCCACGGTTCCTTCGATATGACCGAGGGCCGTATGCACATCGTCGCGAAGGGTTTCGGGGAATTCGCCGCCCTGTTCCAAATAGCGCAGGCATTCTTCCGTCGTCAGGGTGAAGCCCGGGGGAACGGGCAGGCCGATCTCTGCCATCTCGGCAAGGTTCGCACCCTTGCCGCCGACCACGGTCTTGTCCTTGGCCCTGGCATCGGTTGCTTTTGCCGAGCCGCCGAACGTGAAAACTGTCTGTGCCATTCAAACCCCGGCGATGTTGACGAAGTTGACAGGTGCCAACCTCACGTCAGGCAATCAAGTTCCTGACAGGAAATGGTTTCTTACCCCCGGCAAAGTTGACACTCTGGCGGGGAGAACACGAAGAATCTCAGCCCTCTATCCTGCTGAAATCGGCCACGGAATGCACCGCATCGCGGAAACGGGCGAGCAGGCCGAGACGGTTGCTGCGCCTGTCCGGATCGTCCGCATTGACGGTGACCTCCTCGAAAAAGCTGTCGATCGGCGCCCGCAGCGTGGCGAGAGCCGACATGGCGGCGGCGAAGTCCTCTGCC
Organism: Erythrobacteraceae bacterium WH01K; assembly: GCA_027941995.1. NCBI lineage: Bacteria > Pseudomonadati > Pseudomonadota > Alphaproteobacteria > Sphingomonadales > Erythrobacteraceae > Erythrobacteraceae bacterium WH01K. Next base: position 1,788,800 of record CP115966.1, on the reverse strand, counting down.
TCGACCGCCTCGGACGCCCGGCGCTCCGAACTGTCCAGCGCGTCCGCCAGTGCCTTTTCCGCAGGTTCGGGCGTGTAGGAAAGTGTTTTCGACACTTCGGCCCGTGCAGCGACGATGTCCTTCATGTCGGGATCGTCGACCAGCACCAGCGGATCTTCCTCGCCCGTATGGGGGGACAGACGATCGTCGCGCTGCCAGTCCTCTTTCTTCAGGATATTCGCCGCGCGCTTGTACCCGGCGAGAAGGTTCACGCCGTCATCCGTCGCGATAAAGGCCTGCAGGGCATGGACGCGGGCGAGCAGGCGCACGAGATCGTCCTCGCCGCCCAACGCGAAGACCGCATCGATGAGGTCGTGGCGGACGCCAGCTTCGCGCTGCTGGACCTTGAGGCGATCGGCGAAGAAGTCGAGGAGGTCGGCAAGTCCCTTGTGCGCTTCATAAATCAGCTTCGCAGTATCATTAAGATAGGGAGATGCGTCACGTGACCCTTGGAGGCGCTCGGAAAACAGTGCCTTAGCTTCCTTTTCGGATTTCACCATGCGGCCGATCGACTGGATAAAGCCAGTTTCCGCTTCTTCAACTGAATCTACGATCTGATGTGCAGCGATCCTGTTCGACGGCATCGCCAGCGCTGTTCCGAACTTCACTCGAAGTTCATTGGTCAGTAAGAGTTGTAGCACTCCAATAGCGGCCCTACGCAGGGCAAATGGGTCTTTGGATCCCGTCGGCTTCTCTCCGACCGCAAAAAAGCTAACCAATGTATCCAGCTTGTCCGCAAGACTCACCGCCACCGTCACCGGCGCTGTCGGCACATCGTCGCCCCGCCCCACCGGCTTGTAGTGATCACGAATGGCGTCGGCGACTTCATCGGGCTGACCTTCGGCGCGGGCGTAGTATCCACCCATAAGCCCTTGAAGTTCGGGAAATTCTCCGACCATCTCGGTCACGAGGTCCGCCTTGGCTAGGCGCGCGGCCTGCTCGGCGAGATCGGGGTCGGCCTTGACGATGCCCTCCTCGGCCAGCCAGCGGGCAAGTTTCGCCACGCGGTCTACCTTATCGGCCACCGTGCCCAGCTTCTCGTGGAAGGTGATGCGTTCGAGGCCCTTCGCATGCTCGGCCAGCGTCTTCTTGCGATCGACGTCCCAGAAGAAGCGCGCGTCGGACAGGCGCGCGGCGAGGACCTTGCGGTTCCCGTCGACCACGCGCGCGCCGCCGTCTTCCGCCTCGATATTGGCGGTGCAGATGAAGGCGTTGGCCAGTTTGCCCGCCTCGTCCTCGCAGACGAAGTATTTCTGGTTCACGCGCGCGGTGAGCTGGATCGTCTCGGGCGGAACCTCGAGGAAATCGTCCTCGAACCGGCCGAGCAGCGGGACCGGCCATTCGGTCAGGCCGGCGTTCTCGATTACGAGGCCCTCGTCCTCGACCAGCTTGAGGCCTGCTTCTTCGGCAATTTTGGTCGCGCCCGAACGGATCAGGTCCTGCCGTTCCTCGTGGTCGACGATGACATGGGCCGCTCGCAGCTTCATGGCATAGTCGTCGGCGTCACCGATCGTGATGTCGCCCGAATGGTGGAAGCGGTGGCCCAGCGTCACGGCGCCGGATGTCACGCCATGCACCTCGCACTCGACGATGTCCGTGCCCAGCAGCGCGACGATGCCCGAAAGCGGGCGCACCCAGCGCAGGCTCTCGGTGCTGATGGAGGCCGCGCCCCAGCGCATCGACTTGGGCCAGCTGAAATCGCGGATGATGGCAGGGATCGCCTCGGCGAGCAGGTCCTTGGTCGCGCGGCCGGGAATGTTCTTCACGGCAAAATAGGTTTCGCGGCCCTTCACCTCGCGGATTTCGAGATCGGCCTTTTCGACCCCGGCCTTCCGGCAAAAGCCGGCAAGCGCCTGGTCGGGGGCACCGACCGGTGGGCCTTTCAGCTCTTCGGTCACGGCCTTGGTCGCCTCGGGCAATCCCTGCGCGATCAGTGCAAGGCGGCGCGGGGTCGACCAGACGGTAATCCCGCCGCATTCGACACCGGCGGCGTCCATTTCGCGGCGGAACAGATTTTCGAGTTCGGCACGCGCGCCGGCCTGCATGCGGGCAGGGATCTCTTCGCTGCGCAGTTCGAGGAGGAAGTCGGACCCGCTCATTTCGACCACTCCGGATATTTCTCGGCCCAGACCGGCGCTTCCTTCGCCATGTGCGCTTCGCACGACCCGCGCGCGAGGTCGCGGACGCGGCCCATGTAGCTGGCGCGCTCCTGCACGCTGATCACGCCGCGCGCCTGCAGCAGATTGAAGATGTGGCTCGCCTCGACCGCCTGCTCGTATGCGGCGATGGGCACTTCATTGGCGAGCGCATTCTTGCACTCGGCCTCTGCCTTGTTGAACAGGTCGAACAGCGCGTCCGTCTCGGCAACCTCGAAGTTCCACTTCGACATCTGCTTCTCGTTCTCGAGGAAGACATCGCCATAGGTCACGAGTCTTTCGCGTCCTACCGCTTCGCTGCTTGAGGACGTGCCCCCGTTGAAATTCAGATCGTAGACGTTGTCGACACCCTGGATATACATGGCGAGGCGTTCGAGACCGTAGGTCAGCTCGCCCGCGACCGGCTTGCAGTCGAAGCCGCCCATCTGCTGGAAATAGGTGAACTGGGTGACTTCCATCCCGTCGCACCAGACTTCCCAGCCCAGCCCCCATGCACCCAGCGTCGGGCTTTCCCAGTCGTCCTCCACGAAGCGTATGTCATGCTTCAGCGGATCGATGCCGATGACGCGAAGGCTTTCCAGATAAAGGTCCTGGATGTCCGGCGGGCTCGGTTTCAGGATCACCTGGTACTGGTAGTAATGCTGCAGCCGGTTCGGGTTCTCGCCATAGCGCCCGTCGGTTGGGCGGCGGCAGGGCTGTACGAAGGCGGCATTCCACGGCTCCGGCCCCAGCGCGCGCAGCGTAGTCGCTGTGTGGAACGTGCCCGCCCCCATCCGCATGTCGTAGGGCTGGAGGATCAGGCAGCCATGCGCGCTCCAGAAATCGTGGAGGGCGAGGATCATGTCCTGGAAGGACGCCGCAGGATTGCGGCCGCGGTTTCGTTCGGGCAGGCGGTCCATGGGCTGGCCCACTGCCTTAGCCATCTGGAGCGGTCAATGCTGCACTGCACGCAGCGGGCAGGCCGCGTCGCTGCAAAGGCGGGTTAGCCCTGCATTCACCCTTGCGCGGGCAGAGCGTGTGATCGAAGGAGATTGTATGCGATTCCCGATCCTTGCCAGCGCAGCTTTTGCCCTGTCCTCCGCCCTTTGCCTCGCCGGCCCTGCCGCGGCGCAGGACCAGCAATTGCCGTCGCCCGTCCCGGCCAGGACGGTCCCGGCGGAAGCAGTCGGCCTGGACGAAACCGGCAGCGGAGTGCCGGCCCTGTGGAAAGTCGCGGACGAGGACACGACTATCTACCTGTTCGGCACGGTCCATTCGCTGCCCGCAGATGTCGATTGGTATCGGGGAGAACTCGCCGCTGCCCTCGATTCTTCCGACGAGCTGGTGACGGAAATCGACATGAACCCCGAAGCGATGGCCGCAATGCAGCAGGTGATCGTGTCGAAGGCGCTCCTGCAGGAAGGTACGCTGCGCGGCCTCATGAACGAGGATCAGCTGGCCATCTACGAGGGTGCGATGGCGAAGCTGGGCCTGCTGCCCGACTCGTTCGACACGATGGAACCGTGGTTCGCCGCCCTGATGCTGAGCAACAGCGCCCTGTCGGAAGCTGGCTTCAGCCCGGCCGCCGGTGCGGAATCGGTGCTGGAGGATATCTCCGACGGATCGAAGAAACGCAGCGCGCTGGAGACCGTCGAGTTCCAGATGTCGATCTTCGACGAATTGCCGATGGATGCCCAGATGCGTTTCCTGCTGGAAGGGGCGGAAGAAATCGACACGCTGGCAGACGAGCTTCAGAAGATGGTCGATGAATGGGCGGTCGGCGATGCCGAGGGCCTGGCCGATCTCCTGAACGAGGCGTTCGAGGAAGACCCCGTGCTGGCCGAGCGGCTTCTCTATTCCCGCAATGCCGATTGGGCGGTCTGGATCGACGATCGCCTGGACGAACCGGGCAAGGTGTTCATGGCGGTTGGCGCAGGGCATCTTGCCGGCAACAATTCGGTGCAGGACTTGCTGGCAGAGCGCGGGATCACGGCGCTGCGCGTCCAGTGATGTGGCGTTTGCCCTGACTGCGGGCGCGCTGTGAAAGTCTGGCGGCGTTTGCTCAAGTCCCTACTGGCAGGCTGCGTCCTGCTGGCTGCGGCGTCGTGCGACGATGCTCGCGAACCGCCCTCGCCCCCCGTCCAAGGCACACCCGCCATCTGGGAAATCGCCTCTGCCGATGGAGAGGTCGAAGGCTGGCTGTTCGGGACCATCCACGCCCTGCCCGGCAATGCGCGCTGGCGCAGCGAAGCGGTCATGCTGGCGGTGGAGGAAGCGGACCTGCTCGCGGTCGAGATTGCCGCTCTGGACGACGGGGACGCCATTGCCGCCGTTTTCGCGCGCCTGTCCCATACGCCGGGCCAGCCTGCCCTGACGCAGCGCGTTCCGGCTGAACTGCATTCCCAACTGGCCGAACTGGTCAGGCGCAGCCCCTACGGTCCGAACGACTTCGGCGCTGTCGAGACATGGGGCGCCGCGCTGATCCTGGCGCAGGAATCCCAATCTTCCAATGACAAGGCCAACGGCGTGGACAAGGCGCTTGTCAACACGTTCCGCCCCGGCAGGCCCGTTCGCGAAGTGGAAGGCGCGGTGGCGCAGCTGGGCGTGTTCGACAGCCTGCCGGAAGAGGACCAGCGAGAACTTCTGGCCGTGACGATCAAGGAAGCCATGCGGGGCGACGACGCGGGCCGCAAGACTGCCGAGCGCTGGCTGGCAGGCGATGTCGAGGGAATGCTCGACCCGGGAGAGGAAAGCCTGCTCGACGACCCCGAACTGCGCGAGGCGCTGGTCGAGGGCCGCAACAGGGCCTGGATGCCGGTCATCACCGCCATGTTGGAACAGCGCCCCCGCCCGCTGATTGCCGTTGGCGCGGGGCATATGGGCGGGCCGGAGGGCTTGCCAGTGCTTCTTCGAGCGGCAGGCTACACCGTCACCCGGATGCGGTAGCGGCGACCACGTCCGTCAGCCGTTCCCGATGCGCGGATGCAGCGGCCAAATCCCTTGCTTTTGCCCGCCTGCGCCCGTAAGGGCCGCGGCTTCGGACACCATGGTCATCCCTGGAGGCGTGGTGGATCCGGATATTACAGCACATGCATTTTGAAAGGTAAGCGATATGAGCGATGCTCTGAACCTGCCGGCCGAAACGCGCGAACGGGCAGGCAAGGGAGCCTCCCGTGCACTGCGTCGCGAAGGCCGTGTTCCCGCCGTTGTCTATGGCGGCAAGGAAGAACCCACCCCGATCCACGTCGAGGAGAAGGAACTGGTCCGTCAGCTGATGACCGGTCACTTCATGAACTCCCTCGTCAGCATCGAGATCGGCGGCAAGAAGGTTCGCACCATCCCCAAGGATGTCGCTTTCCACCCGGTCACCGACCGTCCGATCCACGCCGATTTCTTCCGTCTTGCGAAGGGCGCGAAGATCGACGTCAGCGTCCCGGTTGTCTTCATCAATGAAGAAACCAGCCCCGGCCTGAAGAAGGGCGGCGTTCTGAACGTTGTCCGTCACGAGCTGGAACTGGTCTGCGATGCGGACAAGATCCCGGGCGAGATCGAAATCAACGTCGAAGGCAAGGAAGTCGGCGACTCGATCCACATCAGCGAAGTCACCCTTCCCGAAGGCAGCGAAAGCGCCATCACGGACCGCGACTTCACGATCGCAACGCTGGTTGCCCCGTCCGCTCTGAAGAAGAGCGAAGGCGACGACCAGACCGGCGAAGACATGGAGCCGGGCGAAACCGCTGCTACCGAGCAGGGTCCGGACGACGACGCCGCGCAGGAACAGGAAGACAAGAGCGAATAAGCTCTGCGTCATTCGAAACACGAAACGCCGGTCTCGAGAGAGGCCGGCGTTTTTGTTTTGTGCACGCCGTTCGGTGCGCGGTTTCCTCGCTCTCGTGCCCTTTGGGCACTTCGCTGCGGGCGGGCAGTCGCCCTTGCGGTCGGCTCGTCGCCGACCGGGCTTCGCCATCGGTCCATAAAGCTGCGACCATTCGATACGACCAGCCTTTGCGCGTTCGGCCACAGGGACCCTGCCGAAACTCAAACATTGCCTCGCACGCGCACTTCTTTATCCAGCCCCCATGCAGATCTGGACAGGGCTCGGCAATCCGGGGCCGAAATACACGATGAACCGCCACAATGTCGGCTTCATGGCGGTCGACGTCATCGCCAACATGCACGGCTTCGGCCCGGTGCAGAAGAAGTTCTCCGGCTGGGTGCAGGAAGGCCGCATCGGGCCCGAGAAGATCGTCTTGCTGAAGCCGGCGACATTCATGAACGAAAGCGGCCGCAGCGTCGGCGAGACGCTGCGTTTCTACAAGCTGGACGAAGGCGCCCTCACCGTATTCCATGACGAGCTCGACATCGCGCCGTACAAGGTGAAGGTGAAGCAGGGTGGCGGTCATGCTGGCCACAACGGCCTGCGGTCCATCGGACAGCATGTCGGCCCGGATTACCGCCGCATCCGGCTCGGCATCGGTCATCCCGGACACAAGGACGCGGTGCACGGCCACGTCCTCGGCAACTATCCCAAGGGCGAGCAGGACGATCTGGTCCAGATGCTCGCCGCCGTCGGTGCAGAAGCGGAATGGCTGGCCAAGGGCGACGACGGACGCTTCGCCAGCGACGTCGCGCTGCGGATGCAGGACTAGCCCGCCGCCCGCCGGATCCCGGCGAAAATTGTCGATTTTCTTGACAACTCGCTGGGCTCGGAAAGCCCGTTAACCATTACAAGTCGCAGCTGGCGGGAACTGGCACGCAAGCTGCATTCCATGTCGTAAACCATTCTCAGGGGAACGACGTTATGGCTCGGAAACTTCTTTTCGCAACGGCAGCAATCGCCGGACTGTCTCTGGCAACGCCCGCATCCGCCACCTGGTGGGGCACGTGGGGCAACTGGGGCAACTGGGGCGGCGGCGGTACGCACTCGCACTATTGGGATTGCGGTCACTACACCGGTTCCAGCGGCGGCAGCACCAGCAGCGGCGGCTCCACCACGTCCGGCGGTTCCACGACGTCGGGTGGCTCGACCACTACGGGCGGCTCGACCACGACGACCAGCGGCGGTTCGACCTCGGGCGGCAGCACGTCGGGCGGTACGCAGGTTCCCGAGCCGGGCATGCTCGGCCTGTTCGGCTTGGGCCTGGTCGGGATCGGCCTAGCCCGCACTCGTCGGCGCAAGCTCGTCGGCTGACCGGCCGAGACTATGCAAGCCTGAAAAAAGGGCGGGTCGCGTGATGCGGCCCGCCCTTTTTCGTATCCGGGTGTTTCGCGCCCGGTCAGTCGGAAGACTGGATCCGCGAACGAAGCTGGGCAACGCGCGGGTCGCCCGGATACCGTGTCTCCAGCCTTGTCAGATAGGTTCGCGCCAGTTCGCGATTGCCCAGCTGAGTGAGCGCGGTGGCGTAGATATACGCTCCCTCGGGTTGGTCGCGCAGTTCTTTCTCCCGCGATTGCAGGAGAGCGCGCACTTCTTCCCATTCGCCCCTCGTCGCGGCAAGGCGGGCCTGGAGGACGGCGAATCTCAGGTCGCTTCCCAGGGTGGCTTCATTGGCGTCCAGGAAATCCTCCAGCGCGTCCAGCTGGCCCAACTCGCCAAGCGCATCCGCCTTGCCGATGACTGCGGCGGCATGGTCGGCACGCTGTTCCAGGATCGCATCGAAATGCGACAGGGCACGGTCGGGCGACTCCTTTGCAAGCGCGAGGCGTCCCATCGCGAGGCGCGTGCCGATGGCATCCGGCGCAGCCTTGGCCGCACGCCGGGTAAGCTCGCTCGCTTTCGGCGTGTCCCCGTCCGCGAGTGCGAAAAGGGCATAATCCGACAGGATGGCAGCATCGCCGGGTGACGCTTCGACGCCTTTCTCCAGTTCGCTGCGGGCCGCATCGAAGTCGCCGAGCGCGACATGCGCGCGGGCCCTGATGCGGTGGGCGTCCGCGTCGTCTGTCGTCGCTGCCAGCTCCAGCGCTTCGGCAGGTCGTCCGCGGTAAAGTTCCGCCTCGGCGCGCAGGACCGCGAGATCGGCCCCTGTGTCCCCCAGCGCGTCGAGCTGCGACCAGGCCCCTTCGCCGTCTTCCAGCGCGAGATAGGTCTGCGCCAGTTTCAGGCGGGCGTCGCGGTTGTCCGGCTGTTCGTTCACCACCGAAATCAGGTCGAGACGCGCGGCCTTCAGATCGCCCGATTGCAGGTTGCTTTCGGCACGCGCAATCCGGTCGGCCACGCTCGGTTCGCTGCAGGCACTCAACATGGCCAGCCCGGCGAACGCAGTCAGGGCGCGTCTGCGAAAGGCGGCTGCGTGTTTTGGCTTGGATATTTGCATGTGCTGCGCGCTACAGGGTAAACCTGAAAAAAAGGTGACGGGAACGCTTCCGGCAGGCTCATGCCGAACCCCGAAACCTGCCGTGCCGTCGATGTCTGGAGATACTGTATGACCGCCCTCACCCGCCGCTCGCTCCTTGCCGGCGCTGCTGCCACCGGCGCTCTCGCCGCGACCTCACTGCGCGCACAGGCCGACCTGGTCGAGGCAACGCCCGACCTCTCGGGCAAGTCGGTTCTCATCACCGGCTGCTCTTCCGGTTTCGGCCGGTTGGGGGCGGAGCATTACGCGCGTCTGGGCGCGAAGGTGTTCGCCACGATGCGCAACATGCCCCGGCCCGAGGCGGACGAACTGCGCAACCTAGCGATGGCGGAAGGCTTGCAGCTCTTTATCATCGAGATCGACGTGACCGACGACGAGAGCGTGATGGCGGGCGTCGAGGAAGCGGAGCGCCTGAACGGCGGCGGGCTGGACGTGCTGGTCAACAATGCCGGCATCGGCCTGTCGGGCCCGATCGAGGTACAGGACATGGAAGCGACCATGCTCATGTACGATACCAACGTCTTCGGCGCGCACCGCATGGCCCGTGCCGTGCTTCCGAGAATGCGGGCGAAGGGCGGCGGACAGATATTCCAGATTTCCAGCCAGCTTGGCCGGGTCATCATCCCCTATTCCGGCCACTACTCGCCAACCAAATTCGCGCTGGAAGCGACCAGCGAGGCGATGGCCTACGAACTGGTGCCCCACAATATCGACGTGACCATCGTAGAGCCGGGCGGCTATCCGACCGAGGTCTGGGTCAATCGCAACATTTATACAAAGGCGCTGAAAGAGCGTGCGCAGGACGTCCATACCTCCGGCTATCCGCAGGTCGTCGCCCGCATGGGGACCGAAGACGGTTCGGGCCGCTCCGCCGATCCGATGGACATACCGCGCCTGATCGCCCGGACGATCGCCATGCCGGCAGGCACGCGTCCGCTGCGTGCCGAGGTCAGCGGCAGCCGCATCCCGCAGGTCGGGATCAACGAGGCCACCCGCGAAACCCAGCTCGCATGGCTGGGCGAGAGCGGCTACGGCCCGCTGATCAAGGCGGTGCACGACTGACACGGCGGGTTCGGCCCCATTGCCTCTCTCAAACTCCGCCGGCCGATGAACCGGCGTAAGAACTGGTAAAGCCGGGCGCGCCCCGCTAAGGGCGCGCGAAACCTCATTACTGGAGCACCCCCATGGGATTCCGCTGCGGGATTGTCGGCCTGCCCAATGTCGGCAAGTCCACCCTTTTCAATGCCCTCACCGAAACGCAGGCCGCGCAGGCCGCAAACTATCCGTTCTGCACGATCGAGCCCAATGTCGGGCAGGTCGCGGTCCCGGACGAACGACTGGAGAAGATCGCCGGCATCGCCAACAGTGCGAAGGTGATCCACACCCAATTGGGCTTCACCGACATCGCCGGCCTGGTGAAAGGCGCGTCCAGCGGCGAGGGCCTGGGCAACCAGTTCCTCGGCAATATCCGCGAAGTCGATGCCATCGTCCACGTGCTGCGCTGTTTCGAGGATGACGACATCCAGCACGTCAGCAACAAGGTCGATCCCATCGCCGATGCCGAGGTGGTCGAGACCGAACTGGCGCTGGCCGACATGGAAAGCCTGGAGAAGCGCGTCGCCAATGCGGAAAAGCGCGCGACCGCAGGGGACAAGGAGGCGAAGGCTCTCGCCAGCGTCCTGGGACAGGCGCTGGAGCTGCTGAAGGACGGCAAGCCCGCCCGCCTCGTCGAACCCAGGGATGATGAGGAAGAGCGGCTGTTCGCGCAGGCGCAATTGCTGACCGCCAAACCCGTTCTGTATGTCTGCAATGTCGCCGAGGAAGATGCGGCTGAGGGCAATGCCCTCTCCGCCCGCGTGTTCGAGAAGGCCGAGGCCGAGGGCGCACAGGCCGTTGTCGTATCCGCCGCAATCGAGGCCGAACTGGTTGCGATGGAGGGCGAGGAACGCGCCGAGTACCTGTCCGAACTGGGCCTGGAGGAAAGCGGCCTCGCCCGCGTGATCCGCGCCGGTTACAAACTGCTCGGCCTCAACACCTTCTTCACGGCCGGGCCGAAGGAATCGCGCGCCTGGACCTTCCCTGCCGGTGCCAAGGCTCCGCAGGCTGCCGGTGAAATCCATACCGACTTCGAGAAGGGTTTCATCCGCGCAGAAACCATCGCCTATGACGATTACGTGGCGCTGGGCGGCGAAAGCGCGGCGCGCGAAGCCGGCAAGCTGCGGCAGGAAGGCAAGGAATACCTCGTCCAGGACGGCGACGTGATGCTGTTCAAATTCAACGTCTGATCGGCCGGACCCATTTCTCCCCTCGCCCGTTGCAACCGGCAACCAGCAGGGGAGAAATTTACGTGGTAGACAAGTCCGAGAAATTCAATTGGTTGGTGCGGGTCGGCTATTTCAGCCGCGCGATCCTATACACCGTGCTGGGCCTGATCGCCCTCACGAGCGCCAGCAAGATTGCCGAAGGCACAAATGGCGTGTTCCGCGCCATCGAGGACTATCCGCTGGGCACCGCGATCCTGTGGATCATGGTCATCGGCCTGATCGCCTATGCCCTGTTCCGTTTCTGCTCGCTGTTCTTCGATATCGAGAACAATGGTTCCGACGCGAAAGGCTGGGGCAAGCGGATCGGCCATGCCGGTAGCGGCATCGCCCACCTCGCCCTCGCCTATTCCGCCTACCGTTTCGCAACGAGCGATGGCGGCGGCTCGGGCGGCGGCGGCGGCGGCGCGCAAGAAGCGGCGTCCGGTGTCCTCGGTTTCGAACTGGGCGGCGTCGTTCTCGGCCTGCTCGGCATCGCGCTGTTCGTGGCAGCATTCCATCAGGCGAAGAAGGGCATCACCGGCAGCTTCATGCACCGCATCAGCGGGCAGGCCCCGGACTTTACCCGCTGGCTTGGCGGCGCTGGCTTCCTTGCACGCGCAGTCGTCTATGTCGTCATCGGCTGGTCGCTGCTCCAGGCAGGTTTCATGTCCGGCGGAAGCGACCAGGTGAAGACGCTGGGCGATGCGGTTGCGAGCCTCGCGGGTGAAGGAATCATCTTCACGCTCACGGCGATCGGTCTGCTGCTGTTCGGCATCTTCAGTCTGATCCTCGCCCGGTATCGTATCATTCCGGAACTGGACTCCAGCGCAGGTGTCCCCAAGTTCCGGATCTGATGACCAATACTACTGACAGCAATGCACAGGTGGGCGGCCGGAAGGTCGCCCGTCTTTACCGTATGGTGATGGACAAGCACGTCTGTCCCTACGGGACGAAGTCCAAATACCTGCTCGAGCGTGAGGGATACACGGTGGAGGACCACCACCTGACCACGCGCGAGGAAACCGACGCGTTCAAGGAAAAGCACGGCGTGAAGACCACGCCGCAGACCTTCATCGGCGGCGAGCGATTGGGCGGATACGACGCGCTTCGCGCCCATTTCGGCCGCGACAAGGACGATGGCGGCAAGAGTTATACCCCGGTCCTGGCAGTCTTCGCGGTCGGATTGGCGCTCGCCGTCTCCCTTGCGTTCTTCGTCTACGGCACACCGCTCCACATCCGCACGGCCGAATGGTTCGTCGCCTTTTCGATGGCGATGCTCGCAATGCTGAAATTGCAGGACGTCGAGCAGTTCTCGACAATGTTCGTCGGCTATGACCTGTTGGGGCAGCGCTTCGTCCCCTATGCTTACGCCTACCCGTTCCTGGAAGCGACGGCTGCGGTGCTGATGGCCGGGCGGATCCTGCCGTGGATCTCGATTCCGGTGGCCCTTACCATCGGGACGATCGGTGCGGTGAGCGTGTTCTACGCCGTCTATGTCCAGAAACGCGACATCAAATGTGCCTGCGTCGGCGGCAGCGGTGATGTCCCACTCGGCTTCATCTCTCTCAGCGAAAACCTTGCCATGGTCGGTATGGCGATCTGGATGCTCTTGCGCCCTACCCTTTAACGCGTAGTGTCGCGCCATGCTGTATTACGAAGATATCGAGGTCGGATCGCGTTCAAGCTTCGGCCATTACGAAGTCACGGCGGAAGAGGTTCGGGAATTCGCCTCGAAATACGACCCGCAGGCTTTCCATCTCGACGCAGACGCCGCGGCAGCGACCCATTTCGGCCGCATCTCGGCAAGCGGGTGGCACACCTGCGCCATGACCATGCGGATGATGGTCGATAACATGAAGGACAATGCGCAGGCAGGGCTGGGTTCGCCCGGGGTCGACCAGCTGCGCTGGAAGAAACCCGTCTATCCCGGCGATACGTTGCGGGTAGAGACCGAGGTGATCGAGAAGCGCCGCAGCAAGTCGCGGCGGGAAATGGGCATCTTCAAGTCACGCGGCACCACCTACAACCAGCACGGCGAAGCGGTGCTGGAAATGGTCAGCAACGGATTGATCGAGGTCCGGGACAAGGATGCCCCGATCGAGGATTGACCGACCGCGCCCGGCTGCGTCCGGTCAGACGGAACCGGACGAACATTGCAGCGTGCCGGATAGCTCGGCCGTATCACCCGCCGCCGTGCGAACGGTCAGCGTGGCGCCAGTTTCGCTGCGACCACCTCCGGATGCCTTCTCCTCACCCTCGACTGCCAGCGACAGGTTCGCCGGGGCGGCGGTATAGGAAAGCCCGATACCGAGCGGCCCCTCGCCGGCATCGTCCGCCACCGGCAGCGCAACCGCTTCGCCGTCCAGCTTGAGCCATGCCTGTTCGGGCTGGATCAGGGCCAGCGCCCTTATGCTACCCCCGGCCTCGCGGAAACCGCAGACCGTGCCGTAGATTTCGTGACGTTCGATATCGGGCGCACCCAGCGCGCCAAGCTGGAGAGATCCGGCAGTTTCGTCGGCAGCGGTTTCCTCGCCCGAGTTGCAGCCTGCCAGCAGGATCGCGGCAAGCCCCGCGCTAATGACGCCCGAACAGTTTCTCGACATCGTCCATCCCCAGCTTCACCCATGTGGGCCGTCCATGGTTGCATTGCCCCGATCGCGGCGTGCGCTCCATTTCACGCAGCAACGCATTCATTTCGTCGACGCGCAATGTGCGCCCCGCCCTGACCGATCCGTGGCACGCCATCGTCGCCAGGACGAGATCCAGTTTCTCCCCCAGCAGCAGGCTCGTGCCATGCTTTGCCAGGTCATCCGCAATGTCCTGGAGCAGCTTGTGCGGGTCGCCGCCTGCCAGTGCATGGGGCATGGAACGGACCAGCATGGCGCCGGGACCGAAACGTTCGATGGCAAGGCCCAGCGCGTCCAGCTTGTCCGCTGCCTCTTCCAGCCGGTCGCAGGCAGGCTCCTCCAGCTCGACGACTTCGGGGATCAGCATGGCCTGGCTGCGGGCGACCGCTTCCCCCGCCCCCGCTGCCTTCAGCCTTTCGAGGACGAGCCGCTCGTGCGCCGCGTGCTGGTCGACCAGAACCAGCCCGTCCTTCGATTCCGCGACGATGTAGGTGTTCGCAACCTGCCCCCGCGCAATACCCAAAGGGAAATCCTGCTCTACCGCCACGGGCGCCGCTTCCTCGGCGCGGCCCATCGGCGCGGTCATCACGTCCTGTTCGTAACCTCGCCAGTCGGGGCGAGCTTCGCCGACGCGCTGCGCTGGCGCGCTCCAGTCGCGGTTGTCGAAGATGGACCGCAGCGCCGGTGCCGGTTCCTCGCGGACCGGTTCCTGCTGCCACCTTTCCATGGCAGCGCGGTCCGGACCCTGCGCGCTTCGCCGGTCCCCCGTCGATAGCGCCTGCCGGAGCCCGGAAACGATGAAGCCGCGAACGCCCTGCGCATCACGGAAACGAACCTCCGTCTTTGCCGGATGGACGTTCACGTCGACATCTTCCGCCGGAAGGTCGAGGAACAGGGCGAGCACGGCGTGGCGATCTCGGGCCAGCATGTCGGAATAGGCGCCCCGCACCGCGCCGACCAGCAGGCGGTCCTTCACCGGGCGACCGTTGACGAACAGGTACTGGTGGTCCGCTACGCCGCGATTATAGGTCGGCAGCCCTGCAATGCCGGTCAGCCGCATGGCGCCCCGTTCCATGTCGAGCAGCACGCCGTTGTCCTTCAGTTCGCGCGTGACGATCTGCGCCACGCGGTCGGCCAGCGCCTCGTCCGGCTGCGTTGCGATGGTTCGCCGGTCGCCATGTTGCAGGGTGAAGCCGATGTCCGGCCGCGCCATCGCGAGACGCCGCACGATATCGAGGCACGCGCCGTATTCGCTGCGCGCCGTGCGCAGGAACTTGCGCCGGGCGGGAACCTTGGCGAACACCTGCTCGACCCGCGCCCGAGTGCCCGGCGGCAGGGCGGCCGGCCCCTCCTCCACCAGCACGCCGTGATCGATAATGCGGCGCCAGCCATTGTCCGCATCGTGTGGCCGGCTTTCCAGCGTGAAGCGAGAGACGCTTGCAATGGAAGGCAGGGCCTCCCCCCGGAATCCCAGCGTCGCCACGCGCTCGATCGCCTGGTCCTCTCCGATCAGGGTATCGGGCAATTTCGAAGTCGCATGGCGTTCGAGCGCCATTTCCATCGCCGCCGGTTCCATCCCGCAGCCATTATCGGTCACCTCCAGCCGGGTGAGCCCGCCATCGACCAGCGAGACAGCAATCCGGGTCGCCCCGGCATCGACTGCGTTTTCTACCAGTTCCTTCAGCGCGGCGGCCGGACGTTCGACCACCTCGCCAGCGGCGATCCGGTTGACGAGATGTTCTGGCAGGCGACGAATTTCCGGCATTTGCGGAACCATAGCGACCAGTGGCCCGCTATACGAGACGGATGGGGGGTTTTGCCCCGACAATCTGGCAATTCGCATGGCATTTTGCCCGGCGACTCGGTAAGGACGCGCATTCACAAACGCGCTGGGTTGCACGCTTCGCAAGAGACGGTCTTATCCCACGGGAATGTCACGGCTAATTCTGAATAACTTCAAGACAATGGAATCCGGTTCACGATGAGTTTTCTGAGCAACCTTTTCAAATTCGGTTCGCAGAACATGGCGATCGACCTCGGAACGGCCAATACGCTGGTCTATGTGCAGGACCAGGGCATCGTGCTGGATGAACCGTCCGTCGTTGCGATCGAGACCATCAACGGCCAGACCAAGGTCAAGGCCGTCGGCGACGATGCCAAGCTGATGATGGGCAAGACGCCCGACAGCATCCAGGCCATCCGCCCGCTGCGCGACGGTGTGATCGCCGACATCGAAATCGCGGAAGAGATGATCAAGCACTTCATCCGCAAGGTGCACGGGAAGAAGAGCCTGTTCCGCTATCCCGAGATCACGATCTGTGTGCCGTCGGGCTCTACCTCGGTGGAAAAGCGCGCGATCCGCGATGCGGCGAGCAATGCCGGTGCCAGCGCCGTCTACCTGATCCTGGAACCCATGGCCGCCGCCATCGGCGCCGACATGCCGGTGACGGAGCCGGTCGGTTCCATGGTCGTCGATATCGGCGGCGGCACGACCGAAGTCGCGGTGCTGTCGCTGCGCGGCCTTGCCTACACCACTTCGGTTCGCACCGGCGGCGACAAGATGGACGAAGCCATTGTCTCCTACGTCCGACGACATCACAACCTGCTGATCGGCGATTCAACGGCCGAGCGGATCAAGAAGGATTACGGCGTCGCCGTCGCTCCTGCCGACGGGATCGGGGAAAGCATCGTCATCAAGGGCCGCGACCTGGTGAACGGCGTACCCAAGGAAATCACCATCAACCAGGGTCATGTGGCTGAGGCCTTGAACGAGCCGATCGGCGCCATCGTCGAAGGCGTACGCATCGCTCTGGAAAATACCGCGCCAGAACTGGCTGCCGACATCGTCGACCAGGGCATCGTGCTCACCGGCGGCGGTGCGCTTATCGCAGGGCTCGACGATCACCTGCGCGATGAAACCGGCCTGCCGGTCAGCATCGCGGAAGATCCGCTGACCTGCGTTGCCATCGGAACGGGCCGCGCGATGGAGGACCCGATCTATCGCGGCGTCCTGATGACGGCCTGATAGGACGAGGAGGGGCAACGCATGGCGCCGCCTGCATCATCCAGGCGCTCCGGCCATTCGCGTAGGGCGCAATACGGGCTGTTCACGGGGTATGTCGTCGCCGGACTGGGCGCGCTGATCGGTGCTATCCTGCTGGCGCTTTCCCTGCTTCGGCCGGACATCATGTCCGGCCCGAACACCGCTGCCAGCGATACGGTAAAGCCGGTGGCGGAGGCGAATGCCGTCGTTCGCAGCGAAAGTCGCGGCTTCATCGAAAACATACGCGGCTATCTGCGCGCGGGCAGCCAGAACGAGGCGCTGCGGCGCGAAGTCGAACTTGCCCGCATCCGGCTTGCCGAAGCAGAGGCGCTGAAACAGGAAAACGCCCGCTTGCGCGGCATATTGGGGCTGCGCGAGGATGGACGGGAGCCGGTGACGGTTGCCCGTCTGATCGGGTCGAGTTCGTCCAGCACCCGTCGCTTCGCCTATCTCGGCGCAGGCAGGCGCGACGGTGTCGAGGCGGGCATGCCCGTCCGCTCCGCCCGCGGCGTGGTCGGCCGCGTGCTGGAAGTCGGCACCAGAAGCTCGCGCGTCCTCTTGCTGACCGACAGCGAAAGCATCGTGCCGGTCCGCCGCGCGACCGACGATACCGTCGCGTTCGCCGAAGGGCGCGGCGACGGGCAGATCGACATCCGCCTGATTAATCTCGGCATCAACCCGCTGAAGGTCGGCGACGTGTTCGTGACCAGCGGCGCAGGCGGATTCTACGCCCCCGGTATCGCCGTCGCCATCGTATCGAAGCTGACGGATGACGGCGGGATCGCCCGCATCATTTCCGATCCCGCGGCCACCGACTACGTGTCGGTCGATCCCATCTTCCAGCCTGCAGCAACTTCGGGCGCGGCGACCCCGGTCGAGATCGACCTGTCGGCCGATGCGGAAGGAGAGTCCGAAGGCGACGCGGACGCAGACACAGACACCGACCGGTGATCGAGCGGCTGTCCAACAATTCGCGGCGCGACAGATATGGTAGCCGGATAAACCGCGATCACTCGCGGATCCTCGCCAATGTCCTTCCGTGGCTTTCGATCCTTATCGGTTCGATGCTGCCATTCCTCGCCATGGTCAGCGCCATCCCGCTCGTTCCCCCGCTCGGGTTCCTGATGATGCTGGCCTGGCGGCTCGTGCGTCCGGGGCTCCTTCCGGTCTGGGCGGGTTTCCCCCTCGGCCTGTTCGACGACCTGTTCAGCGGACAGCCACTCGGCAGTGGTATCGTGTTCTTTTCCGTGACCATGCTTGCCATCGAGGCGTTCGAGACCCGCTTCCCGTGGCGCAGTTTCTGGCAGGACTGGCTGGCCGCCTCGCTTGCCATCATGGTCGCAATCGTCGGCGCTGCCCTCCTGTCGGGGGCCGATGTCAGTCTGTGGGCAATCATCGCAACCGGTCCCCAGATCCTGCTCTCGATCCTCATCTTCCCGGTTGTCGCGCGCATCGTGGCGGTGCTCGATCGGCTGCGCCTTCTTCGCTTCAGGGTGAACGACTGATGCTGAGCGGGAAGTCGGGGCAGATCATCACCGGGGCGACGCTGAAGAACAGCTTCGACCGGCGCAGCTTCGTGCTCGGGTCGTTCGGGGCCGGCATCGGCACGCTGCTGGCTGTTCGCATGGGCTATATCGCCATTGCCGAGAACGAGCGGTACGAGGTCGAGAGCGAGAGCAACCGCGTCAACCTGACCCTGATCCCGCCGCGCCGAGGCTGGATCCTCGATCGCAACGGCGCTCCCCTCGCCTCCAACCGCGCCGATTTTCGGGTCGACATCATTCCCGAACGTTTGGTGAATGCAGAGCAGCAGGTCGAGATCCTCGGCGAATTGCTGGACCTCGACCCGGTGCGCAAGGCGGACATCCTCGACGAGATCGAGAAAGGCACGAGCTACCAGCCGGTCGAGGTTGCCAGCGGCCTGGATTACGATCAGTTCGCCGCTGTCAGCCTTCGCCTGCCGGACCTGCCGGGCGTCATCCCGCAGCGCGGTTTTTCCCGCTATTACCCGACCGGCCCCAGCGTCGGCCACCTCATCGGCTATGTCGGTGTCGCCAACGCGGAAGAGTATGAGGAGGAGAAGAACCCCCTGCTCGTGACGCCGGGCTACAAGATCGGCAAGGACGGCCTGGAAAAACAGTTCGAGCAGGTCATCCGTGGTGAACCTGGAGCGCGCCGCGTGGAGGTGACCGCATCGGGCCGAATCGTGCGCGACCTGGACACGCGGCCCGATGTGCAAGGCGATCCCCTCAGGACCACGATCGACGGACCGTTGCAGGATTACGCCGCGCGGCGGATCGGGCTGGAAAGCGGCTCTGTCGTCGTGATGGACTGCGAAACGGGCGACCTCTTGTGCATGGCATCCATGCCCAGTTTCGATCCCAACAGCTTTTCCTCCGGCATCGGCAGCCTTGAATATTCCATGCTGCGCGATGACGAGCGCGTACCGCTGCGCAACAAGGTCCTGAAAGGCCTTTATCCGCCCGGCTCCACGATCAAGCCGATGCATTCGATGGCCTTCCTGCTCGACGGGGTCGATCCTTCGGAGACGATCCAGTGCGGCGGCGGACGGCGCATAGGCAACCGGTTCTTCAATTGCTGGAGCAATCACGGCACGGTCGACATGGCGAAAGCCATCTACCAGAGCTGCGACAGCTATTACTACCACTTCGCGCAGCAGGTCGGCTTCGGCAGGGTCGCCGCCTTTGCGAAGCGGCTGGGCATGGGGCAGCAATTCGACCTGCCGGTTCTGAACCAGTTCTACGGCACGGTGCCCAGCCCCGACTGGAAGCAGAACAAGTTCGACCGTGCCTGGGAGCCCTACGACACCGTCAACGCCTCAATCGGCCAAGGCTATTACCTTGCCAATCCGCTGCAACTGGCGGTGATGTCGGCACGGCTCGCAACGAACAAGCATGTCGAGCCGCGGCTGCTGCTAACGGGCAAGACACCGACTTTTCAAAGCGAAGGATTCAACTCCGAACACCTGGTCAAGGTGCGCGAGGCGATGAGCGACGTTGTCAACGGGCCCGGCACGGCAGGGCGTGCGCGCCTGCCGCTCGACGATGTGAAGATGGCGGGCAAGACCGGCACGGCGCAGGTGGTCTCGCTCAGTGTTTCCGATGGACGGTCCGGCCCCTGGAAATACCGCGATCACGGCCTGTTCGTTTTCTTCGCCCCGCTGGAAAAGCCGAAATACGCCGGCGCGGTGGTGATCGAGCATGGCGGCGGTTCCGGCTCCGCCTACCCCATCGCGCGAGATGTTATGACCTACCTGTTCGACCCGGCAAAAGGCATGGAGGCGCTGCGCACCTACGAGGAACAATGGGGCGGCACCGCGCAGGAACGCCTCAATCGCAAATATGCAGCCTATGCCCAGGCCGCCGGTGAACAGGTCGAGCCGATCGCCGCCCGGAACGAGGATATCGGTGCCCGCGTCGAGGCAGAGGCACGCGCCGCTGCCGCGCAGCAGGAAGCCATTGCCGAGCAATTGCGCGGGGAGCGGGCGGAGTGAGCGGTATCGTCCCAACCCCGGTGGCCCGCCAGCCATGGGGGATGCTCTTCCCGCTCCTGTTGCTGACTGGCTTCGGCGGGCTGGTCCTGTTCTCGGCAGCGGGCGGCAATCTCCAGCCCTATGCCATGTCGCATGGTATCCGGTTCGCCGTATTCCTGGTGATGGCCGGCATCCTGACCCTGTTCACGCGCGACCTTGCGCGGTTTGCCGCCTATCCGATCTATGCGATCACCCTTGTCCTGCTGGTCGGGGTGGAGGTCATGGGCGCGCTGGGGGGCGGCGCACAGCGCTGGCTGGACCTCGGCTTCATGCGCCTGCAGCCGTCGGAGATCATGAAGCCGGCGATCGTCTTGGTGCTGGCCCATTTCTATGCGTCCCTGCCCACCGGCATGATCAATACCTGGCGCGCGCTCATGCCGGCAGCAGGTCTGATCGGAATGCCTGTCGCGCTGGTCCTGATGCAGCCCGATCTCGGGACCTCGCTCGCGATTGTGTTCGGGGCGGGCGTCGTTCTCTTCCTCGCCGGCCTGCCGCTCAAATGGTTTGTCGGTGCCGGGCTGGCAGGCGCGGCCGCGATCCCGCTCGCATATTTCTTCGCACTGCAGCCGTACCAGCAGAAGCGCGTGAACACCTTCCTCGACCCGGAAAGCGATCCGCTGGGCACCGGATACCACATCACCCAGTCGAAAATCGCAATCGGGTCCGGTGGGTGGTTCGGCAAGGGGTTCAACGAAGGCTCGCAAAGCCATCTGAACTATCTGCCCGAACCGCATACCGACTTCGTTTTCGCCACAATGGCAGAGGAATGGGGGCTGCTGGGCGGCATCTTCGTAATCGGCGCCTTCGGCCTGATCCTGGGCTGGGGGATGAAAGTCGCGCGCGCTGCTGAACACCGGTTCGACCGCCTGCTGGCATCGGGGATGACCGCCACCATCTTCTTCTACGTCGCCATCAACCTGATGATGGTCATGGGGCTGGCGCCGGTCGTCGGCATCCCGCTGCCGTTCATGAGCCATGGCGGTTCGTCGATGATGACCAACATGATCTGCATCGGCAGCCTGATGATGGTCAACAGGTGGAACCGCAAACGCAGCAGCGGCGGGCTGATTTCGGACTGAGCGCCCTTGGCGAAGGCAGTAGGCCTGGGTCGTCGATGGGCGACAAAATGAATGCCGCGCCTGCGGGGAAAGGCCGAATTGCAACCGTCGTTCAGCCGCCCATTTGCAAGAAATGGAAATTGCCTCTTGTATCGCGCCGCGCACGCGCTAAATGCGGCGCCTCTCGAGTCGAGATGGACATCGGATGATCCATCGCAGCCCCGAGTGTGGACGCATAGCTCAGTTGGTAGAGCAGCTGACTCTTAATCAGCGGGTCCTAGGTTCGAACCCTAGTGCGTCCACCACCCTCCTCCTCTCACATTGCGGTTTCGAGTGGCCCGTGCCATGTCTGGTGAGTTCGTGCGCCGCATCGATGTGACGCGCTTGACAGCATCACATTGAAATGTGAGACGGGCGGCCATGAACACCGTCGAAAAAGTCCGCACCCTCGTTTCCCAAGGCCTCATGACCCGTGCCGGCCTCGCGCGGGCGGCAGGGTTGCATGCCAATACCCTGCGGGATTGCACGGAAGCCAGCTGGAACCCCACCACCGATACGCTCGGCAAGCTGCAGGCCTTCCTGGAAGAGAACGACGAGACACCGGTCATCGTTGGCGCGGAAGAGATCATCGACGAGGCGCGCAATGGCCGCATGTTCATCCTTGTCGATGACGAGGACCGCGAGAACGAAGGTGACCTCATCATCCCGGCACAGATGGCGACCCCCGATGCCATCAATTTCATGGCGACCCATGGCCGCGGCCTCATCTGCCTGTCGCTAGACCGCCGCCGCGTGGAGGCACTGGGCCTCGAACCCATGACCCGCGAGAACCGCGAGAGCATGCAGACGGCCTTCACCACCTCGATCGAGGCGAAGCACGGCGTCACCACGGGCATTAGCGCGGCCGACCGCTCGCGCACCGTGCTTGTGGCCATCGACGAGGGCAAGGGACCGGACGATATCGTCAGTCCGGGTCACGTCTTCCCGCTGGCCGCCCGCGACGGGGGCGTTCTGGTCCGGGCCGGCCATACTGAGGCCGCGGTGGACATCTCGCGTCTCGCGGGGCTCAATCCCTCCGGCGTGATCTGCGAGATCATGAACGAGGACGGGACGATGGCCCGGCTCGACGATCTGGTCGGTTTCGCGCGCAAGCATGATATGAAGATCGGCACCATTCGCGACCTAATCGAATACCGCATGCGTCACGACCATCTGGTCGAGCGCAAGTCGGACGAGGCCTTCACTTCGGATTACGGTGGCGACTGGCGCATGATGACCTATCGCAACACGGTCGATGGCAGCGAGAGCTACGTCCTGCAGAAAGGCCGCGTCGAGGAAGGCAAGCCCACCCTCGCCCGCGTCCACCCGATCTCGATCTTCGACGATGTTCTTGGCAAGCCTGGCGAGCGCAAGCGCACGCTCCAGCGGGCCATGGCGGCGGTGGGCGAGCACGGATCGGGCGTCATCGTGATCATCACCGGCAGGCCCGCCTCCGGCTATGGCGAGAACGAGGCCGAGCGCAATGTCGGTATCGGGTCGCAAATCCTGGCGGATCTCGGCGTCGAGGACATGATCCTGCTCAGCAATTCGCAGCCCAACGTCGTCGCCATCGAAGGTTACGGCCTGAACATCGTCGATCACCGACCCATCCCGGAGTAAGCCCATGGCCCGTTTCCTTATCGTCGAAGCGCGTTTCTACGAGCACCTGAACGACCAGCTGATTGCCGGTGCGCGCGCAGCGCTTGAAAGCGCGGGCCATGATGTAGAGGTTCTGACCGTGCCCGGTGCGCTGGAAATTCCCGGAGCCATTGCCCTGGCGGTGGAAAGCGGCGGATACGATGCCTTCGTCGCCATCGGCGTCGTCATTCGCGGCGAAACCTATCATTTCGAGATCGTCGCCGGGGAAAGCGCGCGGGCCATCATGGCCCTGACGATGGACGGTATCGCCATCGGCAACGGAATCATCACGGTGGAGAACGAGGAGCAGGCGCAGGTTCGTGCCGACCCGTCGCAGAAGGACAAGGGCGGCGAAGCTGCAAAGGCAGCTATCGCGCTGCTGGATTTGCGCAGGAATTTCGGCCTCTGACCGCACCTGCCGGGAAGCCCGGCGATTGGGTCCGATCCGGATTGGATTGCGCTGGCCGCCCTGCCGTCACTGGCGCATAGCCCTCGCGTTCGATCGCAAGGACAGCATTATGAAACACACCGCAACCGCGCAGCATGGCTGCCGCGAAGCCGCTTTGCGCCAATTGGCAAGACAGTGGCAGGACGATCTCGAAACGCTCGATGCCATGGGGCTGCATCTCGCCGCTGCGCGTCTCGACGGCGCATTGTCGACGGTGAAGCGGAGCCTTGCCGACTAGTTTCGGCGTATCGGGCCGGGCATGAGATGGCGGTGCCCCCGATCGTAGGGAGCACCGCCACTTGGTTGCCTGCTTTTCGAACTGTGAGAGCGGAATTCGCCTTAGGCACCGATGCGACCGAAGCACGCCGTGCCCGCGTAATGCGCGCTGCCGCCCAGTTCTTCCTCGATCCGGATGAGCTGGTTGTACTTCGCAAGCCGGTCGGACCGCGCGAGGGAGCCGGTCTTGATCTGCCCGCAATTGCTCGCCACCGCGAGGTCGGCAATCGTTGCGTCCTCGGTCTCGCCAGAGCGGTGCGACATCACGCTGGTATAGCCGGCGCGGTGCGCGATATCGACCGCCTCCAGCGTTTCCGAAAGCGTGCCGATCTGGTTGACTTTCACCAACAGCGAATTGGCCAGCCCGCGCTCGATCCCGTCGGCCAGGCGCGCCGGATTGGTCACGAACAGGTCGTCGCCCACCAGCTGCACGCGGTCGCCGATGGCATCGGTCAAGGCTTTCCAGCCATCGAAGTCGTCTTCTGCCATGCCATCCTCGATCGACTTGATCGGGTAGTCGTCGCACAGTTTCGCCAGGTATTCCGCCATTCCGGCACCATCCAGCGACAGCTTTTCGCCCGACACCTCGTACTTTCCGTCGCGGAAGAATTCGGTCGAAGCGCAGTCGAGGGCCAGCACCACGTCCCGGCCCGGCGTGAAGCCCGCCTGCTCGACGGAGCGCATGATGAAATCGAGCGCATCGCGGGTGCTCGACAGGTTCGGCGCGAAACCGCCCTCGTCCCCGACGGAGGTCGACAGGCCTTTTTCCGCGAGGCCCTTCTTCAGGGTGTGGAAGATCTCCGCACCCCAGCGCACGCCCTCCGCGATGCTGTCGGCACCTACCGGCATGACCATGAACTCCTGGATGTCGATCGGATTGTCGGCGTGCTCGCCGCCATTGACGATGTTCATCATCGGCACGGGCAGGACGTGGGCGGACACACCGCCGATATAGGCCCAGAGCGGCATTCCGCGCGCAGCTGCGGCCGCCTTCGCCATGGCGAGGCTGACGCCGAGGATCGCATTCGCGCCCAGGCGGCTCTTGTTGTCCGTGCCGTCGAGGCCGATCAAAGCCATGTCGATGTCGCGCTGGTCTTCCGCATCGAGGCCGAGAATCGTCTCGGCGATCTCCGTATTGACGGCTTCGACCGCCTTCGTGACGCCCTTGCCAAGATAACGTGCCTTGTCCCCGTCGCGCAATTCGACCGCCTCGTGCGCGCCGGTCGACGCGCCGGAGGGAACGGCGGCCCGGCCCATGCTTCCATCCTCGAGCAGGACATCGACCTCGACCGTGGGATTGCCCCGCGAATCGAGGATTTCGCGGGCGTGCAGGTCGATGATGGCAGTCATGGTCGATACCCCAGGTGTTGTATATGGATAAGACACCTCCATATGGAGGTCGGCAGCGCTCTATGACGCGGAACTAACAGGTGCAAGCGACGTTGAACTTGTGAAACGGGCAGCGTCTGCGTTGCCGCGAGGTGAAACAGCAATTTACGAGGGATAATATCATGGCCACCGACACCGCCAAACCGAAGACGAAGAAAACTGCCAAGGCGCCCAAAACCGCGGTCGCAGGCGACGCCGTCGGTGCCGCAGCCGGTTCTGCCGCTGCCGAGCCGACCACCGGACGCAGCGAAGCCAAGACGCGCTTCAACGCCGCGCTGGACGAGGCACGTGCCGGAGCGGCTGCCCTGAAGACCGAAGCATCCGACCGCGCCGCCGCCTATCGCAATCAGGCCGGTAACAAGAGCGGCGAGTATTCAGAACAGGCGAAAGCCAAAGTGGGCGAACTCGCTGTCGAAGGCAAGGCAAAGGCAAGCGATGCCATTTCCGCGCTCAGCAAGATGGTCGCCGACAACGCCGCCGTGATCGACGAGAATTTCGGCCCGAAATACGGCGACTATGCTCGCAACGCTTCGCGCACCCTGCAGGAAAACGCTGCGAAGCTGGAAGCGAAGAGCGTCGACGAACTGGGCGACGATGCTCGTGAATTCGTACGTCAGAGCCCCGGCCTTGCGATTGGCATGGCAGCCGTTGGCGGTTACATGATCGCACGGCTTCTTCGCCGCTGATGATCGATTGGACACCCGGCCGCTGCGCCGGGTGTTTTCATTCCCAAGCTAGCTAAAAAGGCCTGATACGGCGATATGCTCGAAACAACGACGTCGCCCGCAGGGCAAGCAGATGAGATGGAGCGGGACACCGACACATACGGTGATCCCGCTCCTCAGATTCCCGGCGGTCCGGAAGATGCCTCGCTTGCCGACGACATTGGCGCGCTGGTCGACGATGGCAAGGCCTACATCCAGGCCGAGCTTGCCTTCCAGAAAAGCCGGGCTGCCTTTGCCGCGCACGAGGTGAAGGCCGGTGCGGCTTTCGCGATGGTCATGCTGGCATTCCTGCATCTTGCGCTGATGGGGATCGTCGTGGGGCTCATCATCGCCCTCGCCCCGATCGTTGGCGCATTTGTCGCGACGGCCATCATGGGCGGGATCCTGCTGGTGTGCACCGCGATCTTCGGATGGCTCGCCCTGCGCCGGTTCCGCAAGATCAGTGCCGCTTTCGATAATGCCGACGATAGCGCCGATGCCGGGGGGATGGCAGCATGAACCCCCGCGAAAGAGACATGCGGGCCGACCGCGCTTTGCGCAACGCCGCGCTTTCCCTGGTGAAGGCCGATATCGCCCATGTGAAGGAAGACCTGTCTGCCCGCAGTGTGAAAGACCGCGTCACCGACCGCATGACCCATGGCGCGCTCGACCTGTTCGAGGAAGCGACTGAAATCGCGGACAACAATCGCGGTGTCCTGGCGACCCTGCTGGCTGCGGTGGGCATCTGGTTCGCCCGTAATCCGATCCTCTCCTTCCTCGGCTTCGAGCACGAAGACGATGACCAGCACGATCTGTTCGAGGACGAACTCTACGACGACCGCTACCCTTACTGATCGTCCGTGTCGCGGCGTGAACGCGGAACATCCCGGCCTTTGGTCCATTGGTTTCCCAGACACTTAACAAATTCGGAGTTACCCCATGAGCAGCCAGGAAAAACGCGACGAACTGCGTGCCAAGATCGAAGCCGGTGAGCAGCGCAATGAAGAGCGCTCCATCGGCGATTACGCCAAGAGCGCGGCCGACAGCACTACCCAGTTCGTGAAGGACCATCCCGTGGCAGCCGTTGCAGGCGTTGCCGTGATCGGTCTGGCCATCGGTGCCATGACTCGTCCGGGTCGCCGTGCTGGACAGAAGGCGGGCGCACTCGCAACCTACGCCACGGAAATGGGCCTCGCCTATGCAAGCGGTCTTCTCGACCAGGCTGGTGACGTGGCCCGTGCCGGCGGCGATGCACTGGAAGATTTCGGCGACGACCTCGCCTTCGGTGCGCGCAAGGCCCGCCGTTCGGCATACAAGACTGCCGGCAACACGTCGGACAATGTCCTGAGCCTGTCGCGCAAGGCCGCGCGCCGTGCAGGACGGACCTATCGCGACGCGAAGGCACGCGTTGCCGTCTGACCGGGCGAAGGCCAGGACATGAAGCCAGGCGGCGCGGTGGGCAATTGCCTGCCGCGCCGCTCGGCGTTATGGCCCCCTTGCCTTCCTGCTGCGGCAGGGTCCCCTCCTCCCCAAGGAATTCATACGATGGAAGAAAAAGAAACGAAGCAACCGCTCTATCTCGTCATGGGCGGCCGGGTGAAAGACACGCGCAACCTCGAATTCGAAGATCCGGAAAGCATTCACGTGGCCGGCGTCTATTCGGACTATGACGGCGCAGTGGAAGCATGGCGCGGCAATGCGCAGCGCACAGTGGACGACGCCGCGATGAAATACGTCATCGTGCACCTTCACAAGATCCTCGACCCGGAAGCCTGATCGCCCTTGGCCTACGCGATCCGCCCCTATGCCGACGGTGATGCCGAAGCGCTGTCACTGGTGACACTGGCGGCGATCGCGACAATCGGGCCTGCGGCCTACAGCCAGGAACAGGTGGCTGCGTGGTCGGCCCGCCATATCCAGCCGGAACGGATCGCCGGCCGCGTGGCAGCGGGCGATCATATTTTCGTGGCTGTCGATAACGATGACAGGCCGGTCGCGTATGTCCTGCTGGAAAAGGACGGGCACGTGGACATGCTCTACAGCCATCCCGACCACTCGCGGCTTGGCCTCGCCGGGCAGCTATTGGCGGCGGCGGAGACGAAGGCTCGCACCTTGGGCGCGGCGCGGCTCTATACCGAGGCAAGCGAGCTTGCCCGCCCGGCGTTCGAGCGCGCGGGCTATCAGATGGACGAACGGCGTGACTTCACGATCGAGCATGGAAACAGGTCCGTTCCCATCCACAATTACGCGATGACGAAGGGGATCGACTAGGCGTCAGCCTGCGTGGCCCATGCTAGAGGTGCGCGAGAGGCGTGCACGAGGCGCGCCTCCGCTCCCGTCAGATGAAGTCGATCTTGTCGACGAGGTAGAACTTGTCCCCGCTCGGCACGGTGACTTCGACCTCTTCGCCCACTTCCTTCCCGATCAGGGCGCGCGCAATCGGCGAGCTATAGGAAATGCGGCCCTTGTTCGCGTCCGCCTCGGTCTGGCCGACGATCTGGTATCTGATCGGCTTGTCGTCCTCGTCGAGCAGGGTCACGGTGGCGCCGAACACGATCTTGTTGCCCGACAGCGTGGTCGGGTCGATGATCTGGGCGCGGGTGATCTTGTCTTCCAGTTCGGCGACCTGAGCCTCGATCTGGCCCTGGCGCTCCTTGGCGGCGTGGTACTCGGCGTTCTCCGACAAATCGCCATGAGCGCGCGCTTCCTCGATGGCATCGACCACCTTGGGGCGCTCTGCCCGAAGCAGCTTGAGATCGGCTGTCAGGCGTTCGTAGCCCTCTGCCAGCATCGGCACTTTATCCATCGGAACCTGTCCTGTTATCTGCCCCCGCACGCGGCAAACCGATCCATGGCCGCGCCTTGCGGGCGACTGTTTCGGATCGGTCTGGGGTGAAGGTTTGTTCTAACTCGTCGCGCTATAATAGTCCTGCAACGAGCGGACTTCAAGCTGGCTGGCATCGACCGTCGCAATCGCCTCCGCTGCAGCCACGCTGGCGGCGGCCGTCGTGTAATACGGCAGCTTAGCCTCGAGTGCGGAGGCGCGGATCGATTTGCTGTCCATCAACGACTGCCAGCCCTCGGTCGTGTTGAAGATCAGGTCGACCTTCCCGTCGATGATCGCATCGACGATGTGGGGCTGGCCTTCCGCCACCTTGTTGACCCGATCGACCGGCAAGCCCTGCTCCGCCAGGTAAGCCTGCGTACCGCCGGTGGCGATGATGGACCATCCGCACGCGATCAGGCGCTTCACCGCGGGAAGGATCGCAGTCTTGTCGCTATCCTTCACCGACACGAACAGGGTGCCTTTCGCAGGCAGTGCCATTCCGGCGCCCATCTGCGATTTCAGGAACGCTTCGGGGAAAGCGTGGTCGATGCCCATGACTTCGCCGGTAGAGCGCATTTCGGGCGACAGGACCGGGTCGGCCCCGGGGAAACGGCTGAACGGGAAGACGGCTTCCTTCACCGCCATGTGGCCCGGACGCAGGTTGAATTCGGGGAAGTCCGCCAGCTTCTCGCCCGCCATGATGCGGCTGGCGATTTTCGCGACCGGGTGTCCGATAGCCTTTGCGACGAACGGCACGGTACGGCTGGCCCGCGGGTTCACCTCGATCAGGTAGACCTCGCCGTCCTTCACCGCGAACTGCACGTTCATCAGGCCGCGCACGTTCAGGGCCAGCGCCAGCGCCTCGCCCTGGCGTTCCATCTCTGCCACGATTTCGTCCGGCAGCGAGTATGGCGGCAGGGTGCAGGCGCTGTCGCCGGAATGCACCCCGGCTTCCTCGATATGCTGCATGACGCCGGCGATACGCACTTCCTCGCCATCGCACAGGACGTCGACGTCGCATTCGATGGCATCGCGCAGATACTGGTCGACCAGCACCGGACTGTCGCCCGAGACGTTGACCGCGGTATTGATGTAATCGTCGAGCTGCGCCTCGCTGTCGACGATCTCCATCGCGCGTCCACCCAGGACATAGCTGGGACGGAGGAGCACGGGATAGCCGATGGTGCGCGCGGCAGCCGCAGCTTCGTCCCGGCTTTTGGCGATGCCGTTATCGGGCTGCTTCAGGTCCAGCTTGTTGACGAGGCGCGCAAAACGCTCGCGGTCTTCGGCCAGGTCGATGGCATCGGGGCTGGTGCCCAGGATCGGGATGCCTTCATCCTCCAGCGCCTGCGCCAGTTTGAGCGGAGTCTGCCCGCCGAATTGCACGATCACGCCGACGAGTTCACCCGACTGCTGTTCGACGCGCAGGATTTCCAGCACGTCTTCTGCCGTCAGCGGCTCGAAATAGAGGCGGTCGGACGTGTCGTAGTCGGTGCTGACCGTTTCCGGGTTGCAGTTGACCATGATCGTCTCGAACCCGGCTTCGCTGAGCGCGAAACAGGCATGGACGCAGCAATAGTCGAACTCGATCCCCTGCCCGATGCGGTTCGGCCCGCCGCCCAGGATCACGATCTTGCGCCGGTCCGAAGGCATGGCCTCGTCTTCCGGCTCGCCGAAGGTCGGCGCCTCGTAGGTCGAATACATGTAGGGCGTCACCGCCTCGAACTCTGCGGCGCAGCTGTCGATCCGCTTGAAGACCGGCAGCACGCCCAGCTTGTGGCGCAGCTTGCGGACTTCTTCCTCGCTGGTTGCTCCGGCCATGGCGCGCAGGGCATCGTGCAGCAGCCCCGAACGGCGCGCCTGTGTTTCGCCGAGGCCGCCTGCCACACCGACGGAGCGTACGGCCAGCGTGGCCAGCCGCTTGTCGGAAAAGCCCATCGCCTTCAGGCGGCGCAGCTCGTCCGCCTCGTTCGGCAGGCCGTTATGCGCGATCATCCGCTCTTCGTAGATGATGGCCTCGATCTGCCTCAGGAACCACTTGTCGTAGCCGGTGATGCGATTGATCTCGTCCACGTCGAAGCCTTCGCGGAAGGCCTGCGCGACATTGAGCAATCGGTCCGGCGTGCGCTTGCTGAGCGCGGCGGTGATGACTTCCTTCGACACGCCTTCCAGGTCGACCACGCGGTTGAACCCGTCGAGCCCGGTTTCGAGGCCGCGCAGGGCTTTCTGCATGGATTCCTGGAAGTTGCGGCCGATGGCCATGACCTCGCCGACCGACTTCATCGCAGTGGCCAGTTCGTTCTTCGCGCCCTTGAACTTCTCGAAGGCGAAGCGCGGGATCTTGGTGACGACGTAATCGATCGTCGGTTCGAAACTGGCGGGCGTTGCGCCGGTGATCTCGTTCTCGATCTCGTCCAGCGTGTAGCCCACGGCCAGCTTCGCCGCGACGCGCGCGATGGGGAAGCCGGTGGCCTTGGACGCCAGCGCACTGGAACGCGAGACGCGCGGGTTCATCTCGATCACGATCAGGCGGCCGTCCTCCGGATTGACCGCGAACTGGACGTTCGACCCGCCCGTCTCCACCCCGATTTCGCGCAGCACCGCGATGCTGGCGCTGCGCATGATCTGGTATTCCTTGTCCGTCAGCGTCAGCGCGGGTGCGACGGTGATGGAATCGCCCGTATGCACGCCCATCGGATCGACATTTTCGATGGCGCAAATGATGATGGCATTGTCGGCCCGGTCGCGGACCACCTCCATCTCGTATTCCTTCCACCCGAGCAGCGATTCCTCGATCAGGACCTCGGTGGTGGGGCTTGCGTCGAGGCCCTCGCGCACGATCCGCTCGAACTCGGCGGTGTTGTAGGCGATGCCCCCGCCCGTACCGCCGAGCGTGAAGCTGGGACGAATGATGGCGGGAAGGCCCGTCCGCTCGAGCACGGCGCGTGCCTCGTCCAGCGTGTTGGCAATGCCGCTGCGCGCGCTTTCGAGGCCAATCTTGTCCATTGCTTCGCGGAAACGCTGGCGGTTCTCCGCCTTGTCGATCGCATCGGCCTTGGCCCCGATCATCTCGACCCCGTGCTCGGCCAGAACGCCCATCTCGTCGAGCTTCAGCGCGCAATTGAGCGCGGTCTGCCCGCCCATGGTCGGCAGCAGCGCGTCGGGCTTTTCCTTCGCGATGATCTTCGCGACGATTTCGGGCGTGATCGGCTCGATATAGGTCGCGTCGGCCATTTCCGGATCGGTCATGATCGTGGCGGGGTTGGAGTTGACGAGGACCACGCGGTAGCCCTCCTCCTTCAGCGCCTTGATCGCCTGGGTGCCGGAATAGTCGAACTCGCACGCCTGCCCGATGATGATGGGGCCTGCGCCAATGACGAGGATCGAGGAGATGTCAGTGCGTTTGGGCATTAGAGCCAGCCCTTCATTATTGCAATTGTGACGGCGCCGATCCCGATAGCGACGAAAACCCCAATCCAAGTCGCCCGAGCCCCAGATTCAGACCAATCGGTTTCTTTGGCGGTTTTGGGTTCCGGAAGGCTTCCAGGATTGCGGCGGCGCTGAAAGGTGAAATTCGGTTCACTGAAAGAGATAGCGAACTCATCTTCTACCCAATCAATACCTTCGCGAGAGATTTCATATCCACCTGGTAAATCGGCATCTCGTATAGCGAGACCTCGTTCTGCTAAACTCCGCAATCCAATCTTGACCCGCTCCTGCGTAATTGGTGGTCTAAATAGTGTTGCCAGTTGCGTAGCGCTTTCGAAATGATTACGTCCATTTGACTTCTCGTAAAGAATACAGAGAAGCGAACTCTCGAGGGAATCTTGGTCAGGCGGATTCATCAACCCAACATCCCCACAAACTTCTCGAACAGGTAGAAGCTGTCCTGCGGACCCGGCGAGGCCTCCGGGTGGTACTGCACCCCGAACGCCTTCTTTCCGCTGATCGCGATGCCGCAATTCGAGCCGTCGAACAGGCTCACATGGGTCTGCTCGACGCCCTCGGGCAAGGTCTCGCCATCGACCGCGAAGCCGTGGTTCATGCTCGTGATCTCGACAAGGCCCTGCGTTTCCCCCCAGCCCTCGCCGACCCGCTGAACCGGGTGGTTGGCGCCGCGATGGCCCTGGTGCATCTTGGTCGTCTTCGCGCCCGCGGCCAGCGCCAGCATCTGGTGGCCCAGGCAAATACCGAACAGCGGCACGTCGCGTTCCAGCAAGCCTCTGATCACCGGCACCGCATATTCGCCCGTCGCCGCCGGATCGCCGGGCCCGTTGGACAGGAACACGCCGTCCGGCTTCAGCGCGAGGATATCCTCAAGCGAGGTTCGCGCCGGAACCACCGTCACCCGCGCGTCCGCCTTCACGAGGTTGCGGAAGATATTGTCCTTCGACCCGTAATCGATCGCGACGACATGGGGCTTTGCCTGCCGCGAGGCGCGTCCATAACCCTTGCCCAGCGACCACCAGCCGCCTTCCCAGTCTTCCTGTTTCTTCCGCGAAACGCGCCCCGCCAGGTCCATGCCTTCCAACCCGGCCCAATCCTGCGCCCGCTTCAGCAAGGCGGGAAGGTCGAACTGGCCATGCGGTTCGTGCGCGATCACGGCGTTGGGTGCCCCGTTCAGGCGGATATAACGGGTCAGCGCGCGGGTATCGATGCCGCTCAGGCCGATCTTCCCGTTCTCCCGCATCCATTCGTCGAACAGCTGCTTGCTGCGGAAATTGCTGTCGGGCGTCACGTTCTCGCGCACGATGCAGCCCACGGCTGCCTCTACCCGGCTTTCGATGTCTTCGGCATTGCTGCCGACATTGCCGATATGGGGGAAGGTGAAGGTGACGATCTGCGCAGCATAGCTGGGATCGGTCATCACCTCCTGGTAACCGGTCATTGCGGTGTTGAAGCACACCTCGCCGACGGCGCTGCCGATATGGCCGAAACCATGGCCCCACAATGCCGTACCGTCGGCCAGCAAGAGGAGACCCGTCGCGCCTTTGGGCTGCGCAGGGGTAATGTCGGCAGAAGCCATAAAAGGGGCGCTCCGAGTCAGGGGTTTTCCGGCAATGTCGCTAAGCCCCACCCGCTAAGCAGGTGGCGTGCCTGCGTCAAGCGTGGCGGCGCTGCATTTATTCGCTATGAGGGCGGCAATACGCGCTGCCGGCGCCAATCCATCCACAGGAAACGACATTTATGCTCCGCGATCAGATCAAGGCCGAAACCGTCACTGCCATGAAGGCGAAGGACAAGGACCGCACCGCGGCGCTCCGCCTGATCGGGGCGAAGATCAAGGACCGCGACATCGAGATGCGGACCGCCTCGAAAGAGGTCCCCGACGACGAGCTGGTGACCGATGTTCTCACCAAAATGGCCAAGCAGCGCCGCGAATCGATAACCATGTACGAGGAAGGCGGCCGCGAGGAACTGGCCGCGCAGGAACGCCGCGAACTGGCGGTAATCGAGGAATTCCTGCCCCGCACGATGGACGAGGCCGAAACGAAGGCCGCGATTGCCGAGGCAAAGGCCGTCACGGGCGCTGAATCCATTAAGGATATGGGCAAGGTCATGGGGGAACTAAAGGCGAAGCACGGCGCTTCGCTGGACATGGGCCTCGCCTCGAAACTCGTGAAGGAAAGCTTCTGATATGATCCGCAAGACCGCTGCTCTCGCCGCCCCGGCAACCCTGGCCCTGATCCTGGCCGGATGCGCGGAGCCGGTCGACGAATCCACCGATCGTTATGCCGCCGATGCCGAGCTGGAAGCCGCCACGACCGACGGCGAGGCGGCATTGCTGGCCAATGCGATCGAGGCCGGCGATTTCGCCGACCTGGAACTGGGCGCAAAAATAATCGGACCGCGCGGCCCGGACGTTAAGGTGGCGATGTCCAACGATGCGGGCGCCTTTGCCGACATGACCAGCTATGTCGCCTGCCCTGCGGGTATGGCTACGTGCGACCCCTCCGAAGCGCCCGAAGGCACGATCTACACCTATGTCCACACCGTCTATCCCGGCGAGGACAACGATCCCGCGACCGGCAGCGGGGACGGTGCCGATTCGTCCGACATCGAACTGGCCGAAATGTTTCGAATGACCGGCCCCGCCCACGGTTTCACGGGCAACGCAGGCTTTTCCCGCTTGGAAGCGAATGCCGCCGTGGGTGACAAGGTAATGGTGACGGTGACGTGCCGCGACGGCGCGCTGGCATGGACGATCGATGCAGGCGAAGGCGGCGACCAGTGGGAACAGGGCGAACCGCTCACCTTCTACTGGCAATCCACCCTGCCCCCGGCCGGTCCTGCCGAACGGTACGAGGTCACGGCGAATTACAGCACGGCCAGCGGCCAGGGCCCCTACCCGGCGGAAGACGGCGATGCGGTCAATGCCTGCGATGCGCCCGCCCCTGCGGCGCGCGCGTCGTCCTGACGATCTGCCCTCCTCCCGAGCGGGAATCTCATCGTAGAGAAGCCATTATGGCGACTTGAACGAAACCGGCTTTGGGGCGATATTCGCGTACATGGCGCTGTCTCCCCAATGGCTGGATGAATTGCGTGCGCGGATCACGCTTTCCAGCGTCATCCAGCGCACGACCAAGCTGCAGAAGGCGGGCCGGGAATGGAAGGCGTGCTGCCCCTTCCATAACGAGAACACGCCCAGCTTCACCGTCAGCGATGAAAAGGGGTTTTACCACTGCTTCGGTTGCGGTGCGCATGGGGACGTGATCCGCTGGATGACCGACCAGCGCGGCCTCGGTTTCATGGACGCGGTGAAGGAACTGGCGGCGGAAGCCGGGATGGATGTCCCCGCTCCCGATCCCGTCGCCGCGAAACGGGCGGAGAAACGCGCCAGCCTGATCGACGTGACCGGCGCGGCGCAGGAATTCTTCGTCGACCGGCTGGCATCCGATGCCGGGGCGAAGGCGCGGCGCTATCTGGCCTCGCGTGGGTTCAGCGATGCGGTCGTGCGGGAATTCGGCTTCGGCTATGCACCCGATGAGAAACAGGCCCTGCCCGGCGCGCTGGGATCGTTCGACGCGGCCATGCTGGTCGAGAGCGGGATGCGGATCGCGGCCGATGACGGCAACAGCTATGACCGTTTCCGCGACCGCCTGATGCTGCCGATCCAGGACGCGCGCGGCCGTGTCATCGCGTTTGGCGGACGCATCCTCGACAACCGTGATGGCGTGGCGAAATACCTGAACTCGCCCGACACGCCGCTCTTCGACAAGGGCAATGTCCTCTACAACCAACACCGCGCCAGCCCGGCCTCGCGCCAGAGCGGACGGGTGGTTGTCGTGGAAGGCTACATGGACGTCATCGCGCTTGCCAATGCGGGGATAGAGGACGCGGTGGCCCCGCTCGGCACGGCGCTGACGGAGCGGCAGATCGAGCTGTTGTGGCGAATGGTCGAACGCCCCGTCCTGTGCTTCGACGGCGATGCAGCCGGGCAGCGCGCCGCCATGCGCGCCGTCGGACGCGCCCTGCCGCTCCTGCGTCCCGGTCATTCGCTGGGTATAGTCCGGATGCCGAAGGGCATGGACCCCGACGACCTGCTGAAGGAACGCGGGGTCCGCGCGATGGAAACGCTGCTCGCCAGCCCGGCCAGCCTGCTCGACACCCTGTGGGAGAGCGAACGCGATGCGCAGCCGCTGGACAGCCCGGAGGCAAAGGCCGGACTGAAATCACGGCTGCTGGCCCATGTCGATACGATCGCGGACGAGGATATCCGCGCGCTCTACCGCCGCGAATTGCTCGACCGGTTTTCCGCCTTCGCCTTCCCCCGGCGCGAGAACACCTGGAAGAAGGGCGACTGGAAAGGGCGGAATTTTCCTGCCCGCCCCGTGGTCACGCCTGCTGCGCGCAACAGCCTGCGGATGCTGGCGGGCGGATCGAACAGGGATGCGCTGCTGTCCGCCGTCGTCGGCGGGCTGGTGCGCTTCCCCGACCAGCTCGATCGCCACTGCGAAGACCTCTCGGACCTCGCCGAGCGTGACCCGAAAGTCGCGGCTGCGATTAATCCACTACTCGATTCGCTCGAACCGCTTGAAGACACCGGCGAAACGCCCATATCGGGCGCTGCCGGACACATTGCGCCCCCGGATAAGACTCGTTTCGCCTTCCTCAGAGAAGGGACCGATCCGCAGGTTGCGCGCGAGAGCCTGGCTGAAGCCGTTTCGTTGCTGGTCGAACGACCGGCGCTGGAGGCTGCGCTTGCCGCAGCCACGGCCCGGTTCGCCACCGACCCCGAAGGAGCTTTCGCCGATCAGCAGAGATTGTTGAAGCGAAAGCTGGAATTCGAGGCGCGACTCGGCCAAATGGCAAGCATGCGGGCCGATGCCGAGGATGACGGCACAGCGTCCGGAAACGAAGATACCACCCCGCCCACGCCGGAACCGGCAGACGGCGCGCAAAGAGATTGAGACGATACCCTATGGCGTCCAAGGCGAAATCGAAGCAGGGCGAAGACGCTCCGCTGATCGACATGAAAGAAGCGTCGATCAAGAAACTGATCACCAAGGCGAAGAAGAAAGGCTACGTTACCTTTGACGAGCTGAACGCCGCCCTGCCTTCCGATATCGGCCCCGACCAGATCGAGGATATCCAGACCGCCCTGTCCGAAATGGGCGTCCAGATCGTGGAAAACGATGAGGAAGCCGAGGCCGAGGCGGAGAAGGAAAGCGAAGTCGCCGAGATCGCCGCCGACGGTTCGAAGGACGACAAGAAGAAGCCCGCAGCCGCTGCGAAGAAGACGACGACGGGCGAACGCACGGACGATCCCGTCCGCATGTACCTGCGTGAAATGGGCGCGGTCGAACTGCTCAGCCGCGAAGGCGAGATCGCCATCGCCAAGCGGATCGAGGCCGGACGCGACATGATGATCATGGGCCTGTGCGAAAGCCCGATCACCTTCCACGCCATCATCCAGTGGTCCGAAGCGCTCAACAACGAGGAAATGCAGCTGCGCGAGATCCTCGATCTCGACGCGATGCTGTCGAAGGAACCGCCGGCCGACAAGATGGCCGATGATGCCGACGACGATGACGACGGCGAGATTTCGGAAGAGACCGCCGGCCCCACCATCGTCGACGAGGAGGACGATTCCGACCACGACGAGGATGACGGCGAGGACGGTGAAGGCGGTTCGGCCAAGAAGAAGGACGACGAGGAGGAAGAGGACAACACCATGTCCCTTGCCCAGATGGAAGCCGCGCTGAAGCCGGATGCCATCGAGCGCTTCGCCCGCATCACCTCGCTGTTCAAGAAGTTCGAGAAGCTGCAGAGCGAACGCGTGGAAACGCTGGGCCGCGGCGAAGCCTTCCCGGCGGCGAAGGAAAAGAAATACGAGAGCCTGAGCGAGGAACTGACGGCGGAAGTCGAAAGCATGCAGTTCCACGCGACCAAGATCGAATTCCTGGTCGACAACCTCTACGCCTTCAACCGCCGCCTGACGGCGCTGGGCGGCCAGATGCTGCGCCTTGCCGAACGTCACAAGGTCAAGCGCGCCGACTTCCTGCAGGCCTATATCGGCAACGAGCTGGACGATAACTGGCTGAAGGACCGGGTGAAGAAGGACAAGAAATGGGCCGCCTTCGCCGAGAAGGAAGGCGCATCCATCGAACGCATCCGCGTCGAGATTGCCGACATCGCCAGCGCCACCGGCATGAGCCTGCCCGAATTCCGCCGTATCGTGAACATGGTGCAGAAGGCGGAGCGCGAGGCACGCATCGCGAAGAAGGAAATGGTCGAGGCGAACCTGCGCCTCGTGATTTCCATCGCCAAGAAATACACCAATCGCGGCCTGCAGTTCCTCGACCTGATCCAGGAAGGAAACATCGGCCTGATGAAGGCGGTCGACAAGTTCGAATACCGCCGTGGGTACAAGTTCAGCACCTATGCGACGTGGTGGATCCGGCAGGCGATTACCCGCTCTATCGCCGACCAGGCGCGCACGATCCGCATCCCTGTCCACATGATCGAGACGATCAACAAGCTGGTTCGCACGAGCCGCCAGTTCCTGCACGAGCAGGGCCGCGAGCCGACGCCGGAGGAAATGGCAGAGCGCCTTTCCATGCCGCTGGAAAAGGTTCGCAAGGTGATGAAGATCGCCAAGGAACCGATCAGCCTGGAAACGCCGATCGGCGACGAGGAAGATTCGCACCTGGGCGATTTCATCGAGGACAAGAACGCGATCATCCCGGTGGATGCCGCGATCCAGGCGAACCTGAAGGAAACCGTCACCCGCGTCCTCGCCAGCCTGACCCCGCGCGAGGAACGCGTGCTGCGCATGCGCTTCGGCATCGGCATGAACACCGATCACACGCTGGAGGAGGTCGGCCAGCAGTTCTCCGTGACCCGCGAACGTATCCGCCAGATCGAGGCAAAGGCGCTGAGGAAGCTCAAGCACCCGAGCCGTTCACGCAAGATGCGCAGCTTCCTGGACCAGTGAGGAAGCGCGCATTCCTTGCCGCTGCAGCGCTGGCGGCGATAAGCCTGCCCGCGCCTGCGGTCGGGCAGGATGCAGTTGCGACGAGCGATGTTTCCGTGGAGTCGCTGCAGGTCGCCCGGGACATTATTGCAGCCATGTATCCTCCCGAAACGCGCGAGGATACCATCGTGGAGATGGCGCAGTCGCTGGGTGCGCAGATCGCAGGCTCGCGCAATCTCGACGAAATCGACGACGAAGGGGCGCGCCATATCCTGGAAGAGGGATTGGTCGAGGGCCTTCGCGGCCTGCGCCCGATCATGGCGCGGCATATTCCGAGGCTGATGGACGCGACGGCAATTGCCTATGCCGACACATTCACGCTGACCGAACTGGTTGCGATCCGGAATTTTGCGTCCACCCCGGCGGGAGCAGCGTTTTTCGAGCAGTCGCCGGGCCTGATGAACCATCCGGCCCTGACATCCGCCAATGGCCCGTATTTCGAGGAACTCCATCGCTATACGCGGGAGTTGCAGGCGCGGATGATTGCCGACCTCGAAGCGTATTTCATGGAGCAGGCGCAAGGCACGGCTGACCCGGCCTGATTACCGGCCAGGGCGGCTGCCGGGGCCCTAACCCTTCATGCTAGCATAATCGGCGACGGTATCCGCTACCGGATCGAACCGGACGAGCAATGCGATCGCCAAAGCCGCAAGCAGGCAAATTGCCGCAATGCGCGAGGAATCTTTTCCGTCCGAACGCGGCACCAGCATTCCCAGAGCCGGAATGGCAAGCGCGGCCAGCAGGGCAGTGACAGAGGGCATGTCCGGCCCCACACCCTGCATCAACTGGTGCCCGTATTGCAGCAGGAAGCCACCGGCGATGGCGCCGCCCACGACTTTGACCGCCAGCCCGATGCGTTCCGGCAGAAAATGGCTCACAAACCCGGCTACCCCGACCACCAGCAACGGGAACACGATGATGAACGTCGTGATCGGCGCAATGACTTGCGCGGCGATGGCCAGCACCAGCCCGAAAAGCGTTCCCTTCCGCCCGGCCCATAGCGGCGCTGTAACCGCAAGGGCGCCCGCGCAGACGAGCAGGGCCTGCGCTTCCAGATACGGTATGGCTGCCAGGCGGTCGTAATAACTTCCCGCAGCGCCCGCGCCCGACACGAGGTTCAGCAGGTAAAGCAGCGCGCCGCCACCTACGATTACGCCCATGGACGCGCCCACCGATCGCCAGACGCGGTTGCGGGGCGCAATCATTGCCTCGTTCGTGCGGATCGCAAAGATGTGCAGCAGGATTGTCAGGCCCAGCAGGATCCAGCCCGTGACCGTGCCGTAGTGCAGGACGAACAGGCCGAAAACATCGAAGAACGTGGCGTCGGGCGCCGCCTCGGGAAGCGCCTGCGCCTCGCCCAAGGTACGGGTGAGAGCCAGGGTCTGCTCCCCCATGTCCTGCAGCGAACCCCGGTCGAGATTGGCAGGCGTCGCCAATGGCGAGTGATAGAGCCCCGGGCGACCGATGAAGGAGAGGTTGTACGCGGTGACGTCCAGCTCCAGCGCCGGAGTGA
This sequence comes from Erythrobacteraceae bacterium WH01K, assembly GCA_027941995.1. Taxonomy (NCBI): domain Bacteria; kingdom Pseudomonadati; phylum Pseudomonadota; class Alphaproteobacteria; order Sphingomonadales; family Erythrobacteraceae; species Erythrobacteraceae bacterium WH01K. Next base: position 1,748,378 of record CP115966.1, on the reverse strand, counting down.
GGTCGGTATCGTTGGGCAAGGTCTCGTACACGAATGTCGCCAGCGAAGAGCCGCCGGGCGTGGCGACAGCGCCGGCGTAGGCTTCCACCGCCCCGCCATTGTTTGGCGATGTCTGGAACAGCGTGGTGCGCCCGCCCCCACCCCGCGCTTCCAGATTGACGACGGCTCCAACGCGAGCGCGAAGCGGGTTCTCGCCGAAGAACTGGCGCGCGCCGACCAGCCCGAGTTCCTCCGCATCGGTGAACAGGGCGATCACGTCGCGTTCCAGCGGGCCCTGCGCCTGCGAAGCGCGCAGCGTCTCGATGATGGCGGCAACGCCCGCCGTATCGTCCGGAGCGCCGGGCGAGTTCCAAACCGTGTCGTGATGGGCCATCAGCAGCAATGCGGGCTTGGACCGGTCCCGGCCCGGCAGAACGCCGATGATATTCGTGAACGTCAGCGCGTCGGGCCGCGATCCGCTCCAGTTCCCGAACTTGTCGAGGCCCTGTTCCGGCACCAGCCCCTGCGTGGTCGACACCTCCATGCCGATGGCCTGCAGGCGGCCGGCGATATGTTCGCGCACCTCGGCATTGGCCTGCGATCCGGTCACGTGCGGCTCTCTTGCGATAATCTCCACGTCCTGCATCGCACGGGCGGCCGAGAATGCAGTGCCCGGGGCAGATAGCCCTGCATCACGGGGCGGCGTCGTACCGATGATCGCAAGGATGAAGGCCCCGATAATCGCGGCGATGACAGGCAGGTGGCGCATTCGTTCGGTTTCCCCTCGTTCCGCCCCTGAATGCGCGTTCCGGACAGTGGGCGCAACCGCGACGGACGCGCGCCCGCCTTCCCTGTGCAAAGCACCCTACAACCCGATGTCGGGGGTGGAGGGAATCGCCGCCCTCCCCTATAGGCGCGCCATGCGTATTGCCATTGCCTCAGACCATGCCGCCCTCTCCATGAAAGCCGAACTGCGCGAGTGGCTCGTCGAGATCGGGCACGAAGTTGCCGACCTCGGCCCCGATAGCGGCGACAGCGTCGATTATCCCGATTACGGTTACAAGCTGGCCGGCGTCGTCGCGGACGGCACAGCGGAGCGCGGGATTGCGCTGTGCGGCAGCGGCATCGGCATCTCGATGAGCGTGAACCGCAATCCGCAGGTCCGCTGCGCGCTGGTTTCAGAACCGCTCAGCGCCAGCCTTGCGCGCGAACACAATGATGCCAACTGCCTCGCCATCGGCGCCCGCCTGACCGGGATCGAAATGGCGAAAGCCTGCGTCACCGCCTTCCTCGATACCGAGTTTGCCGGGGGCCGCCACCAGCGCCGCGTCGACAAGCTTTCCAATCCTGCCTGAAGAGACCCGTCATGAGCACTGCCCCCGACCAGACCACCCCCGACCAGATCGACGCCCGTACCGCCGACATGAACCGTTTCTGGCATGACGACCTGGCGACGGCCGATCCCGAAATCGCGGCCGCGATCGACAAGGAACTGGCCCGGCAGCAGGACAAGATCGAACTGATCGCGAGCGAGAACATTGCCTCCACCGCCGTGCTGGAAGCGACGGGCAGCGTCTTCACCAACAAATACGCCGAGGGCTATCCCGGCAAGCGTTATTACGGCGGCTGCGACTATGCCGATGTCGTCGAGACACTGGCGATCGACCGGGCGAAGGAACTGTTCGGTTGCAACTTCGCCAATGTCCAGCCCAATTCGGGCAGCCAGATGAACCAGGCGGTCTTCCTCGCGTTGCTGCAGCCGGGCGACACCTTCATGGGGCTGGATCTCAATTCCGGTGGACACCTGACCCATGGCAGCCCCGTCAACATGAGCGGCAAGTGGTTCAATCCCGTCGCCTACGGCGTGCGGCAGGAAGACGAACTGATCGACATGGACGCCGTGATGGCGACCGCGAAGGAGCACAAGCCGAAGCTGATCATCGCCGGCGGCACCGCCTATTCGCGCGTCTGGGACTGGGAAGCATTCCGCCGGGTCGCGGACGAGGTCGGCGCCTATCTGATGGTCGACATGAGCCACATTTCCGGCTTGGTCGCGGGCGGCGCGCATCCCTCGCCCTTCCCCCATGCCGACGTCGTCACCACGACCACGCACAAATCGCTGCGCGGTCCGCGTTCAGGCGTGATCCTGTGGAACGACGAGGAACTGACCAAGCCGATCAACATGGCGGTCTTCCCCGGAATGCAGGGCGGTCCGCTGATGCACGTCGTCGCGGCCAAGGCCGTTGCCTTCCGCGAGGCGCTGCGTCCCGAGTTCAAGGCCTATGCCGCAAGCGTCGTCGAGAACGCCCGCGCCCTCGCTGCAAGCCTGGAGGAAAACGGCCTGCGCATCGTGTCGGGCGGCACGGACAACCATTCCATGCTGGTCGACCTGTCGGGCAAGGATGTTACCGGCAAGGCCGCGGAGAAGGGCCTCGACCGCGCATGGCTCACCTGTAACAAGAACGGCATCCCGTTTGACACCCGCAGCCCGTTCGTCACCAGCGGCATTCGCCTCGGCACGCCGGCAGGCACGACCCGCGGCTTCGGTCCTGCGGAGTTTCGCACCATCGGCAAGCTGATTGCCGAAGTCGTCGACGGACTGAGCAAAAACGGGCCGGACGGAGACGCCCAGGTGGAACGAAGCGTGCAGGAACGCGTCAGTCAGTTGTGCAACCAGTTTCCAGTATATCCGGGACGATAGACATGACCGACTTCGATACCACCACCCAGAACGAAACCGCCTCGACGGCCGAATCCCTGCCCGGCGACAAGCGCCGCGAGCGCGAGCGCCGTGAACGTATCGCGGACGAGGCGAAGACCGAAGCGTCCGCCATGTTCAGGGAAGGGATGAAGCATCCCTCGACGAAGCCTGTCCTTAAAGGCGCGGCCATCGGCGCAGTTGCCGGGATTATCCTGCCGGTCGTCGGGCCGCTGATCGGCGCTGCGGCAGGCGGCGGATATGCGTTTTACAAACGGCTCAATTCCGTCAAATAGGGGCCGATCCCCTTTCGACATTCCAGTGAGACACGATGCGCTGCCCATTCTGCGCCCATGATGACAGCCAGGTAAAAGACTCGCGTCCCGCCGAAGACAACGCCGCGATCCGTCGCCGGCGACAGTGTTCTTCATGCGGGGCGCGTTTTACCACGTTCGAACGCGTGCAATTGCGCGAAGTGACCGTGGTCAAATCGGGCGACCAGGCCGGAGCGCGCAAACAGCCCTTCGACCGGGTGAAGCTGGAGCAGTCGATCGCCCTCGCCTGCCGCAAGCGCGATGTCAGCCGGGAACAGATCGACCAGCTCGTCTCCGGCATCCAGCGACAGGTCGAGACGACAGGCGAAAGCGAGATCGCATCGAGCCGTATCGGCGAACTGGTGATGGACGGGCTGCGCCAGCTCGATTCCGTGGCCTATATCCGCTTCGCCTCTGTCTACCGCGATTTCAGTGAAGCCCGCGATTTCGAGGAATTTGCCAGCACCGTCCACGAGGCGGGCCAGCAATGACCTCGCAAGCGACCGGCAAGCCGATCATCGTGCTCGTCCGCCCGCAATTGGGCGAGAATATCGGCAAGGCGGCGCGCGCCATGCGCAATTTCGGCTTGACCGAGATGCGTCTGGTCAGCCCGCGCGACGGATGGCCCAATCCCTCCGCCGGCCCCGCAGCCTCGGGCGCGGACGACGTGCTGGAACAGGCGCAGGTCTTCGAGTCGACAGCCGACGCGGTTTCCGACTGTGCCCATGTCTATGCGACCACGGTTCGCAAGCGCGGGGTGTCGAAGCCGGTCGTAACTCCAACCGAGGCTGCAGGAGAGATCCGCAGTGCGCAGGGGCGCTCCGCAATCCTGTTCGGGCCGGAGCGATCGGGGCTGGAGACTGCCGATGTCGCGCTGGCGCGGTCCATCCTTACCGTGCCGATCGATCCCGACTTCGGCTCGCTGAACCTGGCACAGGCCGTCATCCTGTGCGCGTATGAATGGTCGAAAGGCGCCGATCTGGCTCAACCGACCGTTGAGGATCTGCTTCCCCCCGCTCCGCAGGAAGAACTGGAAGGCCTTATCGACCATTTCGAACGGATGCTGGAGCCGAACGGATATTTTCGCCCCGAGGCCCGCCGCGAAGCGACTCGCCGCACGCTCCGCACCGTCCTGACAAAGCCGGGCTGGAACCATTTGGAGGTCCGTACCCTGCGGGGCGTCCTCAGCACGCTGCAACGGGGGCGATTTGACGGAGATAGCCGATAGGAGGTATGCCTCCGGTCATGGCTGTGCTTTCCCCCCTTCTCGCAGGCCTGCTTCTGATGCAGGTCACGCCCGCGGTTGAAACGCCGCCGGCCCACGATTCCACCGCTCAGGCTGCTCACGAGAATGCCGTCCCCGACGACGAAACCGCGCCGGAGGCCGAAGCGGAAGACGAAAATGACGGCGGCAAGATCGAATGTCGCCGCCACACGATCGCCGGATCCCGATTGGCAAGCCGGAAGGTCTGCCGCACGAAGGCCGAATGGAAGATTTACGAACAGGATACGCAGGATTCGCTTAATCAGGCGACCGCTCGTTACTCGGATACGCCGGGATAACGGGTGACGCGGGCCGGAATATTGAAAATTCACCGCCCCGTAACACGCGCCTGCTATTTCGACACTGCACACCCCAAAACCAAGCGACCCGAAAACAGAGGAAAAATTCATGAAATTGACCGCAGCACTTGCCGCAGGCGTTCTTTTCGCAGCATCCGCCCCCACCATCGCCTACGCCCAGGGCGGCGAGGAAAACGCGCAGGCACCGGAAGCCGCGCCCGAAACGGAAGAGGACGATGACGGTCTCGATATGAACCGCAAGATCTGCAAGACCTACACGGTCACCGGCTCGCGCCTTGCGAAGAAGAAGGTCTGCCGCACCGCTTACGAGTGGAAAAAGTACGAGGAAGACACCCAGGACTCGGTCGGCCAGGCCCTGAACCGTCGTTCCGCCGTAGGCGACAACAACTAATCAGACTAAGCTTCGGCTTATGAGAAAAGGCGCGCTGTCCGGACGTTCCGGGCGGCGCGCCTTTCTCGTTTTGCCTCCCGAGATCCGAGCTGTTATTTCCTGAGTTCGTCCCAGATCGTCATTTCATAAGCGATCGATGCCTCGACCAGCCTGTCCCAGATCGCTTCCAGTTCCTCCGCCGGAAGTTTTCGCGCCCCTGCATCGGCAACAGCATTGGCAATGACTTCGGCCTTGCGATCCTCGTCCCGCACGGCATCGCGCGTCGGCTTGATCCGGGCAGCGGCGCGCATGTAGCCGAAGCGGCGGTCCAGCAATTCCATCAGTTCCCGGTCCGTCCGGTCCACGCCAGCGCGTACGTCGGACATGGTTTCGCAATCGTCGGGCAATCGAATATCGGTCATGCCGCGTCCCTTGGCGAGCGCGAGGCCGTTTGTCGAGCCGGTCGTGACGGCGATTCCCCTTGCTTTACACGGCAGGCGCGCTATTTGGCGCGCTCACTTCGGCAACGCGCCTTTCCATGGGCGCGCCCGATTGGCCCCGCATCCCGGTGAAGCGGTGGCCGCACACGGCACAATCGGCCGTGTGGTGCGCAGCCGGGTTCGAACGGTCCGCATTGTCGGCGGATCGCAGCAAATTGAAGGAAGATACCATGTCGAAGCGCAAGAGCGCCAAGTATAAGCTCGACCGCCGGATGGGCGAAAACATCTGGGGTCGCCCGAATTCCCCGGTCAACAAGCGTTCCTACGGCCCCGGCCAGCACGGCCAGCGTCGCAAGAGCAAGATGTCGGACTTCGGTCTGCAGCTGCGCGCTAAGCAGAAGCTGAAGGGCTATTACGGCGACGTCACCGAGAAGCAGTTCCGCCGCACCTACAAGGAAGCGGCCAGCATGAAGGGCGATACCGGCCAGAACCTGATCGGCCTGCTGGAACAGCGTCTGGACATGGTCGTCTACCGCGCCAAGTTCGCTCCGACGATCTTCGCCGCGCGCCAGATCGTGAGCCACGGCCACATTCTGCTGAACGGCGTGAAGACCAACATCGCCAGCGCCCGCGTGAAGGTCGGCGACGTCGTTTCGCTGGGCAAGAAGGCGCAGGAAATGGTTCTCGTCATCGAAGCGCAGAGCCTGCCCGAGCGCGAGATCCCCGACTACGTGGTTCCCGATGGCAACGACAAGGTGACCTACACCCGCGTGCCGAAGCTGGACGAGGTTCCCTACCCCGTCACGATGGAACCGAACCTGGTCGTCGAGTTCTACTCGCGCTGATCGGTACGCATACCTGATACGAAAAGGGCGGCCTTCACGGGCCGCCCTTTCTTTTTGTGCTTCCGGCCCGCACGCCTCAAGGGGAGAGATGGCGGGTCAGGAAGGCGTCGATATCCGCCAGCATCCGCGTGCGCATTGCGGAATCGTCGATGCTGTGCGCCACGCCTTCGAATTCGACGAACTGGACGTCCTTGCCCGCTTTGCGCAATTCGGTTTCCATTTCGCGCGAATGTTCCACGCCGACATTCTGGTCGGCATCGCCATGCACGAGAAATACGGGCGAGGCGAAGGCCGCGACATTGCGTGCCGGGCTACCTTGCATGACATGCGGCCCTTCGCCGACAAAGTCGTCGATCAGTCGCAGGCTACCCGAAGTCTGGAATTCGTTTCGCCACATCTTCAGGTCGGTGACCGGAGCAATGGCCGCGATCGCCTTGTACAGCGAAGGGTCGAGAACCTGCGACTGCAACGCCGCATAGCCGCCATAGGACCAGCCCACGATAGCAAGTTTGTCCGGATCGGCTACGCCCTCCGACACGAACCAGCGGCCTGCATCGTTCACGTCGCCAACCGCGGTCTCCCATGCCTGGAAGCCGTTCTTGCCGAACCATTCCGATCCATACCCCGCCGACCCGCGGAAATTGGGCTGCAATACGGCATAGCCGCGCGCGGCAAAGAACTGCACCAGCCAATTGAAGCCCCATTCGTCTCGCGCTCCGGGCCCGCCATGCGGCATTACGATCGCCGGGAGACCTCTCGCATCTTCCTGTCCGGGCGGAAGCGTGAGGTAGCCGGGGATCTCAGTTCCATCCGCCGCAGGATAGGTAACCGGCTTCATTGTGCCGAGCTGGCGTCCGGCGAAACCGTCGCGAAGCGGCATCAGCTCGTTCAGTTGCCGCGTCTGCTTGTCATAGAGATACAGCATGCCGGGATCCGTGTCGCTGGATGCTGAAATCAGCAGCTTGCTCTCGTCCGCATTGGCTCCGCGTATGCCTATCAGCGGACTGCCTGAAAGAGCGGCTTCGAGCCCTTCGGCAAGCGCCTTGAGCTCCGGATCGAAATAGACGGCCCTGCGCACCTCCGTCGCATAACTTGCGCCGACCACCCGGCGCTGCCGTCCCAGGCGAATGAGATCGTCGACGTCGACGTCGCTGCGCGACACGACTTCCTCGCGCGTGTCCGAACCGTCCAGTTTCTGGCGATAGATTGCGAGATTGCCATCGGCATTCGGCTCGAACCCGTACACGGCGTTTTCACGCGCCGCCACGGCTACGGGAATGAAACCTTCGTCGATTGTCTGTGCGCCCACCGTCGCGCGGGACAATTCATCCTATTGCGACGAACCCGGCTTGCGATAGAAATATGCCCGTTCCCCGGTATCGCGTCCTTGTACGAAGCGTCCGACCCCCTTCAGCCGGACCGCTCCCGTTTCATCGGCGTAATAGGCAAAGGTGTTACCGTCGGGATTCTCGACCTTGCTGGTGCGGCCGGAATCGATGTCGACCTCCACCACGCCGCGGCCCCATTCCTTGTTCGCAAGGCGGGTATTGGCTCCGTTTTCCGGGAACCAGTCCTGCGTCATCAGGATCTTGTCGGGCTCCCCCTGAACATCGAGGGCAACGACCGAGCCGCCGCTGAACCCGACATAGAGCGAACGCGATCCGACATCGGGGCTCAGCTGCTCGACATTTTCACCATCGGCATCGACTGCGAAGCCGGCTGTATCCGAAGATGTCGCCGCTGACATTGCTGTCGCGGGAAAAGGACGTTCGGCACACGAAACGGGTGTTGGTCGCGAACTCGCAATAGTCGAGGTTCGATCGTTCCACCGTCAGGGCGATGACGCGCTGCGGTGCCGGCGTTGCCTGTGTCAGATCGACGAGATACAGCGCCTCGCCCTGTGCCCCATAGGGGGCGATATAGGAAAACTTGCTGCCATCGGGGGACAGCGAAACGTGGCGCACACCCTCCCGCGCACCGAAGAGCTGGGCCGTTTCCTGCGGCGTTTCGGCATGGGCCGGAGCCTGGCCGGGGACCGGGCAAAGTGCAGCAGCCGCGACGCCGGCCGCGAATTTGAATTTGTGTAGCAAGAGAGACCCCCGGAATTAAATCGTCACCTGCGGATCATCCCTGCCGCAGGTTTATGTCATCCTTTCAAGGAAGGCGTCCGGGATCAAGTCCTTAACCAAGGTATCTTTTCCTGAAACGGTCGGCGAATTCGGTGAACTTACGATCGGAAATCGCATCGCGCATCGATTGCATCAGCTGCTGGTAGAACCCGATATTATGATCGGTCATCAGCATGGCGCCCAGCATCTCGCCCGCGCGGACAAGGTGATGGAGATAGGCCCGGCTGTATTTGGCGCAGGTAGGACACGCACAATCGGGGTCGAGCGGTCCGGTGTCCTCGGCAAAGCGGGCATTGCGGATGTTTATCGGACCGTCCCACGTAAATGCCTGTCCGTTGCGTCCCGAGCGCGTCGGCAGCACGCAGTCGAACATGTCGACCCCGCGCTCTACCGCGCCGACGAGATCGTCGGGCTTGCCGACGCCCATCAGGTATCGCGGCCGGTCTTCGGGCAATTGTCCGGGCGCATAGTCGAGCACGCCGAACATCGCTTCCTGCCCCTCCCCCACAGCCAGTCCGCCGATGGCGTAGCCGTCGAAGCCGATGTCCGTCAGGGCCTCTGCACTGCGGGCGCGAAGCCCCTCGTCGAGCGCGCCCTGCTGGATGCCGAACAAGGCCGAACGCGCAGCATGGTCCTGACCGCTGTCGAAGCCGTCGCGGCTGCGCTGCGCCCAGCGCATGGACATTTCCATGCTCGCCTCGATCTCGGCCAGTGGACGGTCGGCGCGCGGGCATTCGTCGAAGGCCATCACGATGTCGCTGCCGAGCAGGCGCTGGATCTCCATGCTGCGTTCCGGCGTCAGCATGTGTTTCGACCCGTCGATATGGCTGCGGAATTCCACGCCCTTCTCGGTCAGCTTGTTGAGGTCGGACAGGCTCATCACCTGGTATCCGCCGCTGTCGGTCAGGATCGGGCGGTCCCACTTCATGAATTCGTGCAGGCCGCCAAGCCGTGCCATGCGTTCCGCGCCCGGGCGCAGCATCAGGTGGTACGTGTTGCCGAGGATGATGTCCGCCCCGGCAGCGCGCACGGTTTCCGGCTTCATCGCCTTCACCGTGGCAGCAGTGCCGACCGGCATGAAAGCGGGCGTGCGAATGTCGCCGCGCTTCATGGCGATTGTGCCGGTACGCGCCTTCCCGTCCACCGCGTGGATGGCGAATTCGAAACGGGGTTTGTCACTCATCGATCAGAAACCGTAGACAAGGGTGAAGCGGGAAAGCGTATCGGTCGAAACCGCGCCTGCCGGGGGATTGCTGTCGTAATCGACCTGGTAGGAAAAGCGGGTCGAAACCTTGTCACTGACCTTGAACTGCAGGCCGGACAGCAGGTTGACGGAGGTATTCGCCCCGTCGATGAACACCGTCGCCGTCCCGCCCGCTGCGCCCGAGACCACGTTGGTGTCCTGCGTGAACTTTATCCGGTCGCTGATGGCCCAGTCGAAATCGGCCCCGATCAGCCCGGCCAGGTTCGTGTCACTGGTCCCGTCGAGGAACTCGGTCCTGCGATAGGCCGGGCCGCCCTTCACCGACAGGCTGAGATCGTCGGTATCGATCACGGTGTAGCCGACGCCTGCCGATACCGAATAGCGCGCATCAAAGCCCTGAAATCGATCGCCTTCATACTGAGCGAGGCCATAGGCGAAGAAGCCGTCGTCGATCTGGTAGCGCGGTTCGTAGGCGGCGAAATATTTCTCGCGCGTGGTGACGCCGCCGGTCCGCTGGTAGTCGGCGCGGCCGGTCAGCTTGTGGCTCCAGTCGATCCCGCTGCGCCGTAATTCCAGCGCGCCGCTCAGCCCCGTATTGCTGGTATTGCCCGTGGCGCGGAAGGCCCCGATTTCCCCCTTGCCCGTCCAGTTGTCGAACACGCCGGCATCCGCCAGCTGGCGATCCTTTTCCTCGGCAGCCTGCCGGGCAAGCTCGGCCTGTTGCTGCGAATAGGCGTTCGCGATCTCGTCGATCTCGGCGACCTGGTCCGGATTTGTCTGGCGGGCCAGTTTCAGCACGGTCGAAACCGCCTTGCTGTCACCGCTTTCGATGGCGGCATCGATCATGGCCCGCACCGGCGGGGGAAGCTGTGCGAGCGCGACGCTCGGCAGCGTCAACGCACAGGCAGCCAGGGGAAGGAGAAGGTAGCGCATGGCCGCGACCGCTAGCGCCTCGCGCAAGATCCTTCCACCCCGGATGCGCTGGTCATGGCCGCAGGCGCCAGCCCGTGTGGAAGATGAAGGCGATGATGGCGATGCAGACGGCGAGGAAACCGATGGTCAGCCCGAACGACACCTCGATCGGCACATCGGCGCTGCCGTAAAACGTCCAGCGCAGGCCACTGACGAGATAGACGATCGGATTGAACAGCGCGACCGTGTCCCACGGTTCGGGCAGCATATCGATCGAGTAGAACGTGCCGCCAAGGAACGTCAGTGGCAGCAGGATCAGCTGCGGGATGATCCCCAGCTTCTCGAAACTGTCCGCCCATACGCCGAGGATGAATCCGAACAGGCTAAAACTGGCCGCGACCAGCATGATGTAGAAGATCGCCAGCACGGGATGCGCGATGGAGTAATCGACGAACAAAGTCGCCGTGGCGAGGATGATGGCGGCGAGGATCAGCGACTTGGTGGCCGCCGCCCCGACGAAGCCGACAAGCGTTTCCGCCACCCCCACCGGTGCGGAGAGGAGTTCGTAGATCGTGCCGGTGAAGCGAGGCATGTAGATGCCGAAACTGGCATTCGAGGTGCTTTCGCTGAGCAGGGTCAGAAGCAGCAGACCCGGCACGATGAAGGCGCCGTAATCCACGCCGCCCAGATCGGGCATACCCTCCCCGATGGCCGCACCGAAGACGATGAAATAGAGCGCCGTCGTCAGGACCGGCGCGAGGATCGACTGGAACGCTGTGCGAAGGGCGCGGAACAGCTCGCGCTGGTAGATCGCCCAAGTGCTGCGCAGGTTGAACCCCATCATGCCGCGGCCCCTTCCCCCTGCCCGCGTTCCAGCAGGTCCACGAAGATATCCTCCAGAGAGCTTTCGCGCACGTCTATGCCGACATAGTCGATACCCGCAGCCGTCAGGGCCTTGGTCACGTCGGCGACTTCGCCGCGTCCCTTCCCCGATCCGTCGCCGCCGCGATAGCACAGCGTCGTGCCGCCATCTTCCAGCTGGACGGGATAGCGCGCGATTTCGGGCGGTATCGCGGCGAGCGGGCGGGCGAGTTCGATCAGCGCTTCCGTCCGGCCCAGGCGCTTCATCATCGCGTCCTTGTTATCCACCATCAGGATACGCCCGCCGCTGATGATCCCGACGCGGTCGGCCATCTGCTCGGCTTCCTCGATATAGTGCGTGGTCAGGATGACGGTTGTGCCCCGCTCCCGCATCGCGCCGATCTGCTTCCACATATCCTTGCGCAGTTCCACATCGACGCCTGCGGTCGGTTCGTCGAGGAACAGCAGGTCCGGCTCGTGCGCCATGGCCTTTGCGATCAGGACGCGCCGCTTCATCCCGCCGGAAAGCGCCCGGATCTGCTCGTCTCGCTTGTCCCACAGGCTCAGCGCGCGAAGCACGTCCTCGATATGGGCGCGGTCTGGCGGCAGGCCGAAAAGCCCGCGCGAATAGCTGACGGAGCGCATCACGGGCTCGAACATGTCGGTGCTTAGTTCCTGCGGTACCAGTCCGATGCGGCTTCGTGCGCTGCGCCATGTGCTTTGCAGGTCCTGCCCGAAAACCTCGATGCTGCCGGCGGTCGGATTGACGAGGCCGCAGACCGCGCCGATCAGCGTCGTCTTGCCCGCACCATTGGGCCCGAGCAGCGCAAAAATCTCGCCCTTGCGAATGTCGAGATCGACGTTGTCGAGCGCGGTGAAGCGCCCGTCATAGATCTTGGTCAGGCCGCGAAGGCGCAGAATGGCATCATCCATCCGGTCGTCATGGCAGGAGAAGCGAGGAATCGCCATAGCTGTAGAAGCGGTAGCCTTCGCCAATGGCGTGGGCGTAGGCGTCCATCATCCGCTCTCGGCCGACCAGAGCGCTGACCAGCATCATCAGGGTCGACTTGGGCAGGTGGAAATTGGTCATCAGGCCGTTGACCGCGCGAAAGCTATAGCCCGGCGTGATGAAGATCGACGTATCGCCAGCGAAGGGTTTTATCGCGCCGTCTTCGCTCGCCGCGCTTTCCAGCAGTCGGAGCGTCGTGGTGCCGACCGCAATGATGCGGCCGCCATTTGCACGCGCGGCATTGAGGCGGGCAGCCACGTCCGGCTCGATCCGGCCCCACTCGGCATGCATTGCGTGGTCGTCGGTATCGTCCGCCTTGACCGGGAGGAACGTGCCCGCGCCCACATGCAGCGTCAGGGTTTCGCGCGCGATACCGCGTTCATCGAGAGCGGCCAGCAGGCCGGGCGTGAAGTGCAGCGCCGCGGTGGGGGCGGCCACGGCCCCTTCCTCGCGCGCGAAAATCGTCTGGTAGTCCTCGCGGTCGCGCTCGTCCGTGGCGCGCTTGCCCGCGATATAAGGCGGCAGGGGCATGGTGCCTGCGCGCTCCAGCAGGACCTCGACCGGTTCATCGCCCTCGAAGGCCAGTGTCCAGCTGCCATCGGCCGCGCGGCTTTCCGAAATGGCGGATACGCCTTCGCCGAAATCGACCCGGTCTCCGGGTTTCAACCGCTTGGCATTGCGGATGAAGGCCTGCCAGCGGCGCAGGTCGATCCTCTTGTGCAAGGTGGCGCCGATGGTCGCTTCCCCGCGCCTGCCGGTCAGCTGTGCGGGGATGACGCGGGTGTCGTTGAAGACCAGCACGTCGCCCGGCTCCAGCAGCCCGGGCAGGTCGCGCACCCCCATGTCGGCGAACGGCTCGTCCCCGCGCACCAGCAGCATCCGCGCCGCATCGCGCGGTGACGCGGGGCGCAGGGCGATGAGCTCTTGCGGGAGGTCGAAATCGAACAGGTCAACGCGCATGGCCAGCGCCTATAGCGGATGCGGCCTGCGCGTCACCTGCCTGTTTTGCGTTACTCCGACAGCGGCGCGTTCAGGTCGTCGACCGAAATCCCGTCGAAGGACGGCGCTTCCTCTTCGGACACGGGTGCCGGCGGAGGGGTGGTGATCTGCGGCTTGTTGTCGGCGGCGATCGATGCCTGCAGGATCCGGGTCGGGTTCTGCGGCGGCTCGCCCCGCTGGATGGTATCGACCGCGGCCATGTTGGAAATCACCCGGCCGAAATTGGTGTATTTGTTGTCCAGCGAGAAACGCGGGTAGAATACGATGAAGAACTGGCTGTTGGCGCTGTCCTCGCTCTGCGCGCGGGCCATGGACACGGTGCCGCGAAGATGCGGCAGCGGATTGAACTCCTCTTCCAGGTCGGGGAGCGTCGATCCGCCCTGCCCCGTACCGGTCGGATCGCCGGTCTGCGCCATGAAGCCGTCAATCACGCGGTGGAAGATGACCCCGTCGTAAAAGCCCTGCCGGGTCAGCGTCTTCACCCGCTCCACATGGCTGGGGGCCCAGTCGGACATCAGGCGGATGCCGACCCGCTGCCCGTTCGACAGGTCGAGCAGCAGGATGTTTTCCGGGTCTTCCTGCGCGTTGAAATTCACCTTCTCGTAGACCTTTGGCGCTGCGGGCGCTTCGGCCTCCTGTGCCAGCGCGGGAGAAACGGCCAGCGCGGCAAGGGCACCGGCGGTGACAAGGCGTTTGAACATGGGTCTACAGTCCTGAATTGGCGAATATCGGTATGCTGCGCGGCTTACCCATGCAGCACTGTCGTTACAATGAATGGAAGCGGACGGGCCGCCATGCGTGGTGATGTCAGTACTCGCCCTTGCGACCGATCTCGGCGACCCGCGCATCGACCTGGGCGCGCACGGCATCGCTGACGAAGGGCGAGATGTCGCCGCCGTAAAGGGCGATTTCCTTCACCAGCTTCGATGCGATGGGCTGGAGCGAGACGTCAGCCATCAGGAACACGGTCTCGATCTCGTCGTCGAGCTGCTGGTTCATGCCGGCCATCTGGTACTCGTATTCGAAGTCGGCCACGGCACGCAGGCCGCGCACTATGACGCTGGCGCCCTGCTTGCGGGCGAATTTCATCAGCAGGGCGTCGAAACCCACCACGCGGGTATTGTCGAGCCCCATCTCCGCCAGTTCGGCCGTTACCATCTTCATGCGCTCTTCCGGCGTGAACATGGGGTTCTTGGACGGGTTCGTGGTGACGCCGATGATCAGTTCGTCGACCAGTTTCGCCCCGCGGCGGATGATGTCGCGGTGGCCGCGCGTGATCGGATCGAAAGTGCCGGGATAGACCCCGATCCGCTTGTCGGTCTGTACGCTCAACGATCCCTCTCCACGATAAACCTTGCAAGGGCGACCAGCAGGTCCGCGTCCTCGCCATACTGGGCAAGATGCCCGGCTGCCTGTTCGACCAGCGCACGCGACTGGTTTCGAGCCCCCTCCACGCCCATCAGGGTCACGAAGGTCTGCTTGCCCTGCTCGCTGTCCTTGCCCACCGCCTTGCCGACCGTTTCCGCATCGCCTTCGACGTCCAGCAGGTCGTCCGCGATCTGGAAGGCGAGGCCGATATCGCGCGCATAGGCCCTGAGCGGGCCGCGCCCTTCCGGCGGAAGCTTGGCGAGGATGGCGCCCATTTCGACGCTCGCCGCCAGCAGCGCGCCGGTCTTGAGTTGTTGCAGCCGTGTGATCGTCGGCAGGTCGTAGGTCGCGCTGTCGGCGGCCATGTCCATCACCTGTCCGCCCGCCATGCCGTTCATCCCCGACGCGGTGGCCAGCGTGCGCACCAGCTGCGCCATGGTGAAAGGATCGCTTGTCGTCGCCGGATCGGTCAGGATTTCGAAGGCCAGCGCGTGGAGGCTGTCGCCTGCAAGGACCGCCGTCGCTTCGTCGAAAGCCCGGTGCAGCGTCGGCTTGCCGCGGCGCAAGGCATCATCGTCCATGCAGGGCAGGTCGTCATGGATCAGCGAATAGGCATGGATCGCCTCGACCGCGCAGCCTGCGCGCAGGGCCGGATCTCGTGCGACGCCCAGCATCTCCGCCGTCGCGACCAGCAGCAGCGGGCGCACCCGCTTGCCCCCGTCCATCGCACTGTACCGCATCGCCTCGAACAGGGGGCGGCGGGTATCCTCCGGCAGCGGCAGCAGTGCAGCGAACACCGCGTCGACGTCGCGCTGTATGCGGGTGAAGGCGCTATCCAGCTTCGTGGTGGAGGAATCGACCAATTCCATCGCCGCGCTCACGCAGGAGCATTGCCGTCGAAGGGACGCGTGCCGGTAGCGTTGCCCTCGGCATCCTGTACGATCGCCTCGATCCGCGCCTGTGCCGCGTCGAGCCGCGCCTGGCATGCCTTGCGAAGATCCTCGCCCCGTTCGTAGAGCGTGATCGATTCGTCGAGCGGGACATCGCCGCTTTCCAGCTGCCGCACGACCTTTTCAAGGGCTGCCAGCGCCTGCTCAAAAGAAAGGTCGGAAATCGGTGGCTGCTCCGCAGTGGCGGAACGGGAAGCCTGGTCTGTGGTTCCTTCTTGCATGGCCGGAAGCTTTGACCGTGCGCCAGTCCGCGGTCAAGGCGTGCAAAGGCTCGGGGCAACAGGGAATTTCGATCATGCAGTGGATCATCGCCTATATCGCAGCCGCAATCGCTTTCGGCATACTCGATGCGCTCTGGCTCGGCTGGGCCGGACCCAATTTCTACCGTCCCCGTATCGGCGCGGTCATGGCGGAAAGTTTCCGCGGCGTGCCGGCCGGGATTTTCTACGTGATCTACATCGCCGGCATGATCTGGTTTGCGATCCGTCCGGGGCTGGCTGCAGGATCGGTCGGCACTGCCGCCCTGAACGGCGCCCTCTTGGGCGGGCTGTGCTACGCGACCTACGACCTGACCAGCCAGGCGGTGCTGAAACAGTGGTCGACCACGGTGACCGTGGCGGACATCGCATGGGGCGCCTTCGCCACGGCGAGCGCCGCCGCCCTTGCCACGTGGGTAACTCTGCGCTTTACCTGATGCCCTGACAGCAGGGCTACCGGGGGGCGGTCATTTTCATCGGTCATTTCTCCGCGGCATTCATCGCCGCAGCATCTTCGCGCCGCGCGCCGAAACTCTTGACGCTTTTCGTCGGGGCGCAACTGGTCGACTGGGGATTCTTCGCCTTCGCGGCAATCGGCGTGGAGGCGATGCGGATCGTGCCCGGGATAACTGCGATGAACCCGCTCGATCTCTATTTCATGCCCTATACGCACAGCCTGCTGGGAACGGCGGTCTGGGGCCTCGCCTTCGCAGCGTTCCTGCTGGTCAAGTGGCGCGATGTCGTGCCCGCCCTGATCGGTTTCCTCGTCGTCCTGTCGCACTGGGTGCTGGACCTCGTGACCCACCGCCCGGACCTGACGCTGGCCGGAGGGGAGGACAAGTTCGGTTTCGGCCTGTGGAACTACCCATGGGCTGCCATTCCGTTGGAACTGGCGCTGATCCTGGGCAGCTTCATCTATTTCATGCGCCGCACGAAGGGGCCGCTCGTGCCGCCTTTGGTCCTGCTTGGCGTCATGCTCGCCATGCAGGCGATCAACTGGTTCGGTCCGGAGCCGGAGACCGCCGGCCCCGCCTTCTATCTGTCGGCACTGGCCGCGTTCCTTGTCGCGACGCTGCTGGCGGCATGGGTCGGCGCGACGCGGTGGCATAAACGCGAGGTCGGACTGGCAGTCACGAGCCTGCGGCGCTAACGCGCGAGGCATGGCGACACATACCGACTCGATCACCCCCGAAATCATAGAGCAGCACGGGCTCAGCCCCGAGGAATACGAACGCGTCCTCAGCGGTCTGGGCCGCGAGCCGAACCTCGTGGAACTGGGCATCTTTTCCGTGATGTGGAGCGAACACTGCTCCTACAAATCCTCGCGCCTGCACCTGAAGAAGCTGCCGACCGAGGCGCCGTGGGTGATCTGCGGCCCGGGCGAGAATGCGGGCGTGATCGACATTGGCGATGGTCAGGCCGCCATCTTCAAGATGGAGAGCCACAACCACCCGAGCTATATCGAACCCTATCAGGGCGCGGCGACCGGCGTCGGCGGCATCTTGCGCGATGTCTTCACCATGGGCGCACGGCCCGTGGCGAATGCCAACGCGCTGCGCTTCGGACGGCCCGACCATCCAAAGATGAAGCACCTGGTGCAGGGCGTGGTCGCTGGCATCGGAGGCTACGGCAATTGCGTCGGCGTGCCGACCGTTGCGGGCGAGACGAATTTCCATCCCGCCTATGACGGCAACATCCTCGTCAACGCGATGACGGTGGGCGTCGCGGATGCGGACAAGATCTTCTACAGCGCCGCGACCGGCGTCGGGAACCCGATCGTCTATGTCGGGTCCAAGACCGGACGCGACGGCATTCACGGCGCGACCATGGCCAGCGCCGATTTCGAGGAAGATGCCGAGGCGAAGCGCCCCACGGTTCAGGTCGGCGATCCCTTTACCGAGAAGCTGCTGATCGAGGCGTGCCTGGAACTGATGGCGACCGATGCGATCGTCGCGATCCAGGACATGGGCGCGGCCGGCCTGACCAGCTCCAGCGTCGAGATGGCAACCAATGGCAAGGCGGGCATCCGGCTCGACATGGACAAGGTGCCCTGCCGCGAAGAGGGCATGACGCCCTACGAGATGATGCTGTCGGAAAGCCAGGAGCGAATGCTCATGGTGCTGAAACCCGGCAAGGAAGACATGGCCGCTGCCATCTTCGAAAAATGGGAACTGGATTTCGCCGTCATTGGCGAGGTGACCGATACGCAGCACATGGTGCTGGAATTCGGCGGCGAAGTCGTGTGCGACATCCCGCTGGGGCCGCTCGCCGCCGATGCGCCGGAATATGACCGGCCCTATCTCTCGAAAGAGGAATACAAGGCCTGGGCCGGGGTGAAGCCGCTGGACGGCGTGCCCGAAAGCACGGATGTCGCCGCCGACCTCCTCAAGCTGATGGGCAGCCCTGCCCTCGCCTCGCGCGGGTGGATCGCGCGCCAGTATGACAGCCAGGTCGGCGCCGACACGCTGCAGACCGGCGGCGATGCGGGCGTGGTCCGCGTGCATGGTACGAAGAAGGCTTTGGCCATCACCACCGACTGCACGCCGCGCTACGTCCATGCCGACCCCTATGAAGGGGGCAAGCAGGCGATTGCCGAGGCGTTCCGCAACCTGTGCGCCGTCGGCGCACGGCCGCTGGCAGTGACCAACTGCCTCAACTTCGCGAACCCCCAGCGCCCCGAAATCATGGCGCAGCTGGTCCATGCGCTGGAGGGCATGGGCGATGCCTGCCGCCTGCTCGATTTCCCGATCGTGAGCGGCAACGTGTCGCTTTACAACGAGAGCAAGGCAACCGGAGGCGGGTCCGCCATCCTGCCCACCCCGGCCATCGGAGGGGTCGGCCTGATCGACGATTACGCCGACATGATGACCATGGGGTTCAAGAACGAAGGCGACACGCTGTATCTCGTCGGACCGGAATTCTGGGCCAAGCCCGACCCGACGCGCTCGCATCTCGGCAAGTCGCTCTGGCTGAAGGAAATCCACGGCCGCGACGAAGGGCGCACGCCGCCGACCGACCTTGTCATCGAACGCAATGCTGGCGAGATCGTGCGCGAACTGATCGCCGACGGGCTGGTCAACGCCGTGCACGACCTCTCGGATGGCGGCCTGGCCGTGGCCCTGGCCGAAATGGCGCTGGCCAGCGGGCTTGGCGCAGAGGTCGAAGGTAATCCCGACTACACGCCTGCGCAGTGGTGGTTCGGCGAAGACCAGGCGCGCTACGTCGTCTGTGTCCCGGACACCGAAGCCCTGAATGCAGCGCTAGCCAAGGGTACGCGGGACAGCGAAACGGCGCAGATCGGCTTCCGCCGCATCGGCACCGTCGGCGGCGACAATGTGCTGGGCGCGAGCCTTGCCGACCTGAAGGAAGCGCACGAAGCGTTTTTCCGCGACTGGATGGAAGCCTGACTGCGTGACCGCCCCGTCATCCGAAGCGCCGCTCGCCAAGAGGCTGAACCTGCGCGACGGGCAGCGTTGCTGGTTCGACGGGATGCCCGCTGACGTGCAGGACGAGATCGACGAATATGCGCTGGAACTGACCTTCGTCGCCAGCCCGGACGAGGGTGTGGACGCCGCGCATATCTTCGTGACGTGCCCCGTCTCGCTGACCAGCAAGCTGGCGGATTTGCGCGGCGAGATCGCAGGCGACGGGCAGGTCTGGGTCAGCTGGCCGCGCGAAGGCTCTCCGCAGGAATGCGAGGTCGACGAAACGTCGGTGCGCGAGGCCGGCGAGAAAGCAGGCTTCGTCGCCACCAAGGGCTGCGAGATCGGTGACGACTGGTCGGCGCTGAAATTCGTCATCCCCAAGGACGAACGCTGAGCGCGCCTGATGAAGGATCATGCCAGCCTGCCCTACTCCCTTCCGGCCATGCCGGACGAGGAGCGGATCGCGCGCGCTGGCGCGATGCGCGAAAAGCTGGCGAGCCGCCGCAGCTGCCGGTATTTCTCCGACGCCCCGGTTCCGCGCGACATCATCGAGCAGGCCATCCTCGCCGCCGGAAGCGCGCCCAACGGCGCGAACCACCAACCCTGGCATTTCACCGTCATCGCCTCGCCCGGGAAGAAGCGCGCCATCCGCGAAGCTGCCGAGGCGGAGGAACGGCGTTTCTACGGCGAAAACTGCGGCGACCCCAAGGCGAGCGAGGAATGGCTCAGCGCCCTCGCCCCGATCGGGACCGATGCTCAGAAGCCCTTCCTGGAGACGGCGCCCTACCTCATCGCCGTGTTCGCGCAGCGCAAGGGCGGTATCGAGGAAGACGGCCAGACGCAAAATTACTACGTCAATGAAAGCGTCGGGATCGCCTGCGGAATGCTGATTGCGACGCTGCACGAAGCGGGTCTGGCAACGCTGACCCACACGCCCTCGCCCATGGGATTCCTGCGCGAGTTGTGCGGGCGGCCAGAGCATGAAAAGCCGCTGATGATCGTCGTCGCCGGCCTTCCGGCAGAGGGCGCGACCGTTCCGGTCCATGCCGTGCGAAAGAAACCGCTGGAGCAGATTTCCAGCTGGCTCTGAACCCGGTCAGGCGGCCTGCGCTGCCATCGCTTGCTTGCCCAGCAGGTCGTAGGGATCGATGCCTTCCGCGCGCCAGATCCGGTGGCATTCCTGATACCATGTCGGCTGCGGGATATTCAGCCGCTGGCGGGCATCCTGCAAATCCATCGCCAGCAATTCGCGGATCGGCATTTCTACCAGCGGCGGGCACGAACGACCGGTCCGCTGTGCCTGACGGCAGGCCTTGAACACGGGTGCCCGGCTGTTCACCGTCTTGCGAATGTTCACGGCCCCGGCATAACCGATCAGCAGGTGGCCGTGGCTCGGCGACTGGCCATAGGTGAACAGCAGGACGCACTGTTCGCCGAGCGCATCCCGGCCATAGCCAGTCAGGACGTGCATCAGGTCATGCGTATCGCGGGATCGCAGGGCGAACCATTCGGTCAGGTCGCCATAGGAAGGGTTGCCCAGTTTTTCCGCCTCTGCCGCCAATCCGGCCGCCGACAGCCCCTCGTGCTCCATGAAGTCGCAATAGGCCTGCGCGACGCTGCCTTTCGGCAATTGCCGCAAACTCTCGTGATCGTCGAGGATGAGGACCAGCGAGGGCTCTTCCCGCCGCAGGCGCTCGCCATGATCGCTCAGCGTCAGGCTGCGCACGCGGGGCATGAACTTTTTCGAGGGCAGCGATTCGAAGATGCGGAAGACGTGCGAGGTGTCTTCCTTGTCCTTCAGCAATTCGCGGAAATGATGCATCGCGCGCGGCAGGCTGTATTTCGGGACGGGGCGCGCCGGATCGCGCAGCAGTGTGCCGTCGCGCGCGCATTCGAGCCCGGGGACTGGTCCGGGCCGGTGGCCGGGTTCGATGGTCTGCTGAAACGTCATGGCACGTCCTCTACTGACACGAGTGTCAACATACCGTTTTCACGGCCGAAGGGAACCCTACCCCCCGACCCAGTCGGCCACCGGTATGTCGAGCAGGGCGAGGACGGAGGTCAGGTCGCCCCGGTCGATCCATCCATTGGCCGCATCGCGCGCCTTCGGCTTGGCGCGGTAGGCCATGCCGTAATCGGACGCCTCTATCATCGGGATGTCGTTGGCGCCGTCCCCGGCGGACATCGCGATGGCGTTGTCTCCCAGCAGCGCCATTTCCGACCGGAGCGTTGCCTCCTTGACGCTGCTGTCCACCACGGGCCCCGCCAGGCCGCCGGTCAGTTTTCCGCCCTCCACGCCCAGCCTGTTCCCGACCACGCGTTCGAATCCCAGCATTTCCGCGACGGGGTCCGCGAAGTGGTGGAACCCGCCGGTGACCAGCACGGTGCGGCATCCCTTCGCCCGCAGCGTCATGACCAGCGTCCGGGCACCGGGCGTGGGCTCTATTCGTTCGTCGAGGCATCGCCGGATGGCGGTTTCCTCCAGCCCGGCGAGCAAGCCCACCCGTTCCTTCAGCGCGCTTTCGAAATCGAGCTCGCCCTGCATCGCGCGTTCCGTAATGGCCGCGACCTTTTCCTTCAGTCCGGCGAAATCGGCCAGTTCGTCAATGCATTCCTGGCCGATCATGGTCGAATCCATGTCGCTCACGAACAGGCGCGGCAGGTCGCTGAACTCGTCGGCGACAAGGCCGTCGGTCGCTCCAAGATGCTCATCGACGAGCCTGCGGAATGCGCCCGGGTCGCAGGACGCCATCTCGACCTGCAGGACCTCGCCATTGAATTCGAGCATGGCGGCGTGGGCGACCGGCATCCCCGCCTCGCCCAGCGCGAGCGTCAATCCGTCCAGCCCGCTTTCAAGAGCGGCGGGGTCTGCTATCAGGCGGGCGATGGGCACTGGCAATTCTCCGCAATTCAGGGACACTGACGGCAGGCCCGGTGCTGTCGGCGCAGATGGGCAGAAACCGCTGGTCGCGCTCATCGCAGGGCCGACTGCCAGCGGCAAGAGCGATGCCGCGGTGCAGCTTGCGCTGGCGCTGGAACGGGAAGGCAGACGCGCGGTCATCGTCAATGCCGACAGCGCGCAGGTCTATGCCGATCTTCGCGTCCTGAGCGCACGGCCCTCGGTAGAGGAAATGCATGGTTTGCCCCATCGCCTGTTTGGCACATGGGACGGCGCCGAGGCCTGCTCCGCCGCCGACTGGGCCAAGGCTGCGAAACGCGAAATCTCCGCGGCGCATGCCGAGGGCGCCGTCCCGATACTGGTGGGCGGCACGGGCATGTATTTGCAGGTCCTGCTGGACGGCATCGCCGAAATACCTGCGATCGATCCCGGCATCAGGGAGGACGTGCGCGCCCTCCCCACTCCCGAAGCGTATCGCCTGCTCCAGATCGAGGACCCGCAGCGAGCCGCCATGCTGGCGCCGGCAGACAGCCAGCGGATCGCCCGCGCGCTGGAAGTCGTGCGCTCCACCGGCGCGACCATGGGCGAATGGCAGACCCGCAACAGTGGCGGCATCGCTGGCGACATCACGCTCGCGCCGCTGGTGCTCGCCCCCGACCGGGCATGGGTTTACGATCGCTGCGACCTTCGCTTCGAAGCCATGCTGGAGAATGGAGCGCTGCAGGAAGTGGAGGCGCTCCTTGTACGCAATCTTTCGCCCGACCTGCCGGTCATGCGCGCCATCGGCGTGCGCGAAATCGCGGGCGAACTGCGCGGGGACTGGCAGCGGGACGAAACGGTTGCGCGGGGAACCCAGGCGACGCGGAACTATGCAAAGCGTCAATCGACGTGGTTTCGCAGGCAGTTACCGGCGGACTGGCCACGTATGGACCCATCATCAAGTGGAAACGATCACAGCGTCGCCCCGCACTATTTCGCAACTTTATTCCAACAATCGCTGTTGACAGGATGGAATCTAATTCATAGGAAAGCGTCATACCCAAAGGGCCCGGCGTCTCCCCCCGACGCTGGGCCCTGTCATTTATGATCGCAATGCAAGAGAGATTCCTCATGGCCTCGCCAGACGCCGACAGCAGCCACAACGCCCCGGAACGCACAGGCGCGTCGATCCTGGTCGACAGCCTGGTGGCGCAGGGTGTCGAGTTCGTCTTCGGCTATCCGGGCGGCGCCGTGCTGCCCATCTACGACGAATTGTTCGCTGACGAGCGTCTGCGTCACATCCTGGTTCGGCACGAAGCAGGCGCTGCCCATGCGGCGGAAGGTTACGCGCGCAGCACGGGCAAACCGGGCGTCGTCCTCGTCACCAGCGGGCCCGGCGCGACCAACGCGGTCACCGGCATTGCCGACGCCTATATGGATTCGATCCCGCTGGTGGTCATTACCGGGCAGGTTCCCACGGGCCTGATCGGGACCGACGCTTTCCAGGAAGCGGACACGGTCGGCATCACCCGCCACTGCACCAAGCACAATTATCTCGTGAAGGATCCGGAAGCGCTGGAGGCCACGCTGGCAGAGGCGTTTCGGATCGCCACGACCGGCAGGCCCGGCCCCGTCCTCGTCGACATTCCCAAGGACGTGCAGATCGCGCTGGCCGGGCGCGGGCAGGCAAAGAATGCGGCCTCTGTTTCCGGTCTCGCCTCAACTCGCTACCAGCCCCGCACGCTCGCCGCGCCCGAGGAAATCGCAGAAGCGGTCGAGATGATCGCGGCGGCAGAGCGGCCCGTCTTCTACACCGGCGGCGGCGTCATCAATTCCGGTCCCGGCGCGACCAAGGCGCTGCGCGAACTGCAGGCGCTGACCGATGCGCCCGTCACCTCGACGCTGATGGGCCTGGGCGCCTTTCCTGCCGACCATCCCGACTGGCTGGGAATGCTGGGCATGCACGGCACGTTCGAGGCCAACATGACCATGAACAAGTCCGACCTGATCATCGCGGTTGGCGCGCGGTTCGACGACCGCGTGACGGGCCGGCTGGACGCCTTCGCGCCCAACGCCAAGAAGATCCACATCGATATCGACCGGGCCAGCATCAACAAGGTGGTGCCGGTCGATCTCGGAATTGTCGGAGACTGCGCGGCGGTTCTCGAACAGCTGATCGCCAGCTGGGGCGAGCGGCGGCACAAGGATCGCGGCGAGTGGAAGGCGCGGATCGCCGGCTGGCGCGCGCGCGAATGCCTCGCCTATCCCGACGGCACCGGAAGCCAGGGCCTGATGATGCCGCAAAAGGCGGTCGAACGGCTCTTCGAACTGACGAAGGCCCGCGATCCGATCATCACCACCGAAGTCGGTCAGCACCAGATGTGGGCGGCGCAGTATTTCCACTTCTTCTCGCCAAATAAATGGCTGACCAGCGGCGGTCTGGGCACGATGGGCTACGGCCTGCCGGCCGCCATCGGCGCGCAGCTGGGCAATCCGGACGACCTCGTGATCGATATTGCGGGCGAGGCCAGCATCCAGATGAACATCCAGGAACTGGGCACGGCGAGCCAGTACCGCCTGCCGGTCAAGATCTTCATCCTCAACAACGAATTCATGGGCATGGTCCGCCAGTGGCAGGAACTGACCTATGAAAGCCGCTATTCGAACAGCTATTCCGACAGCCTGCCCGATTTTGTTGCGCTCGCAGAGGCCTATGGCTGGAAAGGCGTGCGGATCGAGGACGAGGCGGGCCTCGACGCCGGGATCGAGGCGATGCTGTCGCATGACGGGCCGGTGATCGTCGACTGCCGCGTGTCGAAGGAAGCGAACTGCTTCCCGATGATCCCGTCGGGCGCGGCCCATACCGAGATGCTGCTTTACGGCGACCAGGTCGACGGCACGATGGACGACGAAGCAAAGGCGCTCGTGTAATGAAAATCTCCGCCCAGCAATCCGAACGCCATGTCCTGGCCGTCACCGTCGACAACGAACCCGGCATCCTTGCCAAGATCACCGGCCTGTTCACCGCGCGCGGCTACAATATCGACAGCCTGACCGTGGCCGACATCTCGGAGGACCACGCGGTCAGCCGGATCACCGTCGTCACCGGCGGCCCGCCCGAGGTGATCGACCAGATCCAGGCGCAGCTGGAACGGCTGGTGCCGGTCCACCGCGTCGTCGACCTGACCGAGGAAGGCCCGCATGTGGAGCGCGAGCTGGCGCTGGTGAAGGTCGCCGGCACGGGCGAGAAGCGGGTCGAGGCGCTGCGCCTCGCCGATATTTTCCGCGCCCGGCCCGTCGATACGACGACCGAAAGCTTCATCTTCGAGATTACCGGCCCGCCGGAGAAGGTCGACAGCTTCATCGCCCTGATGCGCGATCTCGGCCTTGTGGAAGTCGGACGAACCGGCATCGTCGGGATGATGCGCGGATCGCAAGGGGCCTAGCCAATCTAGGCCGGACTAAACAATCTTCGCCCTTTCCGGGGCGGCCACCCACCCGCTAGTGAGCGGACAACCAGTTTCTAGAGACAGACGGGGAAGTACACGTGAAAGTCTATTACGACGCCGACACCGATCGCAAGCTGATCGAGGAGCGCAACATCGTCATTGTCGGCTACGGCTCGCAAGGCCATGCCCACGCCCAGAACCTGCGCGACAGCGGCGCGGGCGAAGTGCGCGTGGCGCTGCGCGAAGGCTCGGCCACGGCGAAAAAGGCGGAAGCTGCCGGCTTCACCGTCATGTCGAATGCCGAAGCGGCGAAATGGGCCGACATCGTCATGGTCCTCGCGCCCGACGAATACCAGGCAGAGATCTGGAACAAGGACCTGCGCGACAACATGAAGCAGGGCGCCGCCCTCGCCTTCGCCCACGGCCTGAACGTCCATTTCGGCCTGATCGAGCCGCGCGAAGACCTCGACGTCATCATGATCGCGCCCAAGGGACCGGGTCACACGGTTCGCAACGAATACGAACAGGGCCGCGGTGTCCCCGCGCTGGTCGCCGTCCACCAGGAAGGCTCGGGCAGCGGCGGCAACGGCTTCGCGCAATCACTCGCTCTCGCCTATGCGGGCGCGATGGGCGCCGGTCGTTCGGCCATCATCGAGACGACTTTCAAGGACGAATGCGAGACCGACCTTTTCGGCGAGCAGGCGGTCCTGTGCGGCGGCATCAGCCACCTGATCCTGGCCGGCTTCGAAACGCTGGTAGAGGCCGGTTATCCCGAAGAAATGGCCTATTTCGAATGCCTCCACGAGACCAAGCTGATCGTCGACCTGCTGTATGAAGGCGGCATCGCCAACATGCGCTATTCGATCAGCAACACGGCGGAGTACGGCGACTACCACACCGGCCCGCGCGTCATCACCGGCGAAACCAAGGCCGAGATGAAGCGCGTGCTGGAAGACATCCAGGCGGGCCGCTTCGTCCAGCGTTTCATGATGGACAACATGGTCGGCAACCCGGAAATGAAGGCGAGCCGGAAGCGCCAGGAAGCCCACCCGATCGAGGAAGTGGGCACGCGCCTTCGCGCCATGATGCCATGGATCGGCGACAACAAGCTGGTCGACAAGTCGAAGAACTGACCGGCGCTCATGGAACCTCCGGTGCGGCGGACGCGTTGTTCCGCCATAAACCGGAGGTTCCCATGAAAAAACTGCTTACCGCCCTTGCTGCAACGTCCGCCCTCGCCCTTGGCGCAGGCGTTTCCCTGAATGCGCAGGACGCGCCTGCCGAAATGCCGGGACAGGTGGACCTCAGCCGCGTGACGGCCGGGACCTATGCGACCGACCCCGCTCACACGCTGGTCGAATGGGAAGTCAGCCATTTCGGCTTCAACCCCTATGTCGGCCTGTTCGGTGATGCCGAAGGCACACTGACCATCGATCCCGCCGATATCGCCGCGACGCAGCTCGACGTCAGCGTCCCGATCAATTCGCTCGCCGTCGTCAGCGAGGGCCTGCGCGATCACATGCTGCGTCCGGGCGAAGACGGTGCGGAGCCCGATTTCTTCGGTCCCGATGCCGGAATGGCCCGCTTCGTCGCAACCGATGTGCGCCGCGTCACCAATACCAGCGCGCTCGCCAGCGGCGACCTGACCATGAACGGCGTGACCCGTCCGCTCGCCATACTGGTCGAATTTACCGGCGCCGGGACCAATCCGATGAGCGAGGCGGAGACGATCGGTTTCACCGGCCGCGCGACCATCACACGCTCCGAATACGGCATCGCCTATGCCGTCCCGATGGTGTCGGACGATGTGGAGCTGACGATCTCCGCCGCCTTCGAGAAGCAGGATTGACCCCCCTTACCTGCAAACCCGAGCTTCGGCGGGCGCAAGGCAGTTGTGTCTTGCGCCCGCTTTCGTTTCGCGCGACAAGTACCGCCATGATCGGCCACGCATCGCTCCTGCTACGACTTACGCGCCCTTGGGCGTGAACTGACGCGTGCCTGACGGGCGCTGCGTCGCTCGCTCAAGGGACGAACGCACCGCCTTCCTCACAGCGCACCAGTCGAATATGCAGGACCTGCCATGCCGATGCTCAAGCAGCCTTCCACGAAATACAGTCCCTTCCCGCAGGTCGATCTGCCCGATCGTCAGTGGCCTTCGCAGACCATCGACGCCCCGCCCCGCTGGCTGAGCACCGACCTGCGCGACGGCAACCAGTCGATCATTGATCCGATGGATGCGGTGAAGAAGAACCGTTTCTTCGACCTGCTGGTGGAAATCGGGGTGAAGGAAATCGAGGTCGGCTTCCCCAGTGCAGGCGCGACCGAGTTCGACTTCATCTCCGGCCTCGTCAAATCCGGCCGCATACCGGACGATGTGCTGGTCCAGGTGCTGACGCAAAGCCGCGAGGAGCTGATCCGCACAAGTTTCGAAAGCCTGACCGGCGCGCGCGCGGCCATCGTCCACCTCTACAACGCCGTCAGCCCCGCATGGCGCGAAATCGTCTTCGGCATGACGCGGGACCAGGTGCGTGAGATCGCCATCGCCGGAGCAAAGGTGATGCGCGACGAGGCAGGCAAGCGTCCCGATACCGATTGGCATTTCCAATACAGCCCGGAGACGTTCTCGACCGCGGAAATCGACTTCAGCCTGGAGGTGTGTTCGTCGGTGATGGACGTGCTCGCGCCGACGCCGGATCATCCCATCATCTTCAACCTGCCCGCCACGGTCGAGGCGGCGACGCCCAATATCTACGCCGACCAGATCGAGTATTTCGCAAGGAACATTCCCAATCGCGAAAGCGTGGTCATCTCGCTCCACACCCATAACGACCGCGGAACCGGCGTGGCCGCGGCAGAGCTTGGCCTGATGGCAGGCGCGGACCGGGTGGAAGGCTGCCTGTTCGGGAATGGAGAGCGGACGGGCAATTGCTGCCTCGTGACGATGGCGCTGAACATGTACACGCAGGGCGTCGATCCGCAGCTCGATTTCTCGGATATCGACCGCGTGATCGAGACGGTGGAATACTGCAACCAGCTGCCCGTCCACGAACGCCACCCCTATGGCGGCGAACTGGTCTACACCGCCTTTTCCGGCAGCCACCAGGACGCGATCAAGAAAGGGTTCGCGGCCCACGAAACGCAGAACGACCAGCGCTGGCGCGTGCCCTATTTGCCCATCGACCCTGCCGATCTGGGCCGCAGTTACGAAGCCGTCATCCGTGTCAACTCGCAATCCGGCAAGGGCGGCTTTGCCTGGGTCCTCGAACAGGACCAGGGCCTGAAACTGCCCAAGAAGATGCAGGCGCATTTCAGCCCGTTCGTGCAGAACATGGCCGACAGGCTCGGCCGCGAACTCAATGCTGACGACATCTGGCAGACCTTCCGCGCGGCCTATCACGTGCAGACCCATCCCAAGCATTTCCAGCTCGTCGATTACGAGGAAAACCGCGCGGCGGACGGGACGCGCCTGTTTGCCGGAACGATCGCGGTCGAGGGGCAGGAGCAGACCGTCAGCGGCCGCGGCAACGGTCTCATCTCCAGCGTCCTGACGACCCTGGAAGAAAGCTTCGGCCTGGAACTGGAGATTGTCGACTATACGGAGCACGCGCTCGGTTCCGGCCGCGATGCCCGCGCGGCAGCCTATCTCGAATGCCGGACGCCCGATGGCCGGACGATCTGGGGCGTGGGCATCGACGAAGACGTCGCCACCGCCAGCGTTCGCGCCGTGCTGAGCGCCGCCAATTCGGCGATCCAGGGTTAGCGCAATTGCATTTTCCTACACGCGGCATTCGCGCTAACACTGCTTCGGGCGTCTCTGTCCCGATACGCCTGTAGGAAATAATCGTGCGCCGTGCCCCTTTTCGGACTGAACCTGAAAACGGGCCGCAAGCCATTGGGGATGCACGATAATCGGGCGAAAAGGAGAGGGATGACACGTGTCACTCCTGTCACCCGGATCCTTTGACAAGCCCCCGGGCGTACCGCCATACCGAGAGGGGGGAAATGAGAGAGGCTATGACAGAAACGATACTCGACCCGGACCTGCCGATTATCGACCCGCACCACCATCTGTGGGACCTGCGCCCGATGGTCCCGGCCTTCCCCGATCCTCAGCACCCCTTCATCGCTGCCATCGCGCAGAAACCGTATTACAATTTCGACGCGCTGAAGGCCGACACCGACACCGGCCACAACGTCGTCGCCACGGTCTTCATGGAATGCGGTGCGTTCTACGACCTCGACCGCGACGAGGACATGAAGGTCGTGGGCGAGGTCGAATATGTGAACGGCGTCGCAGCGCAATCGGCCAGCGGTCTCTACGGGGATTACCGCGCCTGTGCAGGCATTGTCGGCCATGCCAACATGATGCTCGGCGACCGGGCCGCACCGGTTCTGGAGGCTCTGGTTGCAGCCGGCAACGGCCGGTTCAAGGGCATCCGTCACCAGGGCGCCTGGGATGCCGATCCCGAAGTCCTCGGCCCTCCCTTCCACGCGCCGGAAGGCCTCTATCGCAGCGCCAGTTTCCGGGAAGGGTTCGCGCATCTCGGCAAGATGGGCCTGACCTTCGATGCATGGGTTCTCGAGCCGCAACTGGGCGATGTGATCGATCTCGCCCGCGCCTTTCCCGACCAGCCCATCTGCCTCGACCATTGCGGCACGCCGCTGGGCATAGCGTCGTACAAGGGAAAGCTAGGGGACCGGTTCGATACGTGGCGCAGCGCCATCCGCGAATTGTCCGAATGCGAGAACGTCCACGTCAAGTTGGGCGGACTGGCAATGGCGTTCTGCGGCCTGCCGGACGAAGGGCCGGCCGCGGGCGTGGACAGCGAAACTCTGGCCGCGATGTGGCGCCCCTATATCGAAACCTGCATCGAGGCATTCGGGCCGCAGCGCGCCATGTTCGAAAGCAATTACCCGGTCGATTGCTGGGGCGCGACCTACCCGGTGCTGTGGAACGCCTTCAAACGGCTGGCAGCGGGTGCAAGCGACGAAGAAAAGGCAGCGCTGTTCAATGGCACGGCTGCCCGGTTCTACGACATGGAGCACGTCCTGCCGGTGCAGTAGGCATGCGCTGATCGCCGGTGACGCTACGGCTTACTGCCCCGCCAGCCAGCTACCGGCCAGCGGGACAAAAGCCCCCCTCGACTCGCGCGAAACCGCGCCATATGCGCTTGATCCAGACGACAGTGATCCGGAGAGAATACGATGTCCCTGCCCGCACCTTTCGACCGCATGCGCCTGCCCGTCATCGGGTCGCCCCTGTTCATCGTGTCGGGACCGGAACTGGTCATCGCGCAGTGCAAGGCGGGCATTGTCGGCAGCTTTCCCGCGCTGAACGCCCGCCCGCAATCGCTGCTGGACGAGTGGCTGCACCAGATCACGGAAGAACTGGCGAAGCACAACCGCAAAAATCCGGACAGGCCCGCCGCGCCGTTCGCGGTCAACCAGATCGTCCACAAGTCCAACGACCGCGTAGAAGCCGACATGAAGACGTGCGAGAAATGGCAGGTCCCGATGGTCATCACCTCGCTCGGTGCGCGGGAAGAGATCTTCCAGGCGGTGAAGAACTGGGGCGGGATCACAATGCACGACGTGATCAACAACCGCTTTGCGCACAAGGCGATCGAGAAAGGGGCAACCGGCCTCATTCCCGTGGCAGCTGGCGCAGGCGGCCATGCGGGCGCGTTGTCGCCCTTCGCCCTGATGCAGGAGATCCGCGAATGGTTCGACGGGCTGATCGCCCTGTCCGGCTCCATCGCGCATGGCCGGTCCATCCTTGCGGCGCAGGCGCTTTCGGCGGACTTCGCCTATATCGGCAGCGCGTTCATCGCGACCGAGGAAGCCAATGCCGACCAGGGCTACAAGCAGGGCATCGTCGATGGGAGCAGCGAAGGGATCGTCTACACCAACCTGTTTACCGGCGTGCACGGCAATTACCTGCGCTCCAGCATCGAAGCGGCCGGGCTTGATCCCGATAATTTGCCGACGAGCGATCCGAGCAAGATGAATTTCGGCAGCGGCGGCAATACGAAGGCCAAGGCCTGGAAAGACATCTGGGGCTCCGGCCAGGGTGTCGGCGCGGTGAAGAATGTCGGCACGGTTGCCGACATGGTCGACCGGCTGGAAGCCGAATACAACGCCGCCCGAGAGGCGCTCGGGCAGGCTACGGGCGGCTGAGGAGGCGCCCGTCTATCGCAGGAATGCGCGGACGAAACGCCCGTTTGGCGATGCCTCCAGTCTCAAATTGCGCCCGTCGGGGGTTGAGAAATCCTGCGGATCTGACAGCGGGCCCATGGCGATGAGCTGCCCCGCGACCCGCTTGGCGAGGCGTTCTGCATCGGGGATCGCCTCGGCTGCGTCCGGTTCGATCCGCAATTCCTGATCGGTGAAAAGGGACAGACCGACACTGGAAAGCCCTTCGTCGAGATCCTTGCGGAACGTCACGAACAATTCTGCCGGCACAGCCTCGCCGGCGTCCCATCGTTCGAACAGGTCTGCGAAATGCGCGGGGACGACCGTGTTTCTGGCTGTCGACCAGCTGAAACCCTCCAGAACCGGGAACTGGCGGCCGAGAGCGATGGCAGCCCTGCACTGCCCCTTCAATACGGCAGGTGTTCGCGCCCCGGTTTCCAGATGCGGTCCGGCGACAAGGCCAATCGTTTCGTAGCGCTTGCCCATCCCGCCCAGCGAAAAACTGCCGGTCGACTGGTCCTGCCAACTCTCCTCGGCGCTGTGCGCAATGCCGGTGACTTCGAAAGAGAGGCCCCGCGAGACGAGCTCAAGCGTATCGCCATCACCTTCGTCGATCGCCAATCCCAGATCCTCGGCTGCCTCTATCGCGCGCAGGATGGCCGACCGGCCCGGGCACAGGCCAACCGGAAACAGCAGGTTCAGAGCAGGATTGGCCGTGCCGCGATCCGCGGCGCCTCCACCGTGTGCGATTTCGAAGTCTCCGTGTACAAACGACAAATCATTGCCTTGTCTCAAGGAATTGGTCGAGTCCTCGGCGCGAAACTGTATCCGGTTCGGACGCATTTTTCAGAAGATCCCCTGCCGTAATCCTTCGGCGAGCGCCTCGCCAAGTTCGCGGCATTTGCGCAATTCTTCGCAGGCCACGGTTTTCTCGGCCAGAATCTCGTCAGGTGTCTGTGCAGATGTATTCACGATCAGGGGCTCCGCGACGCGCTTCAACCGCCACCCCTTCGCAATCCGGTCGATCTGCCGCTGGGCGCCCTCACCATCCGAACCGGCGGCAATGGCGGTTGCAAACGGCCGGCCTTCGTTCCGCCCCAGGACGGGGTAGTAGCACCGGTCGAACATCTCCTTCATCATGCCCGACATCGTCGCAAGGTTCTCCGGGCAGACGAACAGGTAGGACCCGCTCGCCATGAAATGCTCCGGCTCGATTTGGGGAGCGGACATGAGGACCGCCATGTCCCCCGCACCCTCTGCCGCCGCGGCCGCCATCGCGCGGGCAGTACCTGTCCGGCTGTGCCAGGCAATCAGCAAGGTCCTGCTCGTTTCCATTGCCGCGAGGAGTGCCGCGCCAGACTGTCTAAAGTCAATCGCCCGCGCATTTCGCGCACCGCCTATTTAGGTTAAGAGGGGAGCATGGCTTCAAGTGCAATTTCGGCTGTCTGCGGTGTCGAGCGGTCCCTGGCGGGGCGGCGGTGGCGCTGGCGCGGCGGTAACATGGACATGATGGGCGGCGGCGCACCCGGCACCCTGCAGGACGACATCACGACCCAGCTGCTGCTGGCCCGCGGGGTCGACCGCTCGGATATAGAGCGGCATCGCCAGCCCACCCTGCGCGCCTTCCTGCCCGATCCCTCGCAATTCCGGGACATGGACACGGCAGCGGAACGCGTCGCGCAGGCGATCATCTCCGGCGAGACGGTTACCGTCTATGGCGACTACGATGTCGACGGCGCCACCAGCGCGGCCCTCCTGATCAGGCTGATGCGGATGCTGGATGCAGAGGCGCAGTATTACATCCCTGACCGCCTGCTCGAAGGGTACGGGCCGAGCGGAGAGGCCTTGGTCAAGCTGGGCGAGAGTGGCTCCAGCCTGATCGTAACCGTCGATTGCGGCGCGATGGCGTTCGACGCACTGCAGCAGGCGCGAGACGCAGGGATCGACGTGATCGTGGTCGATCATCACAAATGCGCGGCCGAACTTCCCAAGGCCGTCGCTCTGGTCAATCCGAACCGCCTCGACGAAAACGACCTTGCTGCCTCGCACGGTCATCTTGCCGCAGTCGGCGTTGCTTTTCTCCTCGCCATTGCTGTGGTCAGGACCCTGCGCGAACGCGGATATTTCGAAAGCCGGAAGGAACCGGACCTGCGTGCCCTGCTCGATCTGGTTGCGCTCGGCACGGTGGCGGATGTCGCGGCGTTGCATGGGTTGAACCGCGCCTTCGTCGCCCAGGGCCTCAAGGTGATGGCGAAGCGCGACAATACCGGCATGTCTGCGCTGATCGATGCCAGCAGACTGAAACGCGCCCCGCAATGCAGCGATCTCGGCTTTGCGCTGGGACCGCGAATCAATGCGGGGGGACGCGTCGGCGAATCGACCCTCGGTGTCCGGCTGCTGACCACGGAAGACCCGGACGAGGCGCGGCAGATCGCCGAGCAGTTATCGGCCCTCAACGAAGATCGCCGAGCGATCGAGGCAGAGGTGCAGGAAGCGGCAGAGCAGCAGGTGGCAAGCCAGCACAACCGCGCAGTCCAGGTCGTCTTCGGCACCGGCTGGCATCCGGGTGTCATTGGTATCGTCGCCGGCCGGATCAAGGAAAAGACCGGCAAGCCGTCGCTCGTCATCGCGCTGGACGGCGAAAACGGCAAGGGATCGGGCCGCTCCATTCCGGGCGTCGACCTCGGAGCGGCAATTATCGCCGCGCGTGAACAGGGCTTGCTGGAGGCAGGCGGCGGCCACGCCATGGCGGCGGGGCTGACGGTTTCCGCCTCCCGGCTCGAGGAATTCGCGGACTGGCTGGATGCACGGCTGGCACGCGACGTCTCGCGCGCGAATGCAGAGCGGGAAATGATGCTGGACCTTTCGCTGGCACCGCGCGGCCTGACCCCCGAACTGGTCGAGACACTGGACGGAGCCGGGCCATACGGCGTTGGCTGGCCGGGCCCCCGCATCGCGGTCGGGCCGGTCCACCTCGTAAAGGCCGATGTCGTCGGCGCCGATCATCTGCGGCTGATTGCCGGCAGCGGTGACGGAGGGTCCCTCAAAGCCATCGCCTTCAGATCGGCAGAGACCGAATGGGGACAGGCATTGCTCCTTGGTGCGAAAGGTCGCCGGCTCTGGCTCGCAGGTCGGGCGAAAATCGATGACTGGGGGCCGACACCGCGCGCGGAACTGCACCTCGAAGATGCAGCCTGGGCCGATTGAGAAAGAATTTTCGACAGATATTCGCTTATCGGACCATTCTTCGCGAAATGAGGGTTGACCGACTCCCGGACCGCCCCTAAGTGCGCCTCTCGCCTCCGGGGCCAACCCGGCATGGCCCCTTCGTCTAGCGGTTAGGACGCGGCCCTTTCACGGCTGAAACACGGGTTCGATTCCCGTAGGGGTCACCACCCGGAGGCGCATTTCCCCCTCCTTGGTGATGCGCACTCCGGTCGTTGATGCGACCTTCACCCATCCGTCATTTGTGTTCAATTGACATGGTAGCGCTGGCGCAGTCGCCCCTCGAGAGCTAACGCCTTCATCGTGCCTGCCTCGGAAATCTTTTTCTGGCCAGCAATGGTCCTCGCCGCAGTGACGTCCGCCGCCATGGGGTTCGCGGGCTTGCCGATGCCCCTCGCCGTGCTTCTCTTCCTGATATGGGCCGGAACCGTCTGGTTCCTTACCCGTCCCCCGGAAAACCAGCTGACGATGGAAAGCGCATCGGAGAACGCTTCGGCGACAGCTATTGCCGAAAGCATGTCGGCGATGATCGAGCATTCCGGCACGCCGCTGCTCCTGACCAAGGGATCGCGCATCGGTGTGGCGAACCGGGCAGCGCGGCACGTTCTGGGCGATCATATCCTCGGCCAGGACCCGCGGGTCGCGCTGCGGCATCCGCAAGCCATCGCGTTGATGGATTCGCCCACACATGGCGAGGCGATCGTCACGGGACTTCAGCGCAGGCGGGATATCTGGCGAATCAGCCGCCATGTGATCGACAGTGATTACGCGGTCATCGAATTGCTGAACCGGACAAGCGAAGCGGACATAGGGCGCGCACATACCGATTTCGTGGCCAATGCCAGCCATGAACTGCGCACCCCGCTCGCCTCGATCATAGGATATGTCGAGACTCTCCGGGAAGCTCCCGACGAACTCGACATGCCCACGGCGACCAAGTTCCTGGACACCATCCAGCGCGAGGCCCGTCGCCTCCAGAACCTGGTCAACGACCTCATGTCCCTGTCCCGCATCGAGGCGGAGAAACACGAGCAGCCAGCGCGGCCCGTGGATTACTCCGCCCTCGTCGAACGGGCAGCAGGTGATGCAGCGGGCGTCGATCGCAGGGGACGCCTTGTCTTCGAGATCGACAAGGGTCTGAAGGTCGCCGGAGATACGCAGCAGCTCGAGCAACTGGTGCGCAACATGGTCGACAACGCCCTGAAATACGGTGCGAAGGATGGTCCGGTCACGGTGAAGCTGGACAAGGGTCCGCACGGCAATGCTCGCCTCATTGTCAGCGATACGGGCGACGGAATTGCACCGGAACACCTCCCGCATCTCACCCGCCGTTTCTATCGCACGGATCCCGGCCGGAGCCGCGCATCTGGCGGAACCGGCCTTGGCCTCGCCATCGTCAAGCATATCGTGGAGCGGCATCGCGGCCGCCTCGAGATAGAAAGCACCGTGGGCAAGGGAACCGACGTCATTGCCCGCATCCCGATGCTCGAGGATCGGGAAGCTGTCGTCGCAAACACACAGCAGCCAACCCTGTCACAAACATGAAATACAATGTTCCCAGAGAGGCGTGGAAACGCGCCGCACTTCCGGGCCTTGCCATTGTATGCCCGCGCGCACCTGCTTATGGGCGCGAAATTTCGAACGGATATAACGGGGTCTCCTTGCTCTGATGTCGCCTGCATTACTCCTTTTTGTCGCGCTGGGCCTCGGCCTGGTCGGCTGGCTCGCAGGCCGTGCGAAGGCCTCCGCTTTCCAGAGCGTGAGCGCGACCCACCGTCCGGTGGCGCGGCCCAATTATCATGGCTGGTACGTGGCCCTCTGGGTCGGCGTTCCCCTGCTTGCCTTTGCCGCATTGTGGATCGCCCTGATGCCGATGCTGGTCACCCAATCCGTGCTGGCGAGCGACGCGGCGGCGGTTCTGCCGGAATTCGGGTTCGTGCGCGACACGCTGATGGCAGAAGCCCGAGCGGTCGCAACGGGAGCCCAGGCCGCGGT
The DNA here is from genome assembly GCA_027941995.1 of Erythrobacteraceae bacterium WH01K. Classification (NCBI taxonomy): domain Bacteria; kingdom Pseudomonadati; phylum Pseudomonadota; class Alphaproteobacteria; order Sphingomonadales; family Erythrobacteraceae; species Erythrobacteraceae bacterium WH01K. Next base: position 1,711,295 of record CP115966.1, on the reverse strand, counting down.
ATTCGATAGCCGCGCACAGGCGCTGGTCGAACCGTTCCGCAGCGCCATCCAGCGATACACCATCATCGGGCTGGTCCTGTCGCTGTGCATCGCCGTCATAACGGCGCTATGGTCCTATACGCGGATCAATCCGAACTTCACGGCACGCACGCGGGTGGAACGAGCCGTCATGGCCGTTCTCCTGATCGCCTCGCTCGTCGCGATCCTGACGACGTTCGGCATCCTCGCCAGCCTGGTGTTCGAGACGATACGCTTTTTCGGATTCGTCAGCCCGATCGACTTCCTGTTCGGAACCAGCTGGAACCCCGACCCGATGTCGAGCCCGGATGCCGACCAGGGCGACCGGTACGGCGCAATTCCGCTTTTCTGGGGCACGATTTTCATCGGTGCGATCATCGCGATGATCGTGGCCATCCCCCTCGGGCTGATGAGCGCAATCTACCTGACACAATATGCCGATCCGCGGCTGCGTGCGTGGCTCAAGCCGGCGCTCGAAGTTCTCGCCGGCGTTCCGACGGTGGTGTACGGCTACTTCGCTGCGCTGACAGTGGCCCCGTTCATCCGCGATCTGGCGCAAGCTGCGGGGATCGAGAACGCCTCCAGCGAAAGCGCGCTGGCCGCGGGCCTCGTCATGGGGGTGATGATCATCCCCTTCGTATCCTCCATGGCTGACGACAGCATTGCCGCCGTTCCCAGCGCGATGCGCGACGGCAGCCTGGCGATGGGCGCGACCCAGTCCGAAACCATCAAGAAGGTCCTCATTCCCGCAGCCCTCCCCGGCATCGTCGCCGGCATCATGCTGGCCATCAGCCGCGCTATCGGCGAGACGATGATCGTCGTCATGGCGGCGTCCACCGCAGCCAACCTGTCCGGCAACCCGCTGGAGGCGATGACCACGGTGACCGTCCAGATCGTCGCCATGCTGACGGGCGAAGGAAGCTTCGACCATCCCGCCACTCTCAGTGCCTTTGCCCTGGGGTTCGTCCTTTTCCTCGTCACGCTGGGGCTGAATTTCATTGCCCTGCGCGTCGTCAAACGGTTCCGTGAAGCGTATGAGTGACGCAGCCATTCCTTCCACGCCCCACCCTGCAAGCGATCGGCAAGCGGCTTTCGATGCGCGCCTGAAAAAGCGCTATGCAGCCGAAAAACGCTTCCGCCTGATCGGATTGGGCGCCGTTCTGTTCTCGGTCGCCGTCCTGTGCGTGCTGCTGTTCACGATGCTGTATAACGGCATTGGCGGGTTCCAGCGCGCGGAGCTTCGCGTCCCGGTCGACTTTGCAGAGGCCGGCCTGTCGGTCGATCCGGCAACCCTGGAAGAGGGCGGTATTCAATCCCTCGAAACGCAGGGCCTGCCACAGATCATCGAATATTTCGGCGAGCAGGCGCTGGGCGAAGACGGTGCTGCCGAAATCAGCGGAGAGGCTTGGCGTGAACTCGCGGCGCGGATCGTCGACTACCCCGACCTTGCGAAGGGCGAGCAGGATCTGTGGGTCCCCGCGACGGCCGATCTCGCGCAGGGTCTCGAAGGAGAAGGCTCACCGGAATTGCAGGCGCTTGCCAGCAGGCTGGAGGCGGAAGGATCGCTGGACAAGCGAATGGACCTCGGTTTCCTCAGCCGTTCGGACGCAACCGATCCGCAACTGGTGGGCATCTGGGCGGCACTCAAGGGGTCGATCCTGACCATGATCGTCACCCTCGCCCTGGCCTTCCCGATCGGGGTCCTGGCCGCGCTTTATCTCGAGGAATATGCGTCCAAGAACCGCTGGACCGATATCATCGAGGTCTCGATCAACAACCTCGCAGCGGTGCCGTCGATCATCTTCGGTCTTCTCGGCCTCGCGGTCTTCTTGACCATATTCCCCAACATGCGGTCGGCTCCGCTGATCGGCGGCATGACGCTCGCGCTCATGACAATGCCGGTGATCGTCATTACCGGGCGCAACGCCATCAAGGCCGTGCCGCCATCCATCCGCGACGGTGCCCTGGCCGTCGGCGCATCGCCCGTGCAGGTCGTCTTCCATCACGTCCTGCCGCTGGCCCTGCCCGGCATCCTGACCGGTACGATCATCGGCATGGCACGCGCGCTCGGCGAAACCGCGCCGCTGCTGATGATCGGCATGCGCGCTTTCGTCGCCAGCCCGCCTGACGGGTTCACCACGCCGGCGACCGTGCTGCCCGTTCAGATCTTCCTCTGGTCCGACGAAATCGATCGCGGTTTCGTGGAACGGACCAGCGCTGCTATCATAGTCCTGCTCATATTCCTGCTGCTGATGAATGGCCTCGCCATCTATCTGCGCAACAAGTTCGAGAAAACCTGGTGACCGTAAGACACGAAAATACCGAAACCAGCGATCCCAAGATGCGGGCCCGGGACGTCGACGTCTATTACGGCGACAAACAGGCCATCGACGGCGTCACGATCGACATCCCTTCGCAATATGTGACCGCCTTCATCGGGCCGTCGGGCTGCGGGAAGTCGACCTTCCTGCGTTCGCTCAACCGCATGAACGACACCATCCCCAGCGCACGGGTCGATGGCGTGATCGAACTGGAGGGCGAAGACATCTATCGGTCTTCGATGGATGTCGTACAATTGCGCGCACGGGTGGGCATGGTTTTCCAGAAACCCAACCCGTTCCCGAAGTCTATCTACGACAATATCGCGTACGGCCCGAAAATCCACGGCCTTGCCGAGAGCAAGGACGAACTGGACGCCATCGTCGAGAAATCGCTCTCCCGCGCCGGGCTCTGGAACGAGGTGAAGGACCGTCTGGACGAATCCGGCACGGCGCTTTCGGGCGGTCAGCAGCAACGCCTGTGCATCGCACGTGCCATCGCCGTCGATCCCGAGGTCATCCTGATGGACGAGCCCTGCTCCGCGCTCGACCCCATCGCGACGGCGAAGATCGAGGAACTGATCGACGAACTGACCGGGCGCTATGCCATCGTCATCGTCACGCATTCCATGCAGCAGGCGGCCCGTGTATCTCAGCGCACCGCCTTCTTCCACCTCGGGAAGATGGTCGAATACGGTCCGACCGAAGCGATTTTCACAAATCCGATCGAGGAACGGACCAAGGATTACATTACGGGACGGTACGGCTGATGATGGATCACACAGTCAAGGCATTCGACGAGGACATCACGCGCCTGCGTGGGCTGATCGCCGAAATGGGCGGTCTGGCCGAAGTGGCCGTTCACGAATCGATCGACGCCATGGTGCGCGGCGACAAGGAACTGGGCGACGGCGTGGTCGCGCGGGACAAGAAGCTTGATGCCCTCGAAACGGAGGTGGACAAGCTCGCGGTCCGCATCATCGCCTTGCGTGCACCGCTGGCGGACGACCTCCGCGAGGTTATCGCCGCGCTCAAGATTGCCGGCGTGGTCGAACGCATCGGCGACTATGCGAAGAACATTGCCAAGCGGATCGACAAAATCGAGGAACGCGGCAAGTTCGAACCACTGACATTGCTGCCCGCGATGGCCGAACTGGCTGCCGAAATGGTCCACGATGTCCTGACAGCCTATGCCGCGCGCGACCCCGACCTCGCGCTGGAAGTGATCGCTGCCGACCAGAAGGTCGACGCATTCTACGACAGCATATTCCGCAATCTTGTCAGCCACATGGTCGAGAACCCGAAGACGATCTCGACCGCTGCGCAATTGCTGTTCGTGGCCAAGAACATCGAGCGGATCGGCGATCACGCCACCAATGTCGCCGAGATGGTCCATTTCGCGGCAACCGGGAATTACCCGCCGGACGAAGACTGAAATCACCGATCCCCGCCCTTGATCGATCAGCTCAGGAACCCACGCTCGTGACAAGTGCCAGCCTCCTCCTCGTCGAAGATGATCCGGCCCTGTCGGAATTGCTGGAGTTCCGCTTCACTCGCGAAGGCTACCGGGTGCGCACGACTGCCGACGGCGACGAGGCGCTGCTGCTGGCCGAGGAAGACGTGCCGGACCTCGTCATACTCGACTGGATGATCGAAGGGACGAGCGGCATCGAGGTCTGCCGTCGCCTGCGCCGCGAGAGATCGACGGCGCATGTGCCGATCATCATGCTGACCGCGCGCGAGGCGGAGGACGACCGCATTCGCGGTCTCGATACCGGGGCGGACGATTACCTGACAAAGCCGTTTTCGCCGAGGGAGCTCTTGGCGCGCGTCTCGGCCGTGATGCGGCGCATCCGCCCTGCGCTTGCCGGGGAAGCGATCGAGGTCGGCGACATCAGGCTGGATCCTGTCGCACACAAGGTCGAGCGTGCGGGCAAGGAATTGCAGCTCGGCCCGACCGAGTACCGGCTGCTCAAATTCTTCATGGAAAGCCCGGACCGCGTATTTAGCCGAGGACAGCTGCTGGACGGTGTGTGGGGCACTGGCAGCGATATCGAACTGCGCACGGTCGACGTTCACATCCGCCGGCTGAGAAAGGCTATCGAAATGGATGGCCTTAATGACCCGGTGCGAACCGTACGCTCGGCAGGCTACGCTTTCCAGGCACGCTAGCGGCAGACCCCGCCAATCCGGCGCGGTGCGCGATCGAAATGGAAGTGGTCGCGGTGGGCGGCGTTATAGTCGGGTGAAAGCACGGTGCTGAAACCCGTGCACGCGGCATCGCGGACTTCGCGCAGGAAAGCGGCGCGCTCGCCTTCTCCGTCCCAGTCCCGCAATACGGAGACCCGGGTCCCGTCCTCGAGGACGAACCCGGCAATATCGACCGCATTCCCGGTTGCATGCTCGCTCCATGGTCCGTCGTCCCGTCCATAAAGACGGCGACAGCTATAAGCCCCGAAGTGCTCGATACGGGTCACGTCCCGACCGAACGCCGCGCGAGCTGCGGGCTGCACTGCGCGCTCCAGCCATAATTGCATGGCGATTGCCACGGGACACGTCGTCGGCGGCGTCGGCGAGGCGTAGGGATATTCGCCCAGCAAGGTCCGGTCTTCCCTTCGGCAGGCTCCCTCGCCCACCGGCTCGAGCGCAGAAAAGGCGACCTCGCTACGCTCGAGCACTGCCCGGCACTGCGCAGGGTCATCTGCCAGCGTCGCCAATTTGGTATCGGTCGCCCAGCCCGGCGGGTCGCGAAGGTCCAGCGGGGCCCATGGATCGTGCTGCGGATTGTCCTGCAACCAGGCCTTGGCTCCGAGGCCGACGGCAAGCACGAGCAGGAGCGACAGGAAACGCCGGTCGAGTGCGAAGTCGCCGATCCTGCGGGAAATGCCCCAGGGCCCTTGTAATCTGCTCAATGAAAATCCCTCGACTTGGGAATGATCCGCACGTTTCGCGGATGCCCTCCATGATTACCGCATTCACGATTGCCTGCAGGTGGTGGTTCCCACGGTTCCACCGGCAGCGGCCTTTCTGCATCGGTTCCGGCATGGGGATCGTCCTTGCCTTCACGCAGGTTGTCGCGCGGGCCGAACTTCGCGGGAAGCGGCGAGTTGACGTGATCCGCCCTGGCGACCGGAGCGTTCAGCATGTCGTCGGACAGCTGGTGAAGGCTTTGCGTCGCATCGGTCATGTGGTGGGCGATGACATGGATCACCTCGTCGTCATACTCCACGCGGCCCCGCACTTCCATCAGGCGGGCGCCCATCACAACCTTGCGCTGCTTCTCCTTGAGATCGGGCCAGACCACCAGGTTGATGACGCCGGTTTCGTCTTCCAGCGTGATGAAGCACACACCCTTCGCGCTGCCCGGCCGCTGACGGATCAGGACCACGCCCGCGACCTGCACCATGGAGCGAAACTTGCGGTCGCGCAGGTCGCATGCGCGCACGAAACCGCGTTCTGCGAGGCCCGCGCGCAGAAACGCCATCGGGTGCGCCTTCAGGCTGAGCCGCGTGGTCTGGTAATCCGCCACCACCTCCTCGCTCAGAGGCATTTGCGGCAGGCGGGTGATACGCTTCTCCGCCCCCTCGTCGCGCTCCTCTGCCGCACGGAACAGGGGCAGGTCCGGCCCTGCAACCAGGCTGCGCGCATCCCACAGCGCCTGCCTGCGCGGCAGTCCGAGAGAGCCGAAGGCATCGGCACTGGCGAGCCGTTCGATATGGCCGGGCCCGGTCCCCGTCCGGTCCCGCAGGCTGCGAACATCGGCATAGGCGCCGTTTTCCACGCGTTCTGCCACCAGTCCGGCGGCAATATGTTCGGGCAGGCCATCGATCTGCCGGAGACCTAGCCTCAGGCCGAGATGGGTGTCGAGGCGGCCGGTATCGCGCTTGTCCGGCGGGTCGTCATGTCCGCTCCCGGCTCTTGCGACGGTTTCCAGCGTGCAGTCCCACTGGCTGCGGTTCACATCCGCCGGCAATATCTCGACCCCGTGTTCCGCCGCGTCGCGCACGATCTGGGCCGGGGCGTAGAACCCCATGGGCTGCGAATTCAGCAGCGCGCAGGCGAAGGCCGCGGGGAAATGGCATTTCAGCCAGCTCGAGACATAGACCAGATGCGCAAAGCTGGCCGCATGGCTTTCCGGAAAGCCGTATTCGCCGAACCCCCTGATCTGGTTGAAGCAGCGCTGGGCGAACTCCCGGTCGTAGCCGCGCAGGACCATCCTTTCGACCATCATGTCCTGCAATTCGTCGACCATCCCGCGGCTACGGAACGTCGCCATGGCCTTGCGCAGCCGATTTGCTTCCTTCGAGGAAAATTGCGCCGCGTCGAGAGCGATCTTCATCGCCTGTTCCTGGAAAATGGGAACGCCCAGCGTACGTTCGAGAATGCTCGAAAGCTCGTCCGGCGGGCCGTGGTCTGGCGAAGGCGCCGGGATCTGTACCTGCTCCGCGCCCCGCCGCCGCTTGAGATAGGGATGCACCATGTCGCCCTGGATCGGCCCCGGCCGCACGATCGCCACCTGGATGACGAGGTCGTAGAATTCGCGCGGCCTCAGCCGGGGCAGCATGTTCATCTGTGCCCGGCTCTCCACCTGGAACACGCCCAGGGAGTCGCCCTTGCGCAGCATGGCGTAGGTTTCCGGATCCTCTCGCGGGACGCTCGCCAGTTCCAGTGGTCTTTCGTGATGGTTTTCAAGCAGATCGAGGCATTTCCTGATGCAGGTCAGCATGCCCAGCGCGAGCACGTCGACCTTCAATATGCCAAGCGCCTCGATATCGTCCTTGTCCCATTCGATGAAACTGCGGTCCGGCATGGCGCCATTGCCGACCGGGACGGTCTTGGTCAGCGCCCCTTCGGTCAGGATGAAACCACCGACGTGCTGGGAAAGATGTCGCGGCATTCCAATCATTTGGCGAGTTAGCGCGAGAACCCGCTTCAGGTGCGGATCTTCCACGTCCATGCCGGTTTCCGCGACATGGCCCTCGCCGATTTCCTTGCCCCATCCGCCCCAGACCGTCTTGGCCAGCGCCCCGGTGACATCTTCCGACAGCCCCATCGCCTTGCCTACCTCGCGGATGGCCAAGCGCGGACGATAATGGATCACCGTCGCCGCCAGTCCGGCACGGTGTCGTCCATATTTGCGATAGAGGTACTGGATAACCTCCTCGCGCCGTTCGTGTTCGAAATCGACATCGATATCGGGCGGCTCGTTCCGGTCTTCGGAGATGAAGCGGTCGAAGAGGAGCTGGTGATGCGCCGGATCGACGGACGTAATGCCGAGACAGAAACAGACGGCCGAATTGGCCGCGCTGCCCCGCCCCTGGCACAGGATCGGCGGATCGACCTTCTCGCGCGCGAAGTCGACGATGTCCTTGATCGTCAGGAAGTAGCGGGCAAGATCCATCTTGCCGATCAGCGCCAGTTCCTTGTGCAGAGTTTCACGAACAGTTTCCGGCAAACCATTGGGATAGCGCCATTTTGCACCGTCCCACGTAGCCTGTTCGAGATAATTCTGGGGCTCCATCCCGCCGGGATAGATTTCCTCCGGATATTCGTATCGCAGTTCGTCGAGGCTGAAGCTGCAAGCATCCGCCACATCGCGCGCCGCCCTGATGGCATGGGGCCAGCGTTCGAACAGCTTTTCCATCACTTGCGGCGATTTGAGATACCGCTCCCCGTTTCCGTGCAAACGGTGCCCTGCCTGCGCCACGGTCGTCTTGTGGCGGATCGCGGTCATGACATCCTGTAACGGACGCCTGTCCGCGGTTGCGTAATGAACGTCGTTGGTCGCCAGCAGGCCGAGCCCATGAGCCCTCGCCAGGGCATCGAGCCGGTCGATCCGCGCAACATCGTCGCCAAGGTGAAGGTGGCTGGCGGCAAGATGTCGCAGCGTCGGCAACAGGCTGGCCAGATGCGGAAGCAGGTCCGGCAATGGACCGGAGAGAACACGCCCCTCTCGTCGGGCGGAGGCGGTGTCCGGCGCGGGGCTTCCACCTGATGGCTGCGGAAAATCGACCACGTTGCTCGGCACTTCGATGGCCAGTTCGGCATCGAGATTGCGCGGCGGCAGGAGGATGAGTTGCACGCCCTCGGCATGCCGGGCCAGCATCGACAGGCTGATCGCGCACTCACCCTTTTCCTGCCATCCACCATCGAGCGTGCGCATGCGGCCGGCGCTGATCAACTGGCACAGCCGTCCATAGGCTGTGCGATCGGTCGGGTAGGCCAAGAAACCGAGACCTTCGACCGTTTCGATCCTGCATCCGATAACCGGTTGCAACTTCAGCGTTTTCGCTTCTGTATGAAGGCGAACGACGCCGGCCATGGAATTGACGTCGGCAATCCCTATCGCATCATATCCCGCCGACCGTGCGCGCATGGCCAGATCGACGGCGTCCGATGCCCCGCGCAGGAAACTGAAGCAGGTAACAAGCCCCAGTTCGACAAAGGATGCGCGCGGTGGCGCGTCGATCAGGTCCGGATCGATCTCCAGAGTGCGTTTGTCGGGGGTGAGAGGCTGGTCCGGCATGGCATTCGATCAGCCTGCAAGTTCGTCCAACCGTTCCTTCACGGCGGCAAGGTCGGCATCGAACAGGCGCGCCTGTTCCTCGCGCGCTGCCCCGTCGAGACGGAGCAGGTAGGACGGGTGCGCCGTGATCCACAATTCGCTGCCGTCTTCCATTGCAATGGGCTCGCCCCGGGCCCTGGAAATACTGACGGTCTTGCCAAGCATTCCGCGCGCTGCACTCGCGCCCATCGCCAGCACCAGTTTCGGCTGCACGATCGCGCGCTCTGCCTCGTTCCACCAGCGACAGGTATCGATCTCCTTCGCCCCCGGGCTCTGGTGGATTCGCCGCTTCCCGCGCTGGACATATTTGAAGTGCTTTACCGCATTGGTGACATAGGCCGCACTGCGCCTGATACCCGCCTTCTCCAGATGCTGGTCCAGCAATTGTCCTGCGGGGCCGACAAAGGGCCGCCCGGCCATGTCCTCCTGATCGCCCGGCTGCTCCCCCACGATCATGAGAGCGGCGTCTTGCGGTCCTTCCCCCATGACGGCGGTATTTTCGAGCGCGCCTATGGGGCATTTGCGGCAGGCATGGATCGCCTTGTCGATCGCCTCGAGCGTGCTTGGCTTCTCCTCGAACTCCTCTGCGAATTTCGACGCCCCTGCATCGACCATCTGCGCCTCGCGTGTCTGCGCCCCGGCAATCAGCTCGGGAATGAGCGAAGCCTCGGGCAGGTTCTTCCAGTATTTCATGGGCATTTCGGACAGCATCGCCCCGACCTTCAAACGCGCCGGATTGAAGATGGATGCGTAATACTTGCGCCACAGCTCCTCGACCGGATCGCCGCTGGGCGCATCCTCGCGCCGGGCGGGCGGGCCTTCGCGCATCGTATCGCCATCCCAGTGCAGCGTGCCCCTGGGCGTCAGGATCGACCATTTCATGTTGGCAAAGCGGCGGCGGAAGAAGCCGGCATTGGCGCGCACGATGTGATGATCGGGCTCGAACCAGGCGACATAGTGTTCGGCGCCGTCCTCATCCTCGACCTGCCGGAACCGGACGAAGGCATGCATCTTGTGGCTGTCGCGCCGGACGTTCTTGTCCAGTTCTTCCAGCTTGCGGACATCGCTGTCGGCCTTGTCCTCCATGATCCGCGGATTGGTCTGGAGACGCCACAACAAACGGTAGAGCAGCGCGAATCGGTCGGGATCGGAATGAAGCGATGCGTTCTTCGCCAATTGCTGGAAACGCTTGCTCGCCCGTACCTGCGGCGCATCGGCAGGCGGTGTCGGCAGCCTGGTATCCCCATGAGCGAAGAGATCGCCCGAACCGCCAGGCTCGACCCATGCAACCCGGTCGGGCGGCACATCGCACTGGACAAGGGCCCGCGCCTTTTCCCGCCAGAAATCGAAGTCGTCGGGCCGGGGAAGATGCACCACGTAATAGGTGCCGAGCTTCACGTGCTGGAGCGCCGTCATGCCGCGAACAGCTCCAGCTGCTCCTCACGCGGGGCGAGGAGACGGCGCAGGTCCGCGCGGTCCGTCAGAGTGGTCGGGCGCCAGTCGCAGGTCACGATGAACGGTCGCACCTTGCCGAGCGAGACGCACAGCTTCGCCACATCGTCGAGCCGAAGGGTACGATGACGTCGTGCCGCCAGAATGCGGTGCACGCCCTTCACACCCAGCCCCGGCACGCGCAGCAATTGCTCTTTCGTCGCGCGGTTCACATCGACCGGGAACCAATCACGGAATTTCAGCGCCCAGGCCAGCTTGGGATCGATGTCGAGCGGCAGGTTCCCGTCGGCTTCCGTCGCCTGCATGATTTCGCCCGGCTTGTACTGGTAGAACCGCATCAACCAGTCGGACTGGTAGAGCCGGTGCTCGCGGATCAGCGGCGGCCGCTTCAACGGCAGGACGGCACTGGCATCGGGGATCGGGCTGAAGGCGCTGTAATACACCCGGCGCAGGCGGAAATTGTCGTACAGCCGGCTGGCCTTGCCCACGATATCCGCATCGCTTGCCGTGTCCGCGCCGACGATCATCTGGGTCGACTGGCCGGCAGGTGCAAAGCGCGGCGCATGCTTGAAGCGTTTCCTCGCATCCTTCGCCTCGACGATCGAAGACTTCATGCCGCCCATCGCCCCCTCGATCTGGCGCGCGTCCTTGTCCGGTGCGAGCCGGGTCAGTCCGCTATCGGTGGGCAATTCGACATTGATGGAAACGCGGTCGGCATAAAGCCCCGCCTGATGGACCAGTTCCGGATCCGCTTCGGGGATGGTCTTGAGGTGGATGTAACCGCGAAAATCGTGTTCTTCCCGCAGGATACGCGCGGTTTCCACCAATTGCTCCATCGTGTGGTTCGAACTTTTCACGATGCCGGAGGAAAGGAACAGCCCTTCTATATAGTTGCGGCGGTAGAAGCTCAGCGTGAGGTCGGCGACCTCCTGCGGTGTGAAACGCGCGCGGCGCACGTTCGAGCTCTTGCGATTGATGCAGTAATGGCAATCGAAGATGCAGTGATTGGTCAGCAGCACCTTGAGCAGGCTGATACACCGCCCGTCGGGCGCATAAGCATGGCAGATGCCCATACCTTCCGTAGAGCCGATACCCTTGCCCTCGATACTGTTCTTCTTCGCCGTGCCGGACGACGCGCATGACGCATCGTACTTCGCCGCGTCGGCCAGGATTTCGAGTCGGTCGAGGATGGGCAGAACAGCCATGTGTTCCATATATGTTCTGGCGAGCCTTCCTTCCAGCCCTTTCCTTTTGATAAAAGATATCCCCTTGGAAACTTTCGGGAACAACCTCTCCCCTTGCCACCTTCTCTCTGAAACGAGACTATTTCCGAAGAGACACCATGACGTATTTCACCACGCGCGACGGCACGAATATCCGGTACAAGGAACTGGGCGAAGGCCGTCCGATCATCCTGATCCATGGCTGGCCGCTTTCGAGCGACAGCTGGGACCCGGTCATGATGGCAATGGCCGACAATGGCATGCGGGCCATCGCATATGACCGCCGCGGTTTCGGTCGCAGCGACCACGCGAAGACCGGCTATGATTACGACACATTCAGCGACGACCTGGCCGATCTCATTGCTCACCTCGGACTTGGGGACAATATCGGTCTGGCCGGCTTTTCCATGGGTGGCGGCGAGATCGCCCGCTATCTGAGCCGTCATGACGGCAAGGGCGTGAGCGCGGTCGCCCTTGTCAGTTCGGTCGTGCCGTACATGCTGAAGACGGATGACAATCCCGACGGTGTGCCGCAATCGACCTTCGACGAGATGACCGAGGGGATGAAGACCGACTATCGCAATTTCTTCACGGGCTTTTTCCAGGACTTCTACGGCGATGGCATCCTGTCGAACAAGGTGAGCGACCAGGAGAAGCACTGGGCCTGGATGACCACGATGATGAGCGCCAAGTGGGCGACGATGCAGTCGGCCGCAGCATTCGCCACGACCGACTTCCGCCCCGACCTCGCCAGCTTCACCGTGCCGACGCTGGTGATCCACGGCACGAAGGACCAGACGGTGCCGATTGATGCCACCGGGCGCCAGGTGGCGGAGAAGGTCAAAGGTGCGACGCTTATCGAATATGACGGCCAGCCCCACGCCGTGTTCGCTACGCAGACACAGCGACTGAGCGACGACCTGGTCGAGTTCTTCACAGCCAACTGACCGGATAGCGAACTTTACCAGGGGCGGGTTTCCGGTTTTTCGGGAACCCGCTCCTTGCCTGTGCGTAATCGAACCACGGACCGGGCCCCTCTGGCGAGCAGCAATGCTCGTGATGTCGGACGTAACGAACGGGGCCGGCAATCACTGACATTCGGCCCCAAGGTTAATCGCCGCCCGCGTCGCTGGCGCGTGCGGCAGGTCTTGGAGATTGAACGTTGAAAATTCTCACTACTCTTATCGGTACGGCCATGGCCGTCTCGCCCGTGGCAGTCATGGCCCAGACCGGCGGTCAGCCGGTCGGCACCGGACAGGATCTGCAGCCGACCGAGGCGCAGCTGCAGTGCATCACCGAACAGGAAGTGGTCGCCGCGCAGAAGGCTTGGGGCGAAGGTATCGTCAATATCGGCAAGGTCTATTCCGCTGGCGGCGACTACGAAAAGGCCGCAGCCGACCATATCAGCGAATTCTACGCCTATGATCAGAGCCTCGTCCTGTTCAAGCCGACGCTGGCGTCGATCGAGCAGTTCCGACCTTCTTTCGACGGGGCGCTGTCCTACTTCGTGGGCGGAAACTCGTCCTATCCGGAGGACAAGGGTTTTGCCATCACGCCATGGACCGATGTTCGCTGGCAGAATGCCGGGATTACCAACAACATCTGTCACATGGCCGTGGCGATGGGCAATTACTACTTCACGCCCGCTGACGGCGGCGACGAGGTGAAGGTGGAATACACCATCGGCTATATCCGCGATGCGGAAGGCGATTTGCGGATGACCGTGCACAAGTCGACCATCCCCTACAGCGGCGGCTAAAGGCCTACGCGTCCGGAGACCGGACCGAGACATGGGGCGCGCTTTTCCTGCAGAAGGCGCGCCCTTTTTCGTGCGCGGATGGAAACCGGTCAGGCGCAGAGTCCCTGCAGGTACCAGTCCGGCAATCCGCCACGGCCGTCGCCGATCAGGCCATGGCGGTATATCCAGTAACGGCGGCCGGAATTGTCCTCGATCCTGTAATAATCGCGCAGGCGCACGGTCGATTTCTCACGCCACCATTCGGGCGCAATGCGCTCCGGCCCCTCTACCCGCACGACTTCGTGGACATTCCCGCGCCACTGGAAGCGGCGGGGATAACCGTCGGGCGTGGCATACAACACCGCGATCGGCTCTGCCCGGTCCAGCAGTTTCAGAGGGCGAGCGTGAAAACGCAGCTCCTGCTGATGCACCGGCTCCGCTTCCAGCGCCGGCCTCCAGCGCTGTGCCCGTTCGGGCAGGTGGCTGGCATGGAGAACGGGCCGCGAAACCGCCCGCGGCCCAAGCCGTGTGGCCAAGCGGTCGATGCAGGCGGCCAGCGATGTGCCGTGATCCTGCGCGGCTTCTTCCATGTCCGCCTGTGCGGCGTCCAGCGGTTCCGACCAGCTGGCACGCAGGCGCATGGTCTCGATCCCGAAACCTGCATCGATATCGTCCAGCTTTTCCGCAAACAGGCGGCACATATGCGCGGCATCGCGCGTGGCGGCCGCGAATTCGAGCCGGCGCACCGTTACCTCGCCATCGACCCGCCACAGGCCCAGTTCCAGGCGGCGGGCGCCCTCGCCCCGCCCTTCCAGCACTCGGACCATGTCTGCGGCCAGGTCGTCCAGCACGTGATCCAGCGCCTCCCGGTGGCGGATCGGCTCTGCAAGCCGGCGCTGTGCCAGCGGCATGTCCTGCGGAACCACCGGCAAGAGCGGTTCGGGCACGCGGCCTGTCAGCTGGTCCATCCGGATCAGCGGATTGGCGGCCGGGCTGCGCCTGTTGCGAAACCGGCGCTGGATGGCGTCGCGTCCGTTTCCGCCATCCTCCACCCCGGTCATCTGGCCCAGCGTCTTGAGGCCAAGACGGCGCAGCACGGTCAGCACGTCGTCATCCAGCCTCAGCGCGGCGACTGGCAGATCGGACAGCCGCATGGCGATGTCGTCGCCCGGTGCAAGGATGCAGCCCGCCTCGCCCGTCCGTGCCCGCCCGTAATGCGAGAGCGCCCATGCCGCCCCTGCCGTGGGAGCGATGGCGAGCCGTACGGCGAGGCCGCGCCGCACGAAGCAGTCGCGGGCATCGGCAAGCAGCTTTTCCTCGCCGCCGAACAGGTGCGCGACAGCGGTCACGTCGACCAGGAGGCTGTCGGGAGGGTCCAGCGCCGACCATGGTCCCCAGCGGCGGGACCATGCCGCCAGGTTTTCCAGCAATTCGCGATCGCCTGCCGGGTCGCCGGGAACGGCGCGCAATTGCGGACAGAGCGTGCGGGCGTCGGCCAGCATCATGCCGCCCCGCGCACCACCTGCGACGCCTGCCGCATTGGCAGCATCGATCCGCGGGCCGTGCGCCGTTTCGTTAATCAGCGCGACCGGTTCGCTATCCGCGCCTTCTCCGGGTTCGCATTGCAGCGCCGTGCGCCAGCGATCGAGCGCGAGGCGGGCACACCAGATCGACAGGATGCGGCGCGGAGGGGTCGAGGGATCGGAAGGCGGCTGCATTGTCCACCTCAGAGCGCGACCAGATTGCCGGGGCCGTCGATCGGACCGGTATTGATATTGGCCGCCAGCTTCATCCCCACGGTCGCGCCGTCCTTGTACTTCGGACCTGCAACCAGCGTGCCGCCATGTTCCCGAAGCGTCCATTCACCGGGTGCATGGCTGCGCGCGCGAAACAGTTCGGCCGCCCATGCCGGGGCACCGGGAGCCTGACGGTTCCATTGCGGGGCAGGCGACGGAGCGGAGCGGGCTTCCCACCGGAGCCGGGCCGAGGACAGGTCGCGCGCAGCATCGATCCTGACGAGCCACAACGGTACGCCATGCCGCTCTGCTGCCAGGCTCAGGCGGCGCGACGCGGTGAAATCGAGCGCACGCGGATTGCCGCCCAGTTCGCCGATCACACAGGCCAGATCGCGGCATCGCACCCCTTCTTCCAGCGCGAACAACGCATCCTGCGCGGTTTCGGCGCGTACGTGGATCATCCGTCCCTGAAGCTCTTCCGGCAATCCCGGCCGATAGGGGCGTCCGGTCAGGCGAATTGCGCACTTGTCCTGCACCCACAGGATCGCCCGGCGGTCCTCTGCCTCGCGTGCAGGATCGGCTTCGCGTTCGGCAGCACGTGTGCGCATCGTGTCGAGCGCCAGTGCCAGTGCGAGACCTGCACCCGCCCCGTCGCGCCCGCTGGCGAAGACTTCGCTGTGATGCGCCGTGCCCTGCGCGGCCCCAAGCCCCGGGCGCCAGTGCGAGGCGCGCGAAGCGGTCAGCGCGGAAAGCTCCGCACTGCTGAGCCTTGCCGCTTCCGGCAGGCTGTCGAGAGAAGGCAATGGCATGACGAATCGACTCTTATGTTCTTATTATGTTCCATACCTGACCGCATTGCAACGCTACCGCCCCGCATGGAACCAAGTTTACCCCCGCTCCGTTGGTCTCTCAAAAGGAGACGACAATGCATTACGACGAAAACAAGAGCGAAGACCTGAAGCACGATTTCTGGAAGGCACTGGCCGATTCCCCCTTCGTTTTCCTCGAGCGCAAGAGCGATCCGCAAAACGCCGTCGTCATGACCGCGCAGCTGGACAAGGATGCCGACAGCGAGATCTGGTTCTTCACCACCAAGGATCATCATCTCGCCAATATGGGTCCCGCCATTGCGACTTTCGCCGGCAAGGGTCATGAAATGTTCGCTCGCTTCGAAGGGACGCTGATCGAAGAAACGAGCCGCGAGCGCCTCGAAAAACAGTGGAACAACATCGTCGAAGCGTGGTTCCCCGGCGGCAAGGACGATCCCAACCTGCTGATGATGCGCATGGAACTCGGCCAGGCCGAAATCTGGAACAGCGACCTTGGTGTTCTGACCACGGCGAAGATGCTCATGGGCAAGGACGTTCGCGGCGAAGCACGCGAAGAACACACCGAAACGACGCTCTGATCCGATCGAACCAAAAAGAAAGGGCCGCCCCTGCAGGGAGCGGCCCTTTTTTCGTTGCAAGACCGATGACCGGCCTCCGGAAGCAGCCTTACCCGAGGACGCCGGGGAACAAACCAGTCACCAGGATGATCGCAACAGCGAGCGGGCAAAGCCATGCAATCAGGAAACGGAAGATCGCAAACGATCCCGACGACAGGCCCGTGGTCACTTTCAGCAAATTCTTGTCGGCCTTCCATCCGATGAAAAGTGCTGTGAGCAGCGCACCTACCGGCAGCATGACCTTGCCCGTGAACCCGTCGATCGTATCGAGGATATCGGTTTCGGCGAAGATCGACCAGAAGCTGAGCGGGCGCACATCCGCCCATACATTGTAGCCCAGCAGGCAGGCGATGCCGATCAGGAAGGCCCCGCCGCCAAAGATCAGCGAAGACGTCGTCCGCTTCCAGCCCAGTTCCCCGATGCCCCAGGCGGTCGGCACTTCCAGCAAGGAGATGGAACTGGTCACCGCGGCCACCAGGATCAGCACGAAGAACAGGAAGCCGATCAGCGCCCCGCCCGGCATCGTCTGGAACGCGAAGGGCAGCGACTGGAACACCAGCGTAGGGCCTGCTGCGGGATCGAGACCCACGGCAAGGACGATGGGGAAGATCATCAGGCCAGACAGCAGCGCGACGCTGGTATCGGCCACCGCGATGGTCAATGCCGTGCTGCCGAGACCGGAATTTTCACGGATATACGAACCATAGGTAATCAGCCCTGCAACACCGAGCGACAGGGAGAACAGCGCCTGCCCGAGCGCTTCGTTCATCGCCTGCGGGGTCAGAAGCGACCAGTCGGGCGTGAAGAGGAAGGCTGCCGCCTCGCCGATATCGCCTACGACTGCGCCGTAGATGGTAATCCCGATAAGGAGCACGAAGAACGCCGGCATCAGGATGGTCGCCGCCTTCTCGATCCCGCCGCTGACGCCGCGCGCCACGATGAACAGCGTCGCGCCCATGAAGACAAGGTGCATCCCCAGGAGCAGCATCGGGTTGGCGAACAGATCGCCCATGCGGCCCTGGATGGCTTCCTGCGATTCACCCATAAGTGCGCCGCGAAAAGGGTCTCCGGCAGCAATCGCCTGCAGCAGGTCGGCCCCCATCACGCCGACGTAGTAAAGCACCCAACCGGCCACCACCGAGTAGAACGAGACGATCAGGAATGCAGCCAAGGCCCCGATACCGCCGAAGATCGACCATTTTTCCGAAGCACGCGATTCTCGCGCAACCTTGCGAATGGACCCGACGGCGTCGGTCTGGCCGGCGCGGCCGATGAAAATCTCCGACAGGACCAGCGGCAGGCCGAGCAGGAACACGCAGCCGATGTAGAACAGGACGAAGGCACCGCCCCCGTTCTCCCCCGCCAGCGTCGGAAAGCGCCAGATATTGCCCAGTCCGACAGCCGCGCCGATGGCGGCGAGGATAAATGCGGATCGGGACGACCAGCCCTCCTTGCTGGTGGTTCCGGGTGCTACGGCCATCTGTATATTCTCCCAACGCAGGACCACCGGCCCTGCATGTTCTTGTTTGGCGATCGGTCATGCAAGAATTCCGCGCCCACGCCAAGTGGCACGCCGCGCCTTATCGACCTTTGCCAATCGCCTCCCGCATCGCTAACCGCTTGCCCATGTCCACAACGTTCCAGATTGACACCTCGACCAGTCGGGCCAATCCGACCCCTGCCCCGATGAAGCGCCTGACCGTCCCGCGGATCAGGGCGCGCAAGACGGACGGGGTGACGGAAGAACCGCTCGTCATGCTGACCGCCTATACCGCGCGGCAGGCCCAGCTTCTGGACGCGCATTGCGACCTGCTGCTGGTCGGGGATTCGCTGGGCCAGGTCATTTACGGCCTGCCCTCCACCATTCCCGTCACGCTGGACATGATGGCGAACCACGCCGCTGCGGTCGTGCGCGGAAGTTATCACGCGGTCGTCGTCGTCGACATGCCTTTCGGGTCATACGAACAATCGCCCGAGCAGGCGTTCGAGAATGCGGCGATGCTGCTCAAGGCCAGCGGCGCCGCCGCAGTGAAGCTGGAAGGCGGTGAAGCGATGGCGGAAACCGTGCAATTCCTCAATTCGCGCGGCATTCCGGTGATGGGCCATGTCGGTCTGACGCCGCAGGCGGTCAACGTTCTTGGCGGTTACATGGCGCGCGGTCGCAGCGATGCGGAAGCCGACAAAATCATCGGCGATGCCAAGGCCCTGGACGAAGCGGGTGCCTTCGCCATCGTCATAGAAGGCGTGGTCGAACCCATCGCTATCGAGGTGACCAAGGCCGTATCCGCCCCCGCCATCGGGATCGGGGCATCCGCGCAATGCGACGGGCAGGTGCTGGTGACCGAAGACATGCTGGGAATGTTCGAGCGCGTGCCCCGCTTCGTAAAGAAATACGGAGACATCGCCAGCGTTATATCCGATACGGCTGCCCAATACGCCGCCGAAGTGCGAGACCGCAGCTTCCCGGGCGACGAACAGACCTACCAGCCAAAGAAATAAGCACCCATCCCATGCAGACCCTGCTTCGGTTCTATACGTTTTCGCTCGCCTTCACGGCTGTCTGTCTGGCGCTGGGCGCATGGTATGGATGGGCCAGCACCGGCACGGTCGGCGGAATGCTGTCGATCCTGTGGATCGTCATCGTGTTGTCGATCCTCGAAGTCTCGCTCAGCTTCGACAATGCCGTGGTAAATGCCACGGTCCTGCGCGAGATGGACCCGGTATGGCAGAGGCGGTTCCTGACCTGGGGGATCCTGATCGCAGTCTTCGGGATGCGGATCGTCTTTCCCATCGCCATCGTTGCGATTGCGGCCGGTCTTGGCCCGGTCGAGGCGGTGCGACTTTCCCTGAACGATCCAGTCCGGTATGAAGAGATCGTATCCAGCGCGCATATCGGCATCGCCGGTTTTGGCGGCGCCTTCCTCGCCATGGTCGGTCTGACCTTCTTCTTCGATTCCGACAAGGACGTGCACTGGATTGCCGTCATCGAGCGGAAGATCATGCGGATTTCCAGCGTTCCTGCTATCGAAATCGGCCTCGTCCTGCTCATCTGCTACGGCGTTTCTACCCTGCTACCCGCGCCAGAAGCACTGACGTTCCTTGCTGCAGCCGTCCTCGGCCTGATCACCTTTATCGCCGTGCACGCCGTCGGCGCACTGATCGAGCAGGCCGAGGCGCGCAAGAAAGCGGCCGGCGCGGTCGTTCGAAGCGGCATGGGCGGGTTCCTGTATCTGGAAGTACTCGATGCCAGCTTCAGCTTCGACGGGGTCATCGGTGCCTTTGCCCTGTCGAACAACATGATCGTGATCGCGCTGGGCCTGTCCGTCGGCGCCATGTTCGTCCGCTCGATGACCATCCATCTTGTCCGGCAAGGGACGCTCGCCCAGTATCGTTATCTCGAGCATGGGGCGTTCTGGGCGATCATCGCGCTCGGTTTCATCATGCTGCTATCGGCGCGCTGGCACATTCCCGAAACCATCACCGGTCTTATCGGTGCGGTCCTGATCGGCATCTCTCTGTGGTGGTCGGTCCGGTACAACCGCCGCAATCCCGGCGCGGAGACGATGTCCGCCGACTGAAGCGACCGGGCCGGTCAGTTCTCGTCCAGCTTGCGCGCCTTGGCGACAGCGCTGCGGGCTGTTCCCCCCTCTTCGACCATGGAAAGCGCCTGCAACGCGGTTCTCCCCTGCGGTTGAATGGAAACGGCACGATGCGCCAACTGGAGGGCGAGCGTGTCGAGGCCTTCACGCTTCGCAATCATCGCCCTCAGCGAAAGAACATCCGCATCGCGGTCGTAACCATGGCCGATGGCCTGATCGAGCAATCTCGAGGCGCGTCCCATGTCACCCGCGTCATAAGCGAACCGCGCCAACATCGATGCCAGTTCGCCGTTTGAAGGATTGCCAGCGAGATGGGATTCGCAAAGCGCAATGGCAGCGTCCCTGCGACCCGACGCACGAAGGGCAGCGATCATTCGGCGGGCTAGCGGCCATGTGCGGCGGACCCCGGCGGCCTTCTCGTAAGCCTGCAATGCCGGACCGACCTGCCGATTGGACAGATACGCATCGCCCAGCAATGCAAAGGCGTCGGCTGAACCGGGATAGCGCCTCTGGAATGCCCTCGCAGCCGCCAGCGCACCGCTACGATCCCCTGTAACGATCCGCCCCCTGACAAGTGACAGCGCGTCCTTCGCATCGCCAACACCCCGAGTGGCGGTCACCGACAGCGCCACAGCCGGTTGCATGGCGACCAGGTCATCGTCTTGAGGGTCGGCCGCGCGGTCCAGAAGAGCCGCGGCCAGATCGCGATTGCCGAGCGCCTCATGCGCCCTGGCCACCATGATACGCATGTATGGCGAAGCGCTGCGCAGTCGCGCCTCGCGGTCGAAGCGGTAGACGAGCTCACGGTGATTGCCGCCGAGCGACAGCGAGCGCGCCAGCAATTCGCGTACCTGGCGGTTCTCCGGCTGTAATCGGTTCAACCTGTCGAATGCCTGCGCGGCGCTGGCATGATTGCCCTGTTCCATGTCGATGACCCCGCCCAGCATGATGCCGGCAGGGGTATCGCGCCCATGGTCTCCGCTCATGGTAAGCAGTTTCCGGGCAAGGTCGAATTTCGCCCCGCGCGCGGCAATTACGGCCTGCAGGAAGTAGGCCCGCTGATACGCCGGGTCGATCTTCACGATCCGCCGGGCCATGGCCAGGCTTTCGCTCGCCCTCCCCAGTTCGCCGAGAGTGGCGGAATATTCGGCCAGCAGGTCGAGATTGTCCGGCTGGCGTTCCAGCGCCTTCTCGAAGAAAGGGAGCGCGGCAGCCATGCCTTCCGCATCGCGGGCCAGTTGCCCACGCAGCAGCAGGGCCGACGGGTTGTCGGGATCGAGTTCCATCGCGCGCAAGGCCGCAACGACAGCCTGTGTCTGCTCGCCGCCTCGATAGCGCAGGCGAGCAATATCGACCCATAATTCGGCGTCGTCGCGAATGTATCTCAGCGCCTGATCGTATGCTGTGCCCGCGGCAGGCAGATTGCCCGCGCGCATTTCCAGCCTTCCCAGCATCAGGAAACCCCGACCTGCAGTGTCCTCGGTGAAGCGTCCGGGGCCGAGCCACTTGCGAGCCTCCGCCAATTGCCCCTGCTGCAATTCCGCCTCGCCCATTGCAGCCGCGACGGTTTCGCGCGCCGCGCCTGAGCGCAATTGTTCACGCAGAGCATCTTCGGCCGCAAATCCATCGCCCCGGGCCAGCGCCATAGCTGCCTCGTCTGCCGCCGGTTGCTGCTCGGCAGAGTCCTCGCACCCGGCAAGGGCAAGCGCCCCCGTCAGGGCGAGGAGAAGCCTGCCGCGCATCTCAGGATTGAAGGTCGTACTGTTTCAACAGATCGTACAGGGTGGGCCGGCTGATACCCAGCATGCGGGCCGTGCTGGAGATATTCCCTTCGGTCCGCGCCAGGGCATGACGGATGACCTTGCGGTCCGACTGCTCGCGTGCTGCCTTCAGGTTCAGGACCTCGCCCTCACCGTCTTCTTCGCTTTCGAGGTCGAGATCGGCTGCGCTGACGAGCCGTGCGTCGGCCATGATGACCGCGCGCTTGACCCGGTTCTCCAGCTCGCGGACATTGCCCGGCCAGTTCCAGCTGTCGATGGCGGACAGGGCGTCGGGCGCGAACCCTTTCACCTGCGGGTTCATCTCGGCCGCGAAACGCTGGAGGAAGGCTTTCGCCAGAAGCGTTGCATCGCCCGGACGCTCGGCGAGCGAGGGAATCTTCACGACGATTTCCGCAAGCCGATAGAACAGGTCTTCGCGGAATCGTCCATCGGCGGTCATCTGTTCAAGGTTCTGGTGGGTCGCGCATACGATCCGGACATCGACATCGATCTGCTTGCGCCCGCCGATCCTCTCGATGACCCGTTCCTGAAGGAAGCGCAGCAATTTGACCTGGAGAGGAAGGGGAATGTCGCCGACCTCGTCGAGGAACAGAGTTCCGCCATGCGCCTGTTCGATCTTGCCTTCGGTCGTCTTCACCGCACCTGTAAAGGCGCCCTTCTCGTGCCCGAAAAGTTCGCTTTCCAGCAGGTTCTCGGGGATGGCCGCGCAATTGATGGCAACGAATGGCCGGTCGCTGCGGTCGCTTGATTCGTGCAGGCCCCTGGCGAGCAGTTCCTTGCCCGTACCGCTCGCTCCCAGAAGCATGACCGACACGCTGGTATTGGCCACGCGCTCGATCGTCCGGGCGACCTTGGCCATTTCAGGCGCGCCCGTAATCATCGTGCCCAGAACCGTCTTGTCGTCCCCGACCCGGTCTGCAAGCCGCGCGTTCTCTGCCTCGATGGCATGCAGGTTAAACGCCCTGCGTACGATCAGGCCAAGCGTATCGATATCGACAGGCTTCTGGTAGAAATCGTAGGCACCGCGCGCAATCGCACCCAGCGCGCTCTCCCGCGCGCCGTGGCCGGATGCCACGATGACTTTGGTATCCGGCTTGATCGCCATGATCGCATCGAGAACAGCGAGCCCTTCGCTCACGCCATCGGGGTCCGGCGGCAGGCCCAGATCGAGAGTGACGACGGCCGGCTCTTCCGCGCGCAGGGCGGCGATGGCCGCTTCGCGCGACCCGGCAATGGTCACATCGAAATCCTCATAGGCCCATCTGAGCTGCGCTTGCAGCCCCTCGTCGTCTTCGACAACCAGCAGTTTGGGCAGCGCCTTATCTTTCGCATTCGCCATTATGCGACCTCGTTGATTGATGGGATTTCAGGATCTTTCCGCTCGTCCAGCCTGCTCAGAAGCCCGGCCGGGCCAGCCAGCGGAAGTTTGATGGTGAATCGGGTGCCAAGCCCCTTGCGCGACGTCACGTCCAGGGTTCCGCCCATGGCCCTGACCAGTTCGCGGGCCTCGAATGCCCCGATGCCGAACCCGCCATTCTTTGAAGACACAAAGGGCCGAAACAGTCCGCCACGAAGGAATTCCGGCTCCATCCCCTCGCCGTCGTCGATGACCTCGACTATCGCGTTCACCGCGTCGCTGGACACCGCCAGCTGGACGATGTCCGTTTCCTCGCTTGCATCGAATGCATTCTGGACCAGATGGATCAGCGCCTGCTGGAGGCCTTCCCGGTTGGCCTGCACGATGACCGTGTTGTCGCAAGCGGTATTCAGCCTGCCAGTGGCCTTGAACCGTTGCTCTACCCCCGCCAGTATCCCGTTAAGGGGAACGGCCTCTACCACGCCGTCCTGGCCGGCAGTGTATCCCCCGAGCCTGTCGAGCAGGTTCTGCAGCTTGCCCGATGCCGTTCTGAGAGTGACGAGCATGTCCTTGCGGAATTCCGGCTTCTCCGCATGACGTTCCGCATTGCTGGCAAGCAGGTTGAGCTGGCTGGCGAGGTTCTTGATATCGTGCATGACGAAGGCGATGCGGCGGTTGAACTGGTCGAACTGGGCCGACTGCATCAAGGCCTCGTGACCCGATTGTTCCGCCAGGTAGCTGGCCACGTGCCTGCCGACGAGCTTGAGAAGATCGAAGTCCTCCCAGTCCAGTTCGCGCTTGTCCGGCGGGCGGGAAAGCAGGATCGCCCCGACCAGCCTGTCGAAATGGACCAGCGGAACGATCGCCCAGCAGCGTTCGTCATCCAGTATCCAATCAGGGACAGCGGCGAGTTCGCCCGCGCGATCGACACCCGAACGCACGGCATCGACATCGATGATATCGCCCTCGCGCTCCATCACCGACACGAGCGCCGGCGGAAGGAGAACGCCTTCTTCGGGCGCGAGGAGCTGTCCGTCGTGACCCGCTTCGGCAAACCGCCCGTCCTCGTCGATCAGGAACAGCAGCGCCGATTTGCTGGAGGTGATGTCGACTACCGCCTTGAGTATCCGCGCCCTGAGCGGGCTCTCGCTGCTACCCTGACTGCTGATGGTCTGGGTAAATCGCAGCCATTCTTCCCGGTAATCGTAGCGGTGCTGGAAAAAGTGCTTGAGGGCGATGACCTTGATCCACGCCCGCGCTCGCTTGCTGGGCAACCAGATCAGTCCCAGCACCATCGTCCCGACCAAGAGGCCGATTTGCGTCAGCCGCGCCGCATCGCCCTCGAACAAAGCGAGCAGCTCGGACAGGGCCAGCATCGCCATCAGGTATCCGCCGACCACCACGAGCGAGATCGTCTGTAAGGCCGCGACCCGCGACGGGCGTAGCTGGATCGGCTCGTCCCCCGGGCGCGAGCCCAGCACCAAGCCCAGGGCAGCCATCGCGACAACCGGGCCGCGCAAGATCGCGACCTCGACCGCGGGCTGGCCGACCAGGAAGGATATGACGTAGAAATTGAGGTCGAAAGCCCACAGTCCCGCCATTCCGAAAACGACGGAGCGCAGCCCGATCCGGTCTTTCTCCCCCATCCCGGCGTAGAGATTGTGAACCAGCAGCAGTGCGCCCACCGCGACCATCATCCGCATGATGAAAGAGGCATGCAGGAGTCCGGCAGCAGGACCGTAATAGCCAAGTGCAAGAACGCCAATGAGGGTCTGTACCAGCTCCACGCCGACGAGCGCGATGACGATCGGACGCAGGGTAAGCCTTTGCCCCACCGTATCGAAATGCTGGTGGAGGAGGATGATGAGGGCGATGTTTCTGACGCTTTCGGCGAGACCGGAATAGAGGGTCCACGGTCCCGACGCCGCGACGCAGGCTGCCCAGACCGCCATTGCGACCAGGGCCGCCAGCGTGGCGGTCCGCGCGGGCAATCCGCCCCTTCCCCCGCGCGCAAGCCAGGCAGCCCCGAGCCCGCACGCGACGGCGGCCGCAAAATGCAGCGCAAGCATCAGCGTCGGTGCGCTCAGGATGGGCGCATTCATCACCGCGCCCCTTCCGACCAGAGCACCACGCGCAGTGTCTGGAGCAGGATCAGCAGGTCCAGGAAGGGCGTATAGTTCTTGGCGTAGTAGAGATCGTATTCCAGCTTGTGCCGCGCATCCTCGATGCTGGCGCCATAGGGATAATTGATCTGCGCCCAGCCCGTGATCCCGGGCTTCACCATGTGACGCTCCGCATAATACGGGAGCTTGTCATCCAGGTCGGCGACGAATTTCGGAACTTCGGGACGAGGTCCCACGAAGCTCATCTCGCCTTTCAGGACGCTCCATGTCTGGGGCAGTTCGTCGATCCGGACCTTGCGAATGAATTTCCCTATCCGGGTCACGCGGACGTCGTTTCTCTCCGCCCATTTCTGCCCGTCCTTTTCCGCATCGGCAGTCATCGATCGCAGCTTGATGACATCGAATGGCTGGCCGAAAAGGCCGACGCGCGTCTGGCGGAAGAACGCCGGTCCCTTGCTGTCGAGCTTCACGAGCAATGCGAACAGCGCGATCACCGGCAGGGTAAGGACGAGCAGCAGTCCGCTGGCGATGATGTCGAAAATCCGCTTGCTGGCACTCGACAGCATCCGCCCGGAAGAAAATCCGTCGGAGAAGATCAGCCAGCTGGGATTGACGGTATCGAGATCGACGCGCCCGGTCTCTCGTTCCAGGAAACTGCTGAACTCGTTGATGTGGACACCGCGGGTCTTGACGCGGAGCAAGTCCTTCAAGGGCAGCGAATTGCGGCGTTCCTCCAATGCGAGAACAACCTCGCTTACGCCGAGGTTCTCGACGAATTTTCCCATGTCGTGGATTGCCGCGCGGGGGATGGCTTCCTCCACCACGGGCGCGCCCTCGTTCATGGCGAGATAGGACACGATTGCGAACCCGCTTTCGGGCCGGTCGGCAAGCTTGCGAAGCCGTTCCGCCCTCTCCCCCGCCCCGAGCACGAGCACCCGGCGCCTGAAGGCGGATGTGCCGATGAAACTGTTGGCGAACAGGCGTCCGGTTATGAGAAGGCCGATTGCAAAGCCCATCGCGTAAAGCAGGGTCGAGCGCCAGAACGTTGCTCCCGGCGCGATAAAATCGATGACCGACAGCGCGATGATGCCCAGACTGATGGCGACGAGCAGCCGCGCGCAGGCATAGCGCATGGAGCGCAGGGCGTCGGATCCGTACACGCCGACCGAGATCATCGCGATCCAGATCGTTATGGCGAAACCGGCGAGGGGTATGATCCGCCCCGAAACCGGACCCACGCTGGTGCCGATCTGGGATGCCCGCAAATGCCAGGCCAATTCACCCGATAGCAGCAGCAGGAGCAGGTCGACCAGGCCGAGCAAAAGCACGGCATGCGGGATGTAATGCTTGAATAACCGTATCATCGTCCGCGCAGTTTTCCGGGAGGCTTCTCAATCGGCCTCCCGGGCTACGGGCGAAGAATGAAATGTCGGTAAATTTTACAGGATTTGGGCGATCATAAGGGATCGGCGGGCCGCGTTGGTTAGCAGCCCGTTTACTCCTGCCCGGTGACGCTGTCGGCAGCATCCTGTGCAGCATCGCCTACCTGTTGTGCGGCGTTTCCTACTTCGCCGGCGGCGTCCGTGATCGCGGTATCCTTGGCGATTTCAGCATCGCTCATGCCGGAAAAAAGGAAAATGGCCGCACCGACAGCAATCAGGAGGACCACAGCCAGCAAGATCTTTCCTCCGCCCGAGGAGGAAGCGCCGTCATGGACCGACGTGGTGCGTGTCGTAGTCGTGGTGCCATCGGGCTCGCGGGTGGTGCTGATACGTTCTTCGGTCATTGCGTTATCTCCAGATGAAAGCACAATTCTCGACGTACACGAACGGTTCCGCCTGCTCTCACCATCAATTGGCAGTCTGGAAATCGAACGGGGTCGAACTGCGCTTGGTCCGGTCGAATGCGAGGGACGCGTTTTTCGGCGGAAGGGAGCGTTGACGGCAATCTTCCCGCCGGCACCTCGCGCAGCCGAGTCCGATCGGCTGCGCTGCGGAAATGCCGGTCAAACCCTGCCGCGTCTGCGCCATCGGTGCCGCCAGATTTGCATCGATACCAAGGGCGATAGCGAATTTCCCCCCGCCACCACTTGCGTCGACGGCGTGAGAAAGCGTCAGCCATTCTTTAGCGTTCTCTCCGCGATCGTCGATCCGAACCGTCTGGACGACCCACCTGTCCGGCCGCTCGAACGCCTCGTGCACGTTCCAGAGCGGACAGGAATTCTCGCTCTCCAGCAGCGGCGTGCCGCTCGCACCGGAAAACCGCTTCGAAAATTGCCCCGCACGGTCGATGCGCGCCATGAAGAAGGGTAGCCCCCTCTGCCCGACCCGCTGCAGGGTCGTGAGCCGGTGGGCAAGCTGTTCGGGGCTGACATTGAACCGCCGTTCCAGCACGGGGAGATCGTATCCGGTTGCCTCGCACGCCCTCAGGAACCTGGAATACGGCATCAGCAATGCGGCCGCGAAATAACCGGTCAAATGGCGTTCGAACAGTTTGCGCGCGGCCTCGTCCTCGAACTGGGAACCGGCCGCAAGCTGTGTAATCGCACTGCCCTGTTCAAGCTGCGCAAGCTGCAGCGCCAGTTGGAAATTGCGCGATGCGGGCGAAAGCATCTCCGATATCTGGACCTGCCTTGCGTGAAGATCGAGCCGCCGCAGGGTTTCCGGCATGACGTCGCGGGGGAGGATGCGGATCGCCAGCTGGTGACGCTCGCGCAGCCTCTCTGTAAGCGCGGCCGACAAATCCGCCCGGGACAGGCGCAATTCGTCGGCCAGTTCTTCTGCGGAATTGTCGAGATCGGCAAAATGGTTTTTCCAACGTTCGATCTCGCGCCGGGAAGCGACCAGCGGATCGTAGCCTGCGTCGTCCACATTACCGGCCTTGTCAAAGAGCCGCGCGAAAGCCGCCGCGGCTTGCGGAGCTGCGGCAAGAAATTCGGCTGCTTCGTCCCGGTCGATACCGAGATCTGCAAAACGCTCGTCCGACAGCCTGCGGGCAAGCCCGTCGAGGCCCCCGATGGACTCGTCCGATTTCAATCGCCTCGGGTCGAGGTCGAACTGCTCGACGAGCTGGACGACGACGCGCGCCGACACGGGCCGCTTGTTGCGCTCGATGAGGTTGAGGTAACTGGCGGATATGCCGAGGCGCGAGGCCATGGTGGCCTGTGTAAGACCCTCTCGTTTGCGGAGGCGGCGCAGGGCGGGGCCTGCAAGAAGTGTAGCTTCGCTCATTTGTCAATATCTTTACATGGTGACAAGCTTCTCTTGCGCAAACTGCGCAATCAGACAAGATAGTTTGTCATTTTTCATGTCGCAATGCGCCCAACGATGGCAGGAAGACCGGGTAACGCCATCCCTCCCCCATGAACGGAGACCGACATGACCTATCAGGATACCACCAACGAAATCGCCAAGACGATCGACGCCAACGGCGCGCCGTGGAATGCGATCGACGCGGAAAGTGCAGCACGCATGCGTCTGCAGAACCGTTTCCCTACCGGCCTCGACATCGCGAAGTACACGGCGAAGATCATGCGCCAGGACATGGAAGCCTATGACGCCGACCCGGCGCAGTACACGCAGTCGCTGGGCTGCTGGCACGGTTTCATCGCGCAGCAGAAGATGATTTCGATCAAGAAGCATTTCGGCGGCACGAAGCTGCGTTACCTCTACCTGTCCGGCTGGATGGTCGCGGCGCTGCGTAGCGAATTCGGCCCCCTTCCCGACCAGTCCATGCACGAGAAGACCAGCGTCCCCGCGCTGATCGAGGAACTGTACACCTTCCTGAAGCAGGCCGACGCCCGCGAACTGGGCCTGATGTTCTCCGATCTGGACAAGGCACGCGAAGCCGGCGACGAAGTCGAAGCGAAGCGGATACAGTCCGCCATCGACAATTACGAAACGCACGTCGTCCCGATCATCGCCGACATCGATGCAGGCTTCGGCAATGCCGAGGCAACCTACCTGCTCGCCAAGAAGATGATCGAAGCAGGCGCCTGCGCCCTACAGATCGAGAACCAGGTGTCCGACGAGAAGCAGTGCGGTCACCAGGATGGCAAGGTCACCGTCCCGCACGAGGACTTCCACCAGAAGATCCGCGCCATCCGCTACGCCTTCCTCGAAATGGGCGTGGAAGACGGCATCATCGTCGCCCGCACCGACTCGCTTGGCGCCGGCCTGACCAAGCAGATCGCCTATACCAAGGAAGAAGGCGATCTGGGTGACCAGTACAACAGCTACCTCGACTGCGAGGAAGTCTCGCCCGAAGACATCAAGAACGGCGACGTTTTCCTGAGCCGCGAAGGCAAGCTGCTTCGTCCCAAGCGCCTGCCGTCCAACCTCTACCAGTTCCGCCCCGGAACGGGCGAAGACCGCTGCGTCCTCGATGGCATCACGAGCCTTCAGGCCGGTGCCGACCTGCTGTGGATCGAGACTGAGAAGCCGCATATCGGCCAGATCGGCGGCATGGTGAAGCGTATCCGCGAAGTCATCCCGAACGCGAAGCTGGTCTACAACAACTCGCCGAGCTTCAACTGGACGCTCAACTTCCGCCAGCAGGTCTTCGATGCCTGGGAAGAAGAAGGCAAGGACGTGTCCGCCTACGACCGTGCGAAGCTGATGAGCATCGACTACGACGATACCGATCTCGCTGCCGAAGCGGATCAGCGGATCAAGACGTTCCAGGCCGATGCAGCGCGCGAGGCAGGCATCTTCCATCACCTCATCACCCTGCCGACCTATCACACGGCTGCGCTCAGCACCGACAATCTCGCCAAGCGCTATTTCGGCGAGGAGGCGATGCTGGGTTACGTGAAGCAGGTCCAGCGCGAGGAAATCCGCCAGGGTATCGCCTGCGTGAAGCATCAGAACATGGCCG
Organism: Erythrobacteraceae bacterium WH01K; assembly: GCA_027941995.1. NCBI lineage: Bacteria > Pseudomonadati > Pseudomonadota > Alphaproteobacteria > Sphingomonadales > Erythrobacteraceae > Erythrobacteraceae bacterium WH01K. Next base: position 1,681,063 of record CP115966.1, on the reverse strand, counting down.
GATCCGACATCGGGGACGACCACAAGGAATATTTTGCCGGCGAAGCTGCATTGAAGGCAGGCGGCAAGGACAATACGATGAACCAGTTCGCGGCCGCATAACCCCCGCGACGGGAGAATCACGATGACCGACGAAACTACCGGACAGAAAGAGCCAGGGCGCGCACGTGCCCTGCTCTCCACGGCCGATTTCAAATTGCTGCGGCGCGCGCTGGAAAGCCACGCCAGGACGCTGGACGACCGGGAGGAGCTGGCCAAGATCAACGCCCTCCACCACCGGCTCGGCAATTACAGCTGACAGCTGACTTCATCTCCTGGGGAGGAGACGGGCGGCAGGCGGTTCATTCCGCCTGCCGCCCAATTTCTTGCTCTGCGAAGACCTTCCCGTTTCATCGCACAGCTTTGCTTAACCCATCCGCGCTAAGCCGCAGTCATGGTAAGGAAGGCCAACAACCCGCCGAGCATGGCGAAGATGTATCGCCATTTCGCGGTGATTACCGTACTTCTGACTGTGGCGGTTGCCATCATGGCGGATAGCGGAAACAGCAGACACGTCGACGACGCTGTCGAGACGGTCGAAACGTTTTCGGCACAGAAACGCCAGCAACACAGCAAAACGAACAAGAGAGCATTTGGCACCGGTCAATTGGTCGATGCATCCCGGTCGGGTATCGTAGAGGGCGAATTCGCACCCGATAGCTGGGTCGGAACCGCCGGAAGCGGCGCTTCCAGTTACCGCCCTCCTGCCCGCCGCGCGTCGACCGAGGAACCCTGGATCCTTCTCGGCCTGACGCGCGAGGAATTCGAGGCGCTCAGCCCGGAGGAGCAGGCCGAAATGCTGGAAACCCTTCAGGACCGCGCGATGGACGACGCGACCATGGCCCGCATCTCCCGCCAGTCGATGCGACGCGCCGGCCGCACCGAACCTTCGCAAGACGCCCCGGACTGACCGCCCGACCGGGCATCATTCTCCGCCGGCGGGCATCAATCTCAGGGTTGCATCGGCGAGCGCTTCTGCGGCGGTGGCAATCACCTTTTCGGCGTCGGGGGCCCAGAAGGGGCTGTGGAGCGAGGGCAGCGTCCCCTCCCCGCTCTGCGCTGCATCGAATTCTTCCTGCGGCACGCCGCCGACCCAGAAAATCAGCGACTGCACTTCCTCCGGTGCGTAGCGGCGGAACTGGCCGAAATCTTCTCCGCCCATGACGCTGGGGACCTGCTGCACCCGGTCTTCCCCGAACCGCGCCGCGAATCCTGCCATGATCGTCTCGGTAAAGTCCGGGTCGTTGAAGGTGGCAGGCGTGTACTGTTCCGCGACCGAGACGGTGGGCATCTTGTCCTCCGGCATTCCCGCCGCCATCGCCTCGCCGCGCGCGATACGGGCGATCCCGTCAAGCAGGGCCTTGCGCGATTCGTCCGAATAGCTGCGGACGGTCAGCTGCAGTTTCGCCTCGTCGGAAATGATGTTGTGCTTCGCGCCCGCATGGAAGCTGCCGACCGTGACGACGGCAGGATCGAGCGGCGAGCTTTCGCGGCTCACCAGCGTCTGCAGTTTCATGACGATCGCACTGGCGAGGACGATGGGGTCCTTCGTCGTGTGCGGATAGGCGCCGTGTCCGCCGATCCCCGGAACGGTGATGTCCACGCTGTCCACATTGGCAAGCGCGAAGCCCGGCGAATAGCCGATCATGCCTGCCGGAAACTGGGCCGCATCGTGAAAGGCGATGGCGTAATCGGGCGTGCCGAAACGCTGGTAGAGACCGTCATCCAGCATGGCAGGCGCGCCCTCGCCGATCTCCTCTGCCGGCTGGGCGATCATCATCAGCGTGCCCGACCATTCGTCCTTGCGATCGACCAGCAATTGCGCCGCGCCGATCCAGCCCGTCATGTGGGTGTCGTGGCCGCAGGCATGCATCACGCCCGTCTCCACGCCCGAGGCGGGAATGGCGACCTGCTTCGATGCATAGGGCAGACCCGTCTGTTCCGTGACAGGCAAGCCGTCCATGTCGGCGCGCAGCATGACCAACGGTCCATCGCCATTGCGCATCATGGCGACCACGCCTGTCTGGCCCACACCTTCGGTCACTTCGAACCCCATGGCCCGCATCCGCGCGGCAAGTTTAGCTGCCGTCTCCACCTCTTCGAAACTGAGTTCGGGATTGGCGTGCAGGTCGCGGTAAAGCTCCATCAGTCCCGGCATGTCGGCGGCCAGATCGCTGCGCAGCGTATCGTCCTGCGCGGCCGCAGGGCCTGCCGCCAGAAGCGCTGCCGCCGCGGCGCCGATCGTCCAACGTGTCATGCGGTTCATCGTCGTTTCCTCTCTTCCGGTGAGCGTGTGCGAAGTTGACAAAGAACACACATGCGCCGCTCGGTCCCAAAACCATTTATGCCGTCGACGCCTCGCATTTCCGTCCTTTCACGGCCTCTGAGCGAAGTTGACACATCGCGCGAGGAAGGAAGGAAAACACCCCGGGCGTCCCGATGGAGTGAAGGTGCCAGATTGCCTGCCTGTAGGAAAGCCCCGCGATGCGCAGGGCGGCTGCGCGACCGCCAATCGCCTTAGATATTGTAGGTGACCACCAGCAGGAAAGAGAGCGTCGTCACCATCAGCAGGACCAGCGGAACGCCGGTCTTGAGGTAGTCTTTGAACTCGTAAGACCCCTCCGACATGATCAGCATGTTGGTCTGGTACGCGATAGGCGTCGCATAGCAGAGGTTGCAGCCGAACAGCACCGCCAGCACCATCGGTTCCGCCGGAATGCCCAGCTGGTTTGCCACGCTGAAGGCGATGGGCGTGCCCACGGTCGCCGCCGTCGCGTTGGAGGCGAAATTCGTCAGCACCGTCACGAACAGCATCACTGCCGCCAGCACCAGGGCCGGTGTCAGATATTGCAGGCCGTAGGCCAGCACGAGGCCGAGCCATTCGGCGGCGCCGCTTTCGTCGATGATCCGCCCCAGCGCGATACTGGCGGCGATCAGCACGATGACCTGCCCGGACAGGGCCCTGCCCACGCGGTCGAACTTCACGCAGCCGGTCAGGAACATCAGGATCGATCCGGCCAGCGCCGCGATTGCGATCGGGATCAGGCCGATGGAGGCCAGCCCGACCGAGCCGCCCATGATGGCCGCCGCCAGAACCGCTTTCGACCGGCGGGGAAGTTCCCGCATACCTTCCAGCTTCAGCAGGCTGTCCGTGCGGGAGAACTCCTCCAGGTCTTCCGGCAATCCCATGACGAGCATCACGTCGCCTTCCGCGATCCGCAAATCGCCGGCTTCGCTATAGACGGTCTTTTCGGCGACCAGTCTTTCGGGCCGGTGGATGCCCAGAACGGCCACGCCGTAAAGATCGGCAATGCCGGAACTTGGCAGGGTGCGCGTAATCAGGCGGCTGTCGGCGGTCACCGCCATCTCCACCACCGCGATATCCTGCGAAAGCGACGTGGACTGGCGCCGGATACGGTCGAGCACCCAGGCAGGCGCGACTTCGCTGTCCAGCATCCGCATGGCGGATTCCAGGCCTTCATGCGTGCCCGACAGCAGAAGGCGTTGCTGCGCCTCAAGCGGTCCGCTGGGCGGGTCCACGAAATCGACCCCGTCGGGCAGATTCGCCTGTATGTCGGCTGCGTCCTGCCCCCTCAGCGGACTGTCTTCCTCGATCCGGAGGCGGGCCGTGAAGCGGCGCTCCGCATGGCTCTTCTCCACCCGGTTGTCACCCAGCAGGCGGGGCATCACCAGCCAGAGATAGGGCAGCGCGATGGCGCCTGCGACCAGCACGATCGGCGTGAAGTGGAACACGCCCATGCGCGGCATGCCAAGGTCCACTGCGATCGAAACGACGAGGATATTGGTCGAGGTGCCGATCGTGGTGGCCACCCCGCCGATCAGGGATGCGGCGTTGAGCGGGATTAGCGTCTTCGAGGCAGGCAACGCGCCGCGATGCGCCAGCGCGACGAAGATCGGCATCAGCAGGACCAGGACGGGCGTATTGTTGACGCCCATCGACAGGACGAATGCAATCACCAGCGACAGCAGCAGGCCAAGCTGGATATTGTAGCGGAACACGCTTTCCAGGAACCGCGCCGCCGGCTCCAGCGCGCCGGTCACCACCAGTCCCCGCCCCATGATCATCAGCGCGCAGATCGTGATCAGCGCGTAATGTCCGAAGCCTGCGAAGGCGAGGACCAGGCCATCGGTCGGGTCGTTCCCTTCCAGCGGGAAGAAATAGAGGCCCACCGCGATGACCGCGATCGTCAGCAGCGAAATGATCTCGATGCTGAGCTTGTTGCGGGCAAAGCCGATGAACATGGCCACCGTGACGGCCATGGCTGCAATCGCATGCGGTGATGGTGGGGGTATCATGGCGTGCGCCCCGATTCCCATCCGGGATGCCTGAGCGCAAGTCTTTTAATCTTTCGCGGGAACTTGGCTCCCGATTTATCCCTTCATGCCGCCCGACAGGATGCCGGCGATACCCAGCCCCTTGGCAGCCGCGCCGCCGCGAAGGGCTGCAATGCCGAAACCGATGGCTGCGAAGCCGAACATCGCCTTGCCGTGGAAATTAGAGGAAGAAGGCGCCCTGCAGCACGGTCTGGAAAACGGCTGCATCGGCGGCCTCTCGCGCAGGTCCGAACATGGCGAGCCCCATGGCGACCTGGATCAGGTTGACCATGCCGCCGACCGCGATGGCCGCCCACGCCAGCGGATGGGCCCGGTCCTTTGCCGCCAGCACGATGCCCACGGTCGCGGGGATGGTGAACAGCGCCATTTCCGTCATCCACGTGATGCGGCGCAGTGTCTCGCCTTCTGTGTTCGAGACCACCGTGATGTAGAACGCCTTCGACAGGACGGCTGCGAACAGCGCGGCTGCCACGATCAGGGCCGCGCTGCGAATGGTGAAAATCATGCTGGTATCCCCTTTGCACCTGCAAAGCGCAGGCGGTGTCCGGGGCTGTTTCGCCAGCGGATCGGGCAAGGTTACAGCCGGATCGCCAGATTTTCGAAAAGGGTGGTGCCCCTGGCCGGAGTCGAACCGGCACTCCGTAAGGAACTCGATTTTGAGTCGAGCGCGTCTACCAATTCCACCACAGGGGCACGCCTGCGAGGCAGGCCGCGCGGATAGCGTTACTTCAGTGCATTTGCCAAGAGTTTGTGCAGGCGGGAATGCAGCGCGTCATTGGCTGCCAGCACCTGCTTCGAATGGATCGGCTGCGAACGGCCGCGGAAATCGGACACGAAACCGCCCGCCTCGCGCACCAGCAGGCAACCAGCGGCAGTGTCCCAGTCGTTGAGACCGCTTTCCCAGAAACCGTCGAAGCGTCCGGCAGCTAGCCAGGCGAGGTCGAGCGAGGCTGCGCCGAAGCGGCGGATCCCGGCGACTTCGGGACCGATGGCCCCGAAGATGCGGCCCCATTCGGCAAAGTCGCCATGGCCCTGGAACGGGATGCCGGTGGCGATCAGCGCGTCGGGCAGGCTGCGGCGCGAAGACACTCGCAGGCGCCCGTCATGCAACCATGCACCGCGCGATTTTTCCGCCCAGTAGGTTTCGTCGAGGATCGGCTGGTAGATGACCCCGGCGGTCACATCGCCCCATCCGCCGCCGCCGAGCTTGGGCTCCTGCACCGCGATGGAGATCGCGAAATGCGGGATGGCGTGGAGGAAGTTGCTCGTCCCGTCGAGCGGGTCGACGATCCAGCGCGGCTTGTCCGGGTCGCCTTCGATGATGCCGCCTTCTTCCAGCACGAAACCCCAGTCGGGCCGCGCCGCGATCAGTTCGTCATACAGCGTGCGCTCGGCAATCCGGTCGGCCTTCGACACGAAATCGGCCGGGCCCTTGCGGCTCACCTGCAGGTGCTCGACCTCGCCGAAATCGCGGCGCAGCTTGCCCCCGGCCTTGCGCGCGGCGCGTTCCATGACGCGGATCAGGCCTGAATACATAGACATGCCAGAAACCTTCTAAATGCGCTCAGCTCGCCTTGCCGACATAGGTCTGTTCGTAGACGTCGACGACGATCCGGGTGCCGCTCTCGATATGCGGCGGGACCATCACGCGCACACCGTTTTCGAGCACGGCCGGCTTGTAGCTGGAGGAAGCGGTCTGCCCCTTCACCACTGCGTCCGCCTCGACAATGGTCGCCTCGACCTGTTCGGGCAGCGCGACGGAGATCGGCTTTTCCTCCCACAGTTCGAGCGTCACGGTCATGCCGTCGGTCAGGAACGGGCGGGCATCGCCCAGCAGGTCGCTCGGCAGGTTGATCTGTTCGAACGTGTTCTGGTCCATGAAGACCAGCATGTCGCCGTCTTCGTACAGGAACTGGTATTCCTGCGTTTCCAGACGCACTTTCTCGACCGTATCGGCGCTGCGGAAGCGGACATTGGTCTTGCGGCCATCCTGCAGGTTCTTCATCTCGACCTGCATGTACGCCCCGCCCTTGCCCGGCTGGGTGTGCTGGATCTTGGCAACTTTCCAGATGCCGTTTTCATATTCGATGATGTTGCCGGGACGGATGTCCACGCCGCTGATTTTCATGGGTTTGCCTCTTGGGAATGGCGACAAGGCCGTCGAAGGCCCGCCGGAACATGGCCTGCGCTTAGCCGCTTGGTAAGCCGGCGGCAAGGAGTGTGGCGGTATGGCGCGTCAGATGATAGGAACACGAACCATGTTCAGGAGCATCCGCCCGAAGCTCGGCGCCCTCGCGCTCGGCACGCTTGTCTGCGTGGCCTCTGCGACGTCCGGCGGCACGCAGGCGATGGCGCAGGCGGAGGGCCGGCTGGAGACCCTGCCTCTTGGCCAGTACCGGTGCTCCCTGCCCGGCAGCGCGGACGGTGCGGCCTGGGTGCCAGTGCACGAGAAGGACTTCGCCATCGGCAATGCGTCGAGCTATTTTTCTACACGCGGCAGCGGGACCTATCTGGCGACCGACCGCACCGTGACCTTCACGCGCGGGCCGCTGAAAGGCGCGAAGTTCCTGCGTCGCGGTCCCAGCATGCTGCAGGAAATGAACGCGGACGGTCCCCCAGGCAGGCTGCGCTGCGTGCGGACCCAGCGCTAGGCGCCGGACCGTCGCTGCGGCGTCACTCCGCGCGCCCGCGATCCGCCAGTAGCGGAAACGGATTGACCGCATTGGCCGGTTCCCACCACTCGGCATCCGGCGTCGTGCGCAGGATGGCGAAATGCAGATGCGGTGCCTCGGGATCGGCATTGCCCGTGCTGCCGACAGAACCCAGACGCTGTCCCCGGCGAATGCGCATCCCTTCGCGAAGGCCGGGCGCATATTCCGACAGGTGGGCGTAATAATGGATCGTCTGCCGGTCGCCCGAGCGGACATAGATCGTCAGCCCACCGGCATCGGACCGGAACAGTTTTTCCACCTCGCCCGCGGCCGCCGCGATGACCGAAGTGCCTTCGGGCGCCATGATGTCGATCGCCTCGTGCAGTCGCTCCCCGCCGGCACGCTCGTCGCTATAGGTATCGCTGAGGTCGGAGGGGCGGACATTGAGCACGGGCACGAGCAATTGCGCCCGCTCCTGAGCCGAAGGTGTCGACACGTCGTTCCCGCCCAGCGGAGGGGCTACCCCGTCATCCCCCACGCCCCCGTCTGCAGGATCGACCCCGGCAGAGGTGTCGGTGGCCGAAGGACTGGGCGCTGCCTCTGCCGGGCGGACGGTATCGCGCTGGCTTGAACCGGTCGCATTCTCGATCAGGCTGCCGCCCGCTACGATCCACACGGCCGATGTCAGGGTGGCGGTGACCACGATGGTCAGCAGGCGGTCGAGAAACTTCATGCCGGCAGCCTAGCCCATCATGTCTCGAAAATCACCTGCGTTTCGGTATCGACCATCTGCGCCAGGCGCGCCGCATCCCAGTTCGTCAGGCGGACACACCCGCTGCTCTGCGCGCGTCCGATGGTTTCCGGCTCCGGCGTGCCGTGGATGCCGTAATGTTCCTTGCTCAGGTCGATCCACACGATGCCGACGGGACCGTTCGGCCCGGGCGGGAGCGTGTAGGTCTTTCCGTCGGGATCGTCATTCCCCAGCACTTCGGGGTCGTAGGAATAAGGCGGGTTGTACGCCTCGCCCACGATGTCCCATTCTCCCAGCGGGAGCGGGAATTCCGACGAGCCAGAACTGACCGTGAAGATCGCGACCAGTGTCTCGCCTTCATAGGCCTTCAGAGTCTGGCCTTCCTTGCTGACGACGATGCGGTCGACTTGCGGCTGCTCTGTTCCCACGCCAAGGCTGGCGAGCGTCATCTGCCATCCGCGATCCTGTATCGCACCCGGCTCGATCCGGTCGGCCCCGACATTGGGAACGCGAATCTGCTGGCCTGCGGTGAAAAACGACTTGGAGGTATCGGCGGATCCTTCTCCGGAAGACGCGTTTTCCCCTTCAGGCGAGGCGTCTTCACCCGCGCCGTCGGCCGGATCGTTTTCCATGCCCGCAGGCTTCCCGCCGGGGTTCAGTTCCTTCAGCACGGCAACGGTCGTATGGAAACGCTCGGCCAGCTTCTCGTCGAGCGAAGTATAACCCAGCCTTTCCATTTCCGCCTTGTCGGCCGTGCTTTCCGGCATGTCGGTAAATTCAAGATCGCCCCAGTTGTCCGGGATGGTGACGACCCGCGTGGCAGCAATGCCGTCATACTGCGCCAGCGCTTCCTTCGTCGCCTCGTCATGTTCTCCGGTCACCTCGAGGTCGTTGGCTTCCTGGAACCCGCTCAGCGCGTGGCGCGTGCTCATACCCATCTTGCCATCGACGACGCCGGGGCCGAAGCCCTGGCGGTCCAGCACGACCTGCAATTGCATGGTCGGGCGTTCCTCGCTGTCGGGAATGGCATTGTCCGCGCCCATATTGCTGGCATCGCCGGACACGCCTTCGCCGGAGCGGGTGGCAGCATTGTCCGCCGCGTCGTCATTCGACGCCATGCTGTCGGCGAGATTGTCGTCGCTATAGGTCTGGTAGCCGTAATCGTTCGACGTATCGGACGAGCTCTGCGCCGTTTCCTGTTCCTGACTGTCCGTGCCTTCCAGCCCGCAGGCAGTCAGAGCAAGGATGGAGGCGGCGGCGAGGAGCGGGCGGATGTTCAGGGTGCGCATGCGGATTCTCCGATAAAGATATGCGCACTTAACGCGTGAGAAGCGAAATATGTCCGTTACTTGTCGCGCAAAATCGCGGCGAACGCCTTCATCGCTACGACCTCGTCCCCGCCCCAGATGGCCCCCGACACCGCTAGGAAATCGGCCCCGGCATCCACCAGCGGCTTTCCATTGTCCGGCGTGATGCCGCCGATCGCCACGCAGGGAATCTCGAACAGGCCGCTCCACCATTCCAGCAATTCGGGTTCCGGCCTGTGGTCGCTCTGCTTCGTCGTGCTGGGAAAGAAAGCCCCGAAGGCCACGTAATCCGCCCCGGCCTCGCCTGCTTCCATCGCGAGGTGGCGGCTGTCATGGCAGGTGACGCCGATCTGCGCCTCGCGGCCCAGCACTTCGCGCGCCTCCTTCGGGTCGCCATCGCCCTGACCCAGATGAACCCCGTCCGCGCCCAGCCTTTTCGCCAGCGACACGCTGTCATTGACGATGAATGCCACGTCGCGCGCGGCGCAGATTTCCTGCAGCGGGGCCGCCAGAGACGCCGCCTCGTGCTGGTCCAGCCCCTTCACCCGGAACTGGAATGCCGTCGCGATGTCCTGTCCGGCCTCCAGCGCCCGTTCCAACCGGCCGGGAAAGTCACCCCCGGTCTCGAGCGGGGAGATGAGGTAGAGCTGGCAGGGTTCGCGTTCTTCGGACATGGCCCGCGCCCTAACGGGCGAAAGCGCGCGCGTCACCATTCACGTGGCGGCAATAGCGGCCGGAGCAGTTTCGCGGTCATGAAGAAAAGCGCCCCCGCTCTCGCTCTTGCCCTTGCCGCTCTGCTCTCGCTGGGCGGATGTGCCGTAATACCGGATGGTGGACAGGTGCCGCTGGCCGCCGCGCCCGAGGGATACCAGGTCGGCATCGGACGCCCGGTCCAGGTCGGCAGCGTCGTCGTTACGCCTCGCAAACTGGTCGAGGACAGCCGCTGCCCGGTCAATGCGCGGTGCGTCTGGGCCGGACGCGTCATCGTGCGGACACAGATCGACGGCGACGGCTGGCGCGATACGACGGATTTGACGCTGGGCGAGCTTTACGAGACGCACGGTGTTCCCGTGCGCCTCGTCAGTGCAACGCCCGAACGGACAACGGATTCGGAGCCAGACGAAACGCGATACCGCTTCGCGTTTACGGGCTCCTGAAGCTAAGTCAGCCCGGCTGCTTGCTCGCGGTATAGATCGCGTCGATCGCGTTCTCGAGCGCTTCGTCGAAGCGGGCCTCGTCCATCTGGGCGCGCAGCTCCTGCAGCAGAGCGCGGCTGAAGCTGGCGATCATGCCGTGGTTCTTGGCCAGTTCGGTGCACGCTTCGTCGCGCGAATACCCGCCCGAAAGCGCCACGACGCGCAGGACCTTGGGATGCTCGGTCAGCGGCTTGTAGAGGTCGGGCTGGCTGGGAATGGTCAGCTTCAGCATCACCTGCTGGCCTTCGGGCACGCGGTTCAGTTCGTCGAGCATGGCTGCCAGCAACAGGGCTTCGGTCTGCGGGCGGCTCTCGCTCTTCAGGCTCACTTCCGGCTCGAGGATGGGGACCAGGCCGTTGCTCAGGATCTGGAGGCCGAAATCCATCTGCTGGCGGACATTGTCGGCAATGCCCTTCTCGTCCGCCTCGTGGATGACACTGCGCATTTTCGTGCCGAAGACACCCAGTTCCTTCGCCCGCGCGCAATTTGCGTCGAGCTCGGGCATTTCCTTCATCAGCTGCACACCGTTTTCGGTATCGTGCATGCCCTTGTCGACTTTCAGGAACGGAACGATGCCCTTGCCGGCAAGGCGTTCCGGGATCGGCATACCTTCGGGGTTGCAGCCTTCCATCGTCTTTTCGAACAGGATCGCGCCCACGACCTTGTCGCCGGTGAATGCGTTGCTTTCCACGATGCGGCAGCGCATTTCGTGGATCTTGGCGAACATTTCCTCGTCGCCCGACCATTCGTCTTCGCCGACGCCGTAGCCTGCCAGCGCCTTGGGCGTGGAACCACCGGACTGGTCAAGCGCTGCAATAAAGCCGTCGCCTGCGGCAATCTTGGCTTTCATCTCGTCGAAATTCATCGGTGGGTTCCTCGGGCTATCAGGTGTCAGGACTGGGTTGCATACGAATGCATCGCCAGCGCCTTAGCTACGCATTCGAAGTCCCGCAACACACCCTGCGCACAGACGCCCTCAACAAGGGTGTCTCAGGCAGTTCACGAAAGGACACAGCATGGCCCTCAGCGATACCCAGACCTCCATCTGCGAAGGGAGCGAGATCGATTTCTCTGACCTGAAGGCCGTCCTGTTCAACGCCACGCTGAAGCCGCCCGGGGAGGCCTCGCACACCGATACGTTGCTGGACGTCGTGGCCGAGATCTTCGAAACGCAGCGCGTCGCAGTGAAGCGGCATCGTCTGACCGACTACAGGCTGGCGCCGGGTGTCTATCCGGACATGACCGAGCACGGCTGGCCGGAAGACGACTGGCCGAGGCTCTCGCCCGACGTCTTCGATGCCGACATCGTGGTTCTCGGCACCCCGATCTGGCTGAGCCAGAAAAGTTCGGTCGCGCAGTCCTTCATCGAGAAACTCTACGCCCATTCGGGACAGACCAACGATGCCGGGCAATATGCCTTCTACGGCAAGGTTGGCGGATGCGTGGTGACCGGCAACGAGGACGGCATAAAGCATGTCGGGATGAGCGTGCTGTATTCGATGCAGCATGTCGGCATGACCATCCCGCCACAGGCCGATTGCGGCTGGATCGGCGAAGCGGGACCGGGGCCATCCTATGGCGACGAGCAGGACGATGGCAGCCGCGCCGGTTTCGACAACGAATTTACCCAGCGCAACACCACTTTCATGGCGTTCAACCTGCTCCATGCCGCGCGGATGCTGAAAGATGCTGGCGGTTACCCGCCGGTCGGCAACGTTCGCAGCGAATGGGACGACGGGAGCAAGCCGGGATGGCCGAACCCGGAACATCGCCGCGATTGAGGGCGCTAGCCGAGCTGCGCCAGATAGGCTTTGCGTGACGTCATGGCGGCGAGCGAGCTTTCCAGCTGCCGCCGTATCGTCAGGAGGATCTGCGCTGCCTGCTGCTCCGGAACGGTGTCTACGCGGCGATCATAAGTCCTGGGCCTGATGCCCAGCCCTGCCAGCATCTCGGTCCATGTCTGCCGGTCGGCATATTCCCGCTCGAACGAGGGGATATGTCCCCGGCTGGCAAACTGCTCGATGCGTGTGCGCAGCGTGGCGGACGGGGCTCCGCGCGCCAGGGTCTGCCACGGCCCTTCGCTTCGCCTGTTGAGATGGAGCGGCGCATTCGCGAAATCGCTGAGCGCCGCCTGGGTTTCGCGGTATCTGCGATTGAAGGCCTTCGCCTCTGCCGCCATCGCCGCTCGCGCCGGGAGGCACTCGGCGAGATGGAGCGCCATTTCCGCGAGCAGCGCCGCATCCCCGCACAGGACGCTGCCCGGAGAGCCAACCGCTTCGCCGAGCCGGACGCAATTGCCCCGCCATGCCGCGGCAACCAGAGCTGCTGGCGCGTCCTGCGTCACTGCATCGGAGCCCGCAATGTTCGCGAGGTGCTCTTCCGCCACCTCGCCGGTGTGCCGGTAGGAAACGATGTCGCCGTCCTCGGTGGGAATGCGCGCTGCGATCCCGTGAGCATCCGCTGTCCATGTCGGGAGCGGTGGGTCGCCCCGAAGTGGCTCCACAGCGCAGGTGATCTTGCCGAATATGGAAGCCGGGCTGTCGATCCGTTCCGGCGAGGCATCCAGCAACGTAGCGATCCGGCCCGAGCAGTCGACGAAGAAATCCGCCTCGACAGCCTCGCCGCCTTCCAAAGCGACGGACTTCACATGCCCGTCCGGTCCCGGCACGCCGCCCGCGACCGTTCCCGACTTCACTTTGCATCGCGCGGCACATTCCTCACGCAGCATCCGAGCATAGCGATCGCGGTCGAAACCGACTTGCGGGCCGAGCATGGCAAGCGGCGAATCCGGTGCGTCGCCCGGCAAGGCGAACTTGCCCCCCTCCGCCGCGCGGGCCGCGAAGCGAAAAGGCGCAAGGAAGGGCAGAAAGTCCGCACCTTCACCCTCGTCAGCTTGCGCGCGGAGCAGGAACTGGTGCAGCGATGCACCCGCAATGGCAGGCAAATCGCCCGACGCTGCAATGACGAGCGAATGGCCCTCCCCCGCAAAACCCTGCAGCACGTTTCCGAGCGAAGGGATCGCCCCGCAATCCCGGACGAGGGCCGCAAGATCCAGCCCCAACCGTTCGTGATAGCGACTGGCCAGCGGGACGACTGCGCCGGCCGGGGGTACGGGCGTTTCGTCCACGACCACGGTCAGCGCGGTACATTCGGGCAATTCGCGCGCGAGCAGCGCGGCAACCAGCCATACGTCCCGCGACAAGCCGGCGAGCAAAACGGAACGGACTGTTTGTGAAGGCTTGGCCGTCACCGTCCGATACCCTCCCCGCGATAGACCGCACCGTATTTCCCGATGAAGGAGAGATGCGGCTCCAACGGCTCGGCCCGCCCCGCGATGGCGGAATGAATGCGCTCCATCCGCGCGTGCCGGTCGGATACGCTCATCGCTGTCACCCGCGGGTCGAAGGCTTCCGGCACGGCGCCCTGCCCGATGAACACCGACAGCCAGCTTTGCTGCAGGAACAAACCTTCCTGATAGTCCGGCGTCAGTCCGCGCCGGCGAAACGCGTCGATCTTTTCTGCGAGGCTGGCGGGTAATTCCATCTCCCGCATGTCGTCCCAGAAGCGCTGGCCATGGCGCGCGTTCAGGACATAATGCAGCATCAGGAAATCGCGGATGCGATCATATTCGAGGTCCATCAGGCGGTTGTATTCCGACACGTCCGCCTCGTCGATCGCGCCTGCCGGAAACAGCGTCACGAGGTTCAGGATGCCGCTCTGGATCAGGTCTATGCTGGTCGATTCCAGTGGCTCCAGGAAACCGCCCGACAAACCGATGGCAACCACATTGCGGCTCCACATCCGCCGCCGCTTTCCGGTCGTGAAGCGCAGCTGGCGCGGCTCGGCGATAGGCTCGGCCTCGAGATTGGCGAGCAGGGTTTCGACGGCGGCTTCGTCGCTGATGTAGCGGTCGCAGTACACGTGCCCGTTGCCCACCCGGTGCTGCAGCGGAATGCGCCACTGCCATCCGGCCTCGCGCGCCGTCGCCCGTGTATAAGGCGCCGTCTCCGCGCTTGTCGCGCACGGCACCGCCCACGCGCGGTTGCAGGGCAGCCAATGGCTCCAGTCTTCGAAGCCGGTCTGCAATTCCTGCTCGATCAGCAATGCGCGAAAGCCGGAGCAGTCGATGAACAGATCGCCCTCGATCCGCTCCCCTTTTTCCATGACGACGGCTGCCACTTCGCCCGTTTCGCCATTGCTTTCGATCTCGACGATCCGCCCCTCATGACGCCGGACACCCGATCGCTGCGCCACGTCCGACAGGTATGCCGCATACAGGCCGGCATCGAACTGGAACGCGTAATTGTAGGCGCCAAGCCCTTCCTCGTCGGCAGGCGGTTCGAAGCGGCCTGCGCGTGCCGCTACGATGGGGAGCGAATATTCCCCGAAAGCTCGCGCATTGCCGTCCGCCTTTTCCGCGAGCCAGTAGTGATGGAACGGCGCGGGCCCGATGGCCTCGCCATAGGTTCCGAACGGGTGGATGTAGCGAGTGCCCGGCTCGCCCCAGTCGCAGAACTCGATGCCCAGCTTGATGGTGGCAGCCGTGCGCGCCATCATCTCGCGCTCGTTTATTCCGGCAAGGCGATTGAAGTCGCGGATTTGCGGCAGGGTCGCCTCACCCACACCGACGGTTCCGATGGCATCGGATTCCACCAGCGTGATGGACAGGTCCGACTGCCCGAGGGCGCGGGACAGGCCTGCCGCCGTCATCCATCCGGCGGTTCCCCCGCCGACGATCACGACACGCCCGATCCGCCCCGTCGTCACCCGAACATTATCCCTTCCTGCGGACCTTTGCGATGATGCCGGTAAAGCTGAGAACGGACTTACCGTCTGCCGTCACAAGGCCGCGGACATAGATCGTCCGCCCCCCGGCGCGCGTCACCTCGCCCCGCGCTTCGATCAGCTGCCCGTTCTGCGCGGAATCGAGGAAATCCCCGGACAGGTTCATGGTGACTGCCATGTCGCCTGCCAGTTCGTCGGTCGCGATGGAGAACAGCGCGTAATCGGCGAAGGTCAGCAGGCAGCCGCCATGCATGAAGCCTGCGCCGTTCATGTGCCGCTCTTCCGCGCGGAAGGCGCACACGTAGCTCCCGTCCTCTTCGCGCTGCGTATAGAACGGTCCGCTGCGCGTTTCGTACGGGTCGCCCTGCCAGTAGGACCAGCCAGCGAACTCTCCGTCTTCGGCGATGTGACCGCCGGGAAAAACAGCGTCGCTCATGCTTTCAGTGCCGCGACGCCCGGCAGGTCCTTGCCTTCCATCCATTCGAGAAACGCACCGCCTGCGGTGGAGACGAATGTGAAGTCATCCGCCACGCCCGCATGGTTGAGCGCCGCCACGGTATCGCCGCCGCCGGCCACGGAAATGAGCGAACCGTCCTGCGTCAGCGCGCCGGCGGTCTTCGCGAGCGCCACCGTCGCTTCGTCGAAGGGTTGCGTCTCGAATGCGCCCAGCGGTCCGTTCCAGACCAGCGTGCGGCAGGTCTTGAGCACATCGGCCAGCGCCTCCGTCGCCTGCGGACCGATATCGAGGATCATTTCGTCGGAAGCGACTTCGTGGACGTTGCAGGTTCGCAGGGACGCGGGATTGGCGGCAAATTCCTTCGCCACCACCACGTCATAAGGCAGGTGCACCGTGCAGCCCGCGTGATCGGCAGTATCCATGATCTGGTTCGCCGTGGCGGTCAGGTCATGCTCGCACAGCGAATTGCCGACATCGACCCCGCGCGCGGCGAGGAAGGTGTTGGCCATGCCGCCGCCGATGATTAGGTGCTGCACCTTGCCGACGAGGTTTTGCAACACGTCGAGCTTGGTCGAAACCTTCGCCCCGCCGACGACGGCGGCCAGCGGCGTTTCCGGATTGCCGAGGGCGGCGTCCAGCGCCTTCAGCTCGGCTTCCATGGCGCGTCCGGCATAGGCCGGCAGCAGGCGCGCCAGCCCTTCGGTCGAGGCATGGGCCCGGTGCGCGGCGGAAAACGCGTCGTTCACGTAGATATCGCCATGCGCGGCGATGGCCTTGGCGAAATCGGCGTCGTTCGCCTCCTCCCCCGGCCAGAACCGCACATTGTCGAGCAGGCCGATATCGCCATCGCCGAGGATGCCGATCGACTGCTCGACCACCGGTCCCGAAACCTCGGGCACGAACATGATTTCCTTGCCCAGCACTTCCTCGACGTCGCCCTGCACGAAGCTGGTGCTCATCATGGAATTGCGCTGGCCTTTCGGCCGCCCGAAATGGGCCAGCAGCAGGACTTTCGCACCCTTGCGCGACAGTTCCAGGATGGTCGGCTTCGCCGCCTCCACGCGGGTGACATCGGTGGCCGAACCGTCCTGCATCGGCAGGTTCAGATCGACACGGACGAGCGCGACCTTGCCGGAAAGATCCTCCGGCAAGTCGTCGAGGGTGCGAAAACTGCTCACAGCGAGGCCATGACCCCGGCGGTGTCGATCATGCGATTGGAGAAGCCCCACTCGTTGTCGTACCAGCTGACGACGCGGGCCAGCTTGCCTTCCATGACGCTGGTTTCCAGGCTGTCGACGGTCGAGCTGGCCGGGTGGTGATTGAAGTCACCCGACACCAGGGGCAGGTCGGTGTAGTCCAGAACGCCCTTCATCGCGCCATCGGCCGCAGCCTTCAGCGCAGCGTTCAGTTCCTCTGCGCTGGTGTCGCGCTTGGGCGTGAAGACGAGGTCGATCAGCGACACGTTCGGGGTCGGGACACGCACGCTCGATCCGTCGAGCTTGCCGTTGAGTTCCGGCAGGACGAGGCCCACCGCGCGGGCGGCGCCGGTCGTGGTCGGGATCATGTTCTGCGCCCCGCCACGTGCACGGCGCATGTCGGAATGCATCTGGTCGAGCATCCGCTGGTCGTTGGTGTAGCTGTGGATCGTGGTCATGAAACCGCGCTCGATGCCCACCGTGTCGTTCAGCACCTTGGCCACCGGGGCCAGGCAGTTGGTGGTGCAGCTGGCGTTGGAGACGATGACGTCCTCCGCCGTCAGCGTGTCCTGGTTGACGCCGAAGACGACGGTCTTCGACACGCCCTTGGCCGGGGCGGAAATCAGGACCTTCTTCGCGCCAGCTTCCAGGTGCGGGCGGCAGGCTTCGTCGCTCTGGAAGAAGCCTGTGCACTCCAGCACCAGGTCGATGCCCATCTCCTCGTGGGGCAGATTGCCCGGCTCGCGCTCCGACGTGACGGCGATTGTCTTGCCGTTGACGGTCATCTCGCCGTCGTCGTGCTCGATCGTGCCGGGGAAGCGGCCATGGGTCGAGTCGAAGCCGAACAGCAGGGCGTTCGACTTGGTATCCGCAAGGTCGTTGATCGCGACCAGTTCCAGATCGTGATCGTCCCGCTCCAGCAGGGCGCGCGCCACGAGGCGTCCGATGCGGCCGAAACCGTTGATTGCGACTTTGGTAGCCATGATGAAAAGCTCCTGCTTAAGCGTTGAGTTTGTTGGTGATCTGCGGAACGATGGCGTCCGCGGTAAAGCCGAATTTTTCGAACAGATCGCCCGCCGGCGCACTCGCCCCGAACCGGTCGAGCCCGATATTGAGGCCGCTGCGCCCGGTATAGCGTTCCCAGCCCAGCGTGCTGCCCGCCTCGATCGAGACGATAAGCGCATCCTCCGGCAGCAGGTCAGTGCGGTAGGCATCGTCCTGCTGTTCGAACAGGTCCATGCAAGGCATGGACACGACATCGCAGCCGGTCCCGTCCGCCTCGAGCCGCTCGGCACATTCCATTGCCAGCGCGACTTCGGAACCGGTGGCGACAATGACGACCTTGCGCGCCGCACCGGCTTCGCGGAGGCGGTAGGCGCCCTTCGCGCTGCGGTTGTTCGCAGCCGACCAGTCTTCGTCGCCCTCGCCGCGCAGCTGCGGCAGGCCCTGGCGGGATAGCGCGAGGACCGAAGGCGTTTCGGGCGTCTGCAGTGCCAGCGCCCAGCATTCCGCCGTCTCGATCGTATCGCAGGGACGATAGACGTTGAGATTGGGGATCAGGCGCAGGCTCATTACCTGCTCGATCGGCTGGTGGGTCGGGCCGTCTTCTCCAAGGCCGATGGAATCATGCGTCAGGACATAGACGGCCCCCACCTGCTGCAGAGCCGACAGGCGTATCGCATTGCGGCAATAATCGCTGAAAATCAGGAACGTACCGCCGTAAGGTACGATGCCGCCATGCAGCATCATGCCGTTCATGGCCGCAGCCATGCCAAACTCGCGGATGCCGTAATAGACATAGCGGCCATCGTAATTGTCGGCGGTGAACGGCGCGGTGCTGGCGGTCTTGGTGTTGTTGGAGCCGGTGAGGTCGGCCGAACCGCCGATCATGTGCGGGATCTTCGCTGTCAGCGGGCCCAGTGCCAATTCCGATGCCTTGCGGGTGGCGACCTTCTGCGGTTCCTTTGCCAATGCCGCAATGTGCTCTTCAAGCGCGGGACCGGCAAGATCGGCGACCGAAGCCATCCGGTTCTCGAAATCCGCCTTGCGCCCGGAATCCGACAGGCGGCCCGCCCATGCGGCGTGTGCCTCGCGGCCGTATTTCGCCGTTTCGGACCAGTCGCCCAGGATATCGTCCGGCACGACGAAGGGATCGTGTTCCCAGCCCAGCGTCTCGCGGGCGGCTGCGATTTCCTCCGGCCCCAGCGGCGCGCCATGGGTTGCGCTGGTCCCCTGCTTGTTCGGAGCGCCGCGGCCGATCACCGTGCGGCAGGCGACGATGGAGGGACGCTCGCTCTCCTCCGCCTCGGCAAGAGCGCGCTCTATGTCCTTGAAATCATGTCCGTCGCAGCGGACGATATGCCAACCCGTCGCCTCGTAACGGGCGAGAATGTTTTCGCTGGTCGACAGATCTGCCGCCCCGTCGATGGTGATGTTGTTGTCGTCCCACAACACGTTCAGGCGGCCCAGCTTCAAATGACCCGCCAGGCCGATCGCCTCGTGGTTGATGCCTTCCATCAGGCAGCCGTCGCCTGCGATGACCCAGGTCTTGTGATCGACGAGGTCATCCCCGAACTCTGCGTTAAGATGCCGCTCCGCCATTGCCATGCCGACGGCCATCGCCACGCCCTGACCCAACGGGCCGGTCGTCGCTTCCACGCCCGGCAGGAGGAAATTCTCCGGATGTCCGGCACACGGGCTTCCCAGCTGCCGGAAATTTCGGATGTCCTCCATCGTCGGCGCTGCATAGCCCGAGAGGTGGAGCAGGCTGTAGATCAGCATCGAGCCGTGACCTGCGCTCAGCACGAAACGGTCGCGGTCGGCCCAGTCGGGCGTAGAGGGATCGAATTTCAGGAACTTCGACCACAACACCGCGGCCACGTCGGCCATGCCCATCGGCATGCCGGGATGCCCCGAATTGGCGGCCTGCACGGCATCCATGGACAGCGCGCGGATGGCATTCGCCATGGGAACGAGGCGGTCGTTATCAAACCCGGCGGAATGGGGGCTCATCGGAAGGGCAGCTCCTGCATCAGGTCCGCGCCTCGCAGCGGGCGCGATTCGTCCTTGTCGCGAAGCCATTGCCGCGCACCCGCCCGAGGTCAAGGCACAGCTAGGTCAGGCAGGCCCTGGCAAAGGCAACAGGCCTGCCTTCGGGCATTTTATCAACAGGAGGCGGCAACCCTTTGCCCTTCCTGCCATCTGGCGGTAAATTCACGCGCACCATGGACGATAATCGCACCGAACAGGCCATCCAGCGGATCGAGGCCGCGCTGGCGCGCATCGCGCGGGCGGCCGAAGCCCTTCCCGCGCAAGGCCCCACGCAGGCCGAAACAGACAGCATGGCTTCGCCGCCCGCTACCGGCACCGCGGAAGTGCCACCATCCGTCTCGCAACTGGTCGTCCGGCACGAGGCCCTGCGCGAGGAAGTCGCGAGCCAGATCCGCCGGATCGACGAACTGGTCGGGAAATTCGAGCAATGAAAACGATCGAACTGCGCGTTGGCGGACAGTCTTTCTCGATCTCCTGTCCCGAAGGGCAGGAAGAGCACGTCCAGGCGCTGGGCGCGTCGATCGACGAAAAATTCCAGCCCATGGCCCCGCAATTCGCGCAGAACCTGCTGTTCGCATCGCTCCAGCTGGCCGACGAACTGCACGAGGCGCGCAAGGCGACCCGGATGGCGAACGCGGACAAGAAAGTCATCGCCGACTCGTTCGATTCCTATCGCGCCGAAATGCAGGACCGCCAGCGGGACGCCGACACCGCCCTCGGCCAGCGTGACCAGCTGAAGGCGAAAATCGTCGAGTTGGAAGAAGAACTGGGTCGGATGCAGTCGGCACAGCAGAGCACTTCGGAAGAAACGGCCGGCATTCGCCAGGAATTGAACGACCTGCGCGAGAAGGAGCTGGGCTGGGAAGCAGAGGAAAACACGCTGCGCGCCCGGATTGCGGATCTCGAACAGCAACGTGCCGAAGCGCAGCAGGCAAGATCTCGCACACCGCCGGAAGCTACCCTGAGGCAGGCCCTTGGCGGAGCGCCGTCCGGACCGGACGAGGCCGATCTTCCCCCGGCACTGGAGAGATTTGCCCAATTGCTGGAAGAAACCGCCGACAAGCTGGAAGCGCGCGGCGCTTGAGGTCGGCAGGATCGCTTCCTAAATAGGACGCGGCGGAACTGCCCGGCACGAGCCCGATTGGAATATCCCTGAGGCTATAAGCAATCCTAGGGAGCTGTCCCTACCCTGGAACATGGGCCCCTGCGTTCGCTTCGCGAGCGGAACCCGGGAACCGGGGTATACGGCACCCACCTGACGTTTAGGCGTCAGAGGATTTCCCGGCAAACGACCCATGGTGGTTCCGCCACCCCTTTCGCCCCGGCGGCGATACGCGGCAATCTTCTTGGCGCAATCTTCATGGCGCAATCTTCACGGCAAGGAACCAACGTGGAAGCAAAGACGGTCTTGAGAGAACGCTTCCGGCAGGAACGGCGCGACCATGTCGCCGCACAGCCGGACCGGATCAGGGCCCTGCTGTTCCATCGCCCCCCCGCGCCGCTGATCCCGATGATCCCGGCAGGCGCGACCATCGGTCTTTACGCAGCGACCGATGCCGAAGCGCCCACCATGGGCTACGCCAGATATTTTCACGAGCAGGGCCATCCCCTCGCTCTCCCCCGTTTCGCAGGCGGGGCGGAAGCGATGCATTTCGCGACCTTCGCCGATCCGTATGAGGAGGACGCGCTGGTCGAAGGGCCGTTCGGTATCCGGCAACCGGCAGCGGGCGCGGAAACGGTCGTACCCGTTGCCGTGTTCGTTCCCCTTGTCGCGTTCACGGATGAAGGGGCGCGGCTGGGTCAGGGCGGCGGTCATTACGATCGCTGGCTGGCAGGCCACCCGGATGTGCTGCCCATCGGCATGGCGTGGGATGTGCAGCAGGCCGGCACCCTGCCCACAGAACCACACGACCGGCTGATGGCTGCCATCGTCACCCCCACCCGTTTCCATGGCCCCTTCGTGAGGGAAAACGCATGAGTGAAGAACCGACCTGGCGGGTGCCCGTGGGCATATTGGGTCTGATACTCGGCCTGATCGTCTACGCGCTCGTCGTCGCCCGTTACGTGCCGGATGTGGTCGGGGACTGGCATGCCGTGCTGCAGACGGTCGTCTATCTCTTCTTCGGTCTCGTCTGGCTGTTGCCGCTGCGGCGCCTGCTGGTCTGGATGGAATCGGGCAGGCCGCGTTGAATTGACTCGGCGCTTCCGCAAGGTACTCCATGGAAAGTGGAGAGGGGAAGCTGTCTGTCAAATCGACCTTCCGAACAGGACATAACGAAAACTGCCAACGGCGCGGGAGGAGACCCTTCCGACAGGCCTTCATGGCGAACCAGCATATCCTTCGGCCTCGGCGCGGTGGCCTTCGGCGTGAAGGACGGGGGCTTCAACTATTTCCTGCTGCTGTTCTACGGCACGGTCGTCGGACTGGAGCCCGGCCTCGTCGGCCTTGCCATTTTCATTGCCCTGTTCGTCGATGCGCTGAGCGATCCGCTGGTCGGATACTGGTCCGACAATTTCCGCTCCCGATGGGGGCGTCGCCACCCCTTCATCTATGCCTCTGCCCTGCCCTGTGCGGTCAGTTTCTGGTTCCTCTGGAATCCGCCTGACGGGTGGAGCGACGCCCAGCTGTTCGCCTACCTGCTGGTGGTGGCGATCATAATCCGCACGGCCATCACGTTCTACCAGACGCCCAGTTCCGCCATGCTGCCCGAACTTTCGTCCAATTACCGGGAGCGTACGCGGCTGGAGGCGTACCGGGTTTTCTTCGGCTGGCTGGGCGGTGCGTCCCTTGCAGCGCTGATGTTCGGCGTATGGCTGGTGCCGACAGAGGAATTCGGTGACGGCATTCTCAACCGCGATGCCTATTCCACCTATGGTTTCGTCGCTTCGATCCTGATGTTCCTCAGCATCGTGATCAGCGGTATCGGCACGCACAGCGAAATCGCCGGTTTTCGCGACCCGCCGGTGCGGGATCGACGCCTGAGCATCCGGGAAATCTTCCGCGAAATCTACGAATCGCTCGCCGACAAGAGCTTCCTGGCGATTTTCTGGACCGCCGTGCTGGGATCGACCGCAACCGGCGTGTCCACTTCGCTCACCTTCATCATGTGGACCTATTTCTGGGGCTTCGACGAGGGCGAACGGTTCCTGCTGACAGCGTTCGTGTTCCTGTCCGTGCTGGTCGCTTTCCTGCTCGCCCCCCTGGCGGTGCGTGTCTGGGGCAAGAAGCGCGCGGTGATCCGGCTGGGGATCGTCGCCTTCACCGTCCTTCCGGGGATCGTCGCGCTCAGGCTGGCGGGACTTCTGCCGGAGAACGGGGACTCCGCCCTCTTCCCCACGGTCGCGGTCATCTACGTCATCGACATGGCGCTGGTCATCGCTGCGCAGATCGTCATCTACTCGATGGTCGCCGACCTGGTGGAAGGCGGGGAATTGCGGACCGGCAGGCGCTCGGAAGGCGTGTATTATTCCGCCATCACCTTCACCCGCAAAACCGTGGTCGGTATCGGGGCGCTGATCGGCGGCCTGATCCTGTCGGCCGTGGCCATTCCCGACGGCGCGGACCCGTCCAGCGTCGCAGAGGACAAGCTGTTCACGCTGGGCGCGCTTTACGCCCCGGCGCTGTTCATCCTCTGGATGGGAATGCTGGGGGCCGTGTCACGCTATCGCATCGACGAAGCGACGCACGAGGCGAACCTGCGCCGCCTGCAGGAACGCCGGGGCGGCTGACGCAGCGCGGGTGCCGGACCGGCATCCTGCTACGCACGTCTTCGGCCGCCCGGCGCCGCGTCCCAATCAGCCTGCCTTGGCGAGACCGTTCATGCGCGAGAGAATATCTTCCGCCTGCTGCATGATACCGTCGATCAGTTCCTGGCAGGTGGGAATGTCTTTAATAAGGCCAGCCACCATGCCGCAGCTCCATGCACCCTTGTCCATGTCGCCTTCCATCATGATCTTGGGATAGACGCCCGCGACTTCCTCGATGATGTCTTCGAACTTTATGTCGTCGCCGAGGCGCTTTTCCTTCTCCAGCAGGCGTTCTACAGCTTCGTTCGTCATCACGCGCTCCGTGTTGCGGAGGGGCCGCATGACGAGCCGGGTGTCCAGCTCGCTCGCCGCGACGATGGCCTTCTTCACGTTCTCGTGCACCGGCGCTTCCTTCGTCGCGATGAATCGCGTGCCCATGTTCATGCCCTCTGCCCCCATGGCGAGGCTGGCGACGAGACTGCGCCCGTCGGCCATGCCGCCGCTCGATACGAAGGGGATGTCGAGTTCATCGGCCGCCCGCGGCAGGAGGATGAAGTTCGGCACATCGTCCTCGCCCGGATGGCCACCGCATTCGAAGCCGTCGACAGACACCGCGTCGCAGCCGATATCCTGCGCTTTCAGGGAGTGTCGCACGCTGGTGCATTTGTGGATGACCCTGATCCCGGCATCCTTCAGCGGCGGAAGCAGTTCGGAAGGGTTGCGTCCGGCGGTCTCGACCACCTTCACCCCGCCTTCGATGATGGCTTTCACCAGGCCGGGGTAATCGGGCGGCGTCAGGGTGGGAAGCAGCGTCAGGTTCACGCCGAAGGGCTTGTCCGTCATGTCGCGGCACTTGGCGATTTCGTTCGCCAGCTTCTCCGGCGTGCCCTGCGTCAGGCCGGTAATGATGCCCAGACCCCCGGCATTGGAAACCGCCGCTGCCATTTCAGCAAATCCGACATAATGCATTCCGCCCTGGATGATGGGGTGCTGAATGCCGAACATTTCGGTGATGGCGGTTTTCATGATTGCAGGTTCCTTCCCGGTTTATCGAATCCGGGGCGAACCCTTGCCGAGCCGCGCGCAAAGCTCAATCATCGATTTCAAATCGAAACGTCTTGGCGGGGGAAATGAAAACTATCGCGCGGGCGTCACACGCAGACGGGCGACAGGTGCCAGGGGCACCCGTCTCTCGTCATCATTTTCAGAAGAAAAGTCCCAAGTGGCGCGAGTGACGGGACTCGAACCCGCGACCCTCGGCGTGACAGGCCGATACTCTAACCAACTGAGCTACACCCGCGCATTCAAGCGGCAGCGCCTCTTGGGAGCGGCGCAATTAGGCCAGCCTCCCGTGGCTGTCAATCGCTGTCTGCGGGAAAAATGAACCTTTTCCGATTGAGTGGAAATTAACCATATCTTGGCGCTTTGCCGTCACTCCCCTCCCGGCCGGTCGGACACCTCCCTGCCGGCCTGTTTCGGGGGAAATTCATGCGCCGATTTTATGTCGCCGGTTCGCTGGCATTGCTCGCAGCATCGACAGTAGCCGCCCAGGGCACCGTAGCCATCGAACGTTCCGTCTTCGTCGAACAGGCGGAAATGCGCGGCGGTCAGGCCGTGCGCGAATTGCAACCGGCCACGACCTTGCGAAAGGGCGACCGCGTAGTCCTGATGCTGCACTGGAAGGCGCCGGGACGCGACCGCGATTTCGTCGTCTCCAGCAAGCTGCCACGCGATCTCGCCTTCCGCCGCAGCGGCGGCCGCGATGCGCGCGTGTCGATCGACGGCGGCAAGAGCTGGGGCCGGCTGGAGGAGCTGCGCGCAGGCAACAGGCGCGCAACGCGCGAGGACGTCACCCACCTGCGCTGGTATGTCAGCGATGCCGAAGCCGCGCTAGGCAGCGGGACCGTCAGTTTCGCTGCCGTCGTTCGGTAGCGCCTAGTTCGAAACGATCAGGACCGGCGTTTCCAGCAGCTTCTTCAGCGCCTGGACGAAGCTTGCCGCGTCCCAGCCATCGACCACGCGGTGATCACAGCTGATCGAGATATTCATCAGCTTGCGTTTCTCGATCCGCTCGCCCCCCTGCCCGTCGCCGACATACATCGGACGCTCGACGATCTTGTTCGGGCCGATGATAGCGACTTCGGGACGATTGATGACCGGCGTCGTGGCAATCCCGCCGAGCGGGCCGAGCGATGTGACCGTCAGCGTGCCGCCGGTCAGTTCGTCCTTCGTCGCCTTGCCGGTGCGAGCAGCCTCTGCGAGGCGGGAAATCTCGTTCGCCAGCTGCCAGACGTTCTTCGCCTGCGCATTCTTCAGGACAGGGACCATCAGCCCCGCATCGGTCTGTGCCGCCATCCCCATGTGCACGGCACCGTGACGGGTCACAACGCCTGCCTCATCGTCATAGCGGGCATTGATCATCGGGAAATCCGGCAATGTCTTGCAGATGGCCGTGATTAACAGCGGCAGGATCGTCAGTTTCGACTTCTCGCCGCGATTGGCGTTCAGCTGCGCGCGCATTTCTTCGAGATCGGTCACGTCGACTTCCTCGACGTAGGAGAAATGCGGGATGTTGCGCTTCGATGCGGCCATGTTCTCGGCGATCTTCCGCCGCATGCCGATGACCTTCTTTTCCTCGTCCTCGCGCGCCGGAGTGGCGGCGGAATAGCCCGAATTATAGGTCAGGAACTGGTCGAGATCGCCGTGACGCACGCGGCCGTCCTCGGCAGGTTTGACCTGCCCCAGGTCGATCCCGAGCTCCTTCGCGCGTTTGCGCACGGCCGGGGTAGCGAGGACCTTCGACGCCTGGGTGGGCTCAGGCGCAGGAGCAGTTTCCTGTTTCGGGGCCGGCTGCGGGTCGGCCGCCATGGCATCGTCGGCGTCCGAGGGATCGGAAGTCTCGACCTCGATCCGCTCCTCGACCTCTTCATCCTTCGGCGCTGGGGCCGGAGCCGGATCCCCGGCATTGTCCGGTTGCTCCTCGTCCTCATGCTGGTCGGGCACCTCGCCTTCGACTTCGACCGTGATCAGCATGGAGCCGACGGCGATGATGTCGCCCACCTCGCCAGCGACTTCGATCACCTTACCATCGACAGGGCTTTCGATGTCGATCGTCGCCTTGTCGGTCATCACGTCGACCAGGTGCTGGTCTTCGGACACGGTGTCGCCGACCTTCACGTGCCATTCGACGATTTCCGCCTCGGCCACGCCTTCGCCCACATCGGGCATGTTGAAGATGAATTTCGCCATGGCGGTCAGTCCTTCAGGATCTTGTCGATGGCCTCGCCGATACGGACGGGACCGGGGAAATAGGCCCATTCGAGACTATGCGGATAGGGCGTGTCGAAACCGGTCACGCGCTCGATCGGGGCCTCGAGATGGTAGAAGCAGCGTTCCTGCACCAGAGCCGAAAGCTCCGCGCCGAAACCCGATGTGCGGGTCGCCTCGTGCACGATCATGCAGCGGCCCGTTCGCTTCACCGAAGCCTCGATCGCCTCGATGTCGAGCGGGACCATGGTTCGCAGGTCGAGAATGTCGGCCTCCACGCCCTTCTCGCGGCAAACGGCCTCGGCCACGTGGACCATCGTTCCGTAAGCCAGCACGGTCAGTTGCTCGCCTTGCGTGACCTGCCGCGCCTTGCCGAGCGGGATCTTGTAATACCCTTCGGGAACGACGCTTTGCGCGTGCTTCTTCCACGGCTCGACCGGCTTGTCGTAATAGCCGCTGAAGGGCCCGTTATAGATCCGCTTCGGCTCGAAGAAGATGACCGGGTCGTTATCCTCGATCGCGCTGATCAGCAGGCCCTTCGCGTCGTAAGGCGTGGACGGGATGACCGTCTTCAGGCCGGACACGTGGGTGAACAGCGATTCGGGGCTCTGGCTGTGGGTCTGCCCACCGAAAATGCCGCCGCCGAAGGGGCTGCGAACGGTCAGCGGGGCGATATATTCCGCCGCCGAGCGATAGCGCAGCCGCGCCGCTTCGCTGATGAGCTGGTCGAGCCCGGGATAGATGTAATCGGCAAACTGGATTTCCGGGATCGGCCGCAGGCCGTAGGCGCCCATGCCGACTGCCACGCCGATGATGCCGCATTCGTTGATGGGCGTATCGAACACACGCGTCTTGCCGTGTTTTTCCTGCAAGCCGGCCGTACAGCGGAAAACGCCGCCGAAATAGCCGACATCCTCGCCGAAGACGACGGTGTCCTTGTCCCGCTCCAACATGATGTCGAGCGCTTCGTTAATCGCCTCGATCATGTTGAGGCGGCGTTCCGCGCCCGCTTCGGCCGGGGCTGTGTCATGCGGCGCTTCGGTGGTTGCAGCCTCGCTCATCAGCCCTGCCCTCCCCTGGCCGGTAGTCCTTCGGGAAACTTGGTCTCCCGTTCGTGGATCGCCTGTTCGGCCTGTTCCTTCAGATGCCAGGGCAATTCCTCGAACACGTCTTCGAACATGGTGCGGAACGGGTGGTGGAGACCGTGGCCAAGGATACCGTTCTTCTCGGCTTCCTTGGTCGTCTTCTTCACCAGGTCGACGCATTCGGCGTCGAGTGCCTCCTGCCGTTCCTCGTCCCATTCGCCGATGGCTATCAGGTGCTTCTTCAGCCGGTTGATCGGATCGCCCAGCGGCCATTCCTCGCGTTCCTGCGCGCTGCGATAGCCACTGGGATCGTCGGAGGTCGAATGCCCTTCCGCACGGTAGGTGAAGAATTCGATGAGCGTCGGCCCGGCATTGGAGCGCGCCCGGTCGGCCGCCCATTTCTCGGCCGCATAGCAGGCAAGCGGGTCGTTTCCGTCGACACGCAGGCTGGCGAGGCCATAGCCGAGGCCGCGCGCGGCAAAGGTCGTGCGCTCACCGCCGGCGAACCCGCTGAAACTCGAGATCGCCCACTGGTTGTTGATGACGTTCAGGATGACCGGCGCGTTGTAGACGGTCGCGAATGTACAGGCGGAATGGAAGTCTCCCTCTGCCGTGCTGCCTTCGCCGACCCAAGTCGCGGCGATGCGGCTGTCGCCCTTGATGGCACTGGCCATTGCCCAGCCCACCGCCTGCGGCGTCTGTGTGGCGAGGTTGCCGGAAATGCTGAAAAAGCTTTTCTCGCGGCTGGAATACATGATCGGCAGCTGGCGGCCCTTCAGCTTGTCGCCCTTGTTCGAGTAGATCTGGTTGATCATCTCGATCAGCGGGTAATCGCGCGCGATCAGGACACCCTGCTGGCGATAGCTGGGGAATACCATGTCATCGCTGGCGAGCGCCATGGCGGTGGCGACGCTGGTTGCCTCTTCGCCGGTACACTTCATGTAGAAGCTGGTCTTGCCCTGACGCTGGCCGCGGAACATCCGCTCATCGAAAGCGCGCACGAGAGCGAAATGCCGCATCATTTCGCGCAGGGTGTCGGGCGAAAGCTTCGGATCCCATGGGCCGTGCGCCTGGTCGTCATCGCCCAGCACCCGGATCAGGTCATGTGCCAGCGGCGCGGTTTCCATCGCATCGCAGGCCTCGTCCGGGCGCATCTGCTGGCCCGCATCGGGGATCTTCAGATGGCTGTAGTCGACGGTATCGCCGGGACGGAAATTGGGTTCGGGCACGTGCAGGGACAACGCGGGCTTGTTACGCCCCGCTCCCGCTTCGGCTTCAGGCCTGTCGGCCATAGGTTCTCTCCCGCTGACCGGCAGAATTGCCAGACGTATAATTTCAATCGCGCGTATTTTTATTTCGCGCGAAGCCTTCGGTCAAGGTCCCCGCCGGAACCCGCGCATCACACGGCCACCGGCGCCTTCAACGGACCGTGCGGCGCGTAGCCGTGAACCTCGAAATCCTCGATTGCATAGTCGAATATCGTTTCCGGACGCCGCGTAATCTCAAGCGTCGGGCGACCCTGCGGTTCCCGCCCCAGCTGTTCCTCGATCAGGTCGGCGTGATTGAGGTAGAGATGCGTGTCCCCGCCCATCCAGACCAGTTCGCCCGGCAGCAGGTCGGCCTGCTGTGCCAACATTCGTTGCAGCAATGCTGCGGACCACAGGTTGAAAGGCAGACCCAGCGCCACGTCGCAGCTGCGCTGGTAGAGCAGGCAATTCAGGCGGGCATCGGCGCCCTGCCCGGCGACATGGAACTGGTAGGTCTTGTGACACGGCGGCAGGGCCATCCGGTCGAGCTCCGCGACGTTCCAGCCTTCGATGATGTGGCGGCGACTGCCGGGATTGTCCCTCAGCGAGGCAACGACCTGAGCCACCTGGTTGATGCCTTCGCCCGGCTCGTAGAGGCCGTCCTTGCGATATCGCCAGGTGGGCCAGTCGACCCATTGCTTGCCGTATACAGGGCCAAGGTCGCCCCAGCGGCGCGCAAACGATTCATCTTCGGCAATACGGGCCACGAAGTCATCGAGCGCGATGCTGTCCCCGGTTTCACGCACGTAGCGGGCATGGGGCCATTCGTTCCATATCTTCACGCCCTGCAGGACCAGCGGCCGGATATTGGTCTCCCCGGTCAGGAACCACAGCATCTCGCGCGTTGCGGTCTTCCAGTAGACGCGCTTCGTCGTCAGCAGCGGCATGGCCCCGCCGCCAAGGTCGAATCGCAATTGCGTCCCGAAGATCGAGCGCGTTCCGATGCCCGTGCGATCGATCCGCTCGTCTCCCTCGCGCCAGATGCGGCGCATGAGGTCGAGATATTGCTGTTCGGGGTGCGGGTCTGCGCGATTTTCCATCGCGAAATGCCTTAGCGGCAAAATGCCTGCTTGCCACCCTGCACGCCCCCACCTATAGGCACGCGCCTTGCCTCGACCCGCACAGCCACCGCGCTGGACGGGACCGACACGGTCGGGGAGTAGCTCAGCCTGGTAGAGCACTGTCTTCGGGAGGCAGGGGCCGGAGGTTCGAATCCTCTCTCCCCGACCAATTTATTTTTTGCGAACGATATAAGCGAACCGCCTGCCGAGCCTTTACGTGCGCTGCATGACAGGCTCCGGCTTTAGTTTGCTTTCGTATTGAGCGTCGCCCATCGAACGCGGATTACCTCATCCCAATCCAGTACGATTCATACCTTGCGCTTGGGCTTGCTAATCCTCACCCCCTTTGCAGAACCGTCCAAGCCGTTTTGCGAAGAGAAGTGATGTGAGCAGAAAAACCGCCCAGATAACTGGGGTCACGGGACAGGACGGCGCGTATCTTTCGCGGTTGTTGCTGGAGAAGGGGTACGACGTTCACGGCGTGAAACGGCGTTCCTCGCCCTTCAACACGGGTCGGATCGAAGACATTTATCAGGACCCTCACGAGGCGGAACCACGGCTTCACCTGCATTATGGCGATCTGACCGACTCCACCAATATCATCCGGATCATGCAGGAAACCCGGCCTGATGAAGTCTACAATCTGGCAGCACAAAGCCACGTGGCAGTCAGCTTCGAGACACCGGAATATACAGCCAATGCCGATGCCACCG
The DNA here is from genome assembly GCA_027941995.1 of Erythrobacteraceae bacterium WH01K. Classification (NCBI taxonomy): domain Bacteria; kingdom Pseudomonadati; phylum Pseudomonadota; class Alphaproteobacteria; order Sphingomonadales; family Erythrobacteraceae; species Erythrobacteraceae bacterium WH01K. The sequence continues at coordinate 1,650,095 of CP115966.1, read as the reverse complement.
GCACGTTGCGTCTGCTCGAGGCTTTGCGCATCCTCGGGATGGAACAGGCGGTCAGGTTCCATAAGGCACCCACCAGCGAACTTTAGGGCTTGGCGCAAGAGGTTCCCCAGAACGAAAACACTCCATTTTATCCGCACAGCCCCTACGCTGTCGCCAAGCTCTATAGTTACTGGATCACGGTGAATTACCGCGAAGCCTACGGAATTCACGCATCGAACGATATCGCGTTCAATCACGAAAGCCCGCTGCGCGGCGAAACCTTCGTGAGGCGCAAGATCACGCGCGCAGCCGCCGCGATCAAGCTGGGCCGGCAGGAAAAGCTGTACCTGGGCAATCTGGACGCGAAGCGGGACTGGGGCCATGCGAAGGAATATGTCGAAGGCATGTGGCGTATGCTGCAGCAGGACGAACCCGACGATTACGTCCCGGCGACCGGTGAAACCGTGACCGTCCGCCATTTCGTCGACAAGGCGTTTGCCGAGACCGGCGTGACCCTCCGCTGGGAGGGTGAAGGCGTCGACGAGAAAGGCTATGACGCGGATGACGGCCGGCTGCTTGTCGAAGTGGACCCGCGCTATTTCCGGCCTACCGAGGTTGACCTGCTGGACCAGCGCGCAGTTTTCGCCTGGATGGAACAGCGCAGTCCCGATGCCGTGGCCATCGCTGCAGCCAAGGTTGGCGGGATCATGGCGAACGACACCTATCCGGCCGATATTCTTTACCAGAACCTGGTCATCGAGACGAACCTGATAGAAGGGGCGCACCGTGCCGGCGTCGACCGGCTCCTGTTCCTCTGTTCCTCCCGCATCTATCCCAGGTTTGCCGAACAGCCGATCCAGGAAAGCGCGCTGCTGACCGGCCCGCTCGAGCCGACGAACGAATGGTACGCCATAGCGAAAATTGCCGGCATCAAGCTGTGCCAGGCCTATCGCAAGCAGTATGGGCGCGACTACATCTCCGGAATGCCGACGAACCTGTACGGCCCGGGCGATAATTTCGACCTGGAATCGAGCCATGTGATCCCCGCCCTGATGCGAAAGGCGCACGTGGCGAAAGTTTCGGGCGCCGACACTATCACGATCTGGGGCACGGGCACTCCGCGCCGCGAATTCCTGCATGTCGACGACTGCGCCAGTGCATGCGTTCACCTGCTGCAGGGCTATAGCGGCGAGGAGCACCTGAATATCGGATCGGGCGAGGATTTGCCGATCTACGATCTGGCAACGCTGATCTGCGATGTCGTCGGCTTTGAAGGGACGATCGTCAGGGACGAAACGAAGCCCGACGGCACCCCGCGCAAGCTGATGGCGGCCGATCGGCTGGAGGCGATGGGCTGGCCCCCGCAGATCGACCTTCGGGATTGGCTTGCGATGACCTATCAGTGGTTTCTTGCGAACGAGGACACCGCGCGCGGGGCGTCCTTTTCCTCCGAGAACTTGGAACGGCCCCGCTGCCGGACGATTTCCCCGGCATAGGAGACCCCGCCCCTTGGCAAATCGTGAAGACACAGACCGCCACCGCGCCGTGCCCAGCGGGCGCATAGCCCGTCTCGCCGGGTTCGGCAGGCTGGCCGGCGGCGTCGCCGGTTCGGTCATCGGGCAAGGGGCGCGGCAGCTTGCATCGGGACAGCGGCCCCGGATGGAAGACCTGCTGCTGACCCCGGGGAACGCCGCGCGGCTGGCGGACCGCCTGTCGCATCTGCGCGGCGCCGCCATGAAGCTGGGCCAGATGATCAGCATGGATGCGGGCGACATGCTTCCGCCGGAACTGGCCGACATTCTCGCCACGTTGCGCGACCGCGCCAATTTCATGCCTCCGCGCCAGCTCGACACCGTCCTGGCGCAGGAATGGGGCAAGGACTGGCGCACCATGTTCCGCCGGTTCGAACCGAGGCCGATTGCCGCGGCCAGTATCGGTCAGGTCCACCGGGCCCTGACGCGCGACGGGCGTATACTGGCGATCAAGGTGCAATATCCCGGCGTCGCGCAGAGCATCGACAGCGATGTCGACAATGTGGCGAGCCTGCTGAAATTATCGGGACTGCTGCCGAAGGAACTGGACATCGCGCCGCTGCTGACCGCGGCGAAGGAGCAGTTGCACGAGGAAGCGGATTACGGCCGCGAGGGCGAACAGATGCAGCTCTATGCCCGGCTTCTGGCCGGGACGGACGGGTTTGTCGTACCGGAACTGGACGACGAACTGACGCGGGACCGCATCCTTGCGATGAGCTTCGAGGACGGCATCCCGATCGAGAGCCTCGCGTCGGAGCCACAGGACCTTCGCGATATCGTGTTCGAGCGCTGCATCCGCCTCGTCGCACGCGAACTCTTCGAATTCGGCGTCATGCAGACCGATCCCAACTTCGCCAATTTCCGGTACCGGCGCGCAGATGACGGGGAGGCAGGACAGGTCGTCCTGCTCGACTTCGGTGCGACCCGCGCCGTCGCCCCGGATGTGGGGCGCGCCTATCGCAGGCTATTGGAGGCAGGGCTCGCCGGGGATTCGGATAAGATCAAGGCGGAGGCCATCGCTGCCGGCTTCATGAGCCCTGCGGTCATCGAACGGCATTCCGAGCGTGTCGAACGCATGATCGCGATCATCGTCGGCGAGATGAGCGAGGATGCGCCCTTCGACTTCGGCGATCGCTCCTTCGTACCGCTGCTGAGGGACGAAGGCATGGAAATAGCGAAAGACCGTCAAACCTGGCACCTGCCTCCCGCCGAAACGCTGTTCGTCCAACGCAAGGTCAGCGGCACGGCCCTCCTGGGTGCGCGGCTCGGCGCCAGGGTCAATGTCAGGCGCGTCGTCGAGGAGACGCTGGCGAAGACGGAAGGCGGTGATTAATCTGCCGGTCAGGCGCGCGCGCTACCGCGCAGCACAAGCTACCCAAGGATCCGACCCATGCATTCCAAGACAAATTTCGCCCGCAAGACCGTTGCCGCGCTCGCGCTCGGCGCGGTCGTCGTGACGCTGACCGCCTGCAATACGGTCAAGGGCCTCGGCCGGGATATCGAATCCGTCGGCGAAGCGGGTGACCGCGCGATCTAGGCACGGCCACCACGCCAAGCTCAGCCTTGCTGCGATTCGATCCAGCGATCGATATGCGCATCGAGCACGCTGAGCGGGACCGATCCGTTTTCCAGAACGGCATCGTGGAACGATCGCAGGTCGAAATCCGAACCCAGCGCCTCCTCGGCGCGGGTGCGTAGTTCGCGGATTTTGAGTTCGCCGATCTTGTAGGCGAGCGCCTGTCCCGGCCATGTGATGTAGCGATTGACCTCGGCATCGATATTGCCGGGGCTGAGTGCGGTATTGTCGAGCATGAAGTCGACCGCCTCCTGCTTGCTCCAGCCCTTCGCATGGATGCCGGTATCGACGACCAGCCGCGCTGCACGCCACATCTCGTAGCTCAGCCGGCCCATTTCCTTCGCCGGCGTGTCGTATAGCCCCATCTCGATGCCGAGACGTTCCGAATAGAGGCCCCAGCCCTCGACGAAGGCCGTGAAGAACGTGCCATTGGCCCGCAGCGGATGGATGTCGAGTTCCTGCTGCAATGCGATCTGGTGGTGATGGCCGGGCACGGCTTCGTGCACGCCGAGGGCGGGGAGTTCCCACAGCGGACGCTGGTCGAGCTCGGTCGTATTGATCCGGTAAATGCCGGCGGCCCCGGTATCGAGCGAGCCGGATTCGTAATAGGCGGTCGTGTTGCCCGGCGCCTGCGCAGCGGGGATCGGCGAGACGGTATAGGGCTGGCGGGGCAGCGTGCCGAACAGCTTCGGCATCCAGCCGTCGATCTCCTTCGCCAGCGCCTGCACGTATCGGACATACTCGTCCGCGTCGGTCATGTAATATTGCGGGTCGGTGCGCAGGTGCTCGATATAGGCCTCGCGGCTGTCGAAGCCGGCGCTGGCTGCCACCTCCGCCATTTCGGACCGGATGCGTGCAACTTCCGACAGACCGAGCTCGTGCACCTCGTCAGGCGTCATGTCGGTGGTCGTGAAACTGCGTACGCGGTAGGCGTAGTAGTCCTCGCCGCCCGGCGTCGCCAGGATGCCCGGCGTACCGGTGCGGCATTCGGGCAGGTATTCCTCGACATAGAAATCGCGGAAGTCGCGGTAGGACGGGAAGACCGCATCTTCCAGCGCGACGCTTGCCCGGTCCTTGAAAGCCTCCCATTCGTCATCGCCGATGGTGGACGGCTTTTCCGCGAACGGGCTCCAGAACGGAGACTGCGTGTAATCGTCCACAATCTGCTGGGATATGCGGTCCTCCAGTCCCTCCATCGGGCCGCAGGGCTGCGTCAGGCCGCGCGTCACCGCTTCCCGGCTGCGCGCGATGCCGTCGGCATTGACCGCGGCAAACGCTTCCAGCCGCGAGACGTAGCTTTCGTAATCCGCCGCGGTGAACAAGGGCGAGCGATAGGGGAGCGATGCGAACCACGTGAACCAGCCGCCCCTGTTGGTGAAGATGACATAGCGGTTCTGGTCGAAAGCCGCCCCTTCGATATTGTCTTCGAAGCTGCGCTTCAGGATCGCGTAATCGATCCGCAGATCTTCGGGCAGAGCGCTCTCGTCGATGGCATTCAGCCGGGCCAGAAACGCGCGGTTCTCCTCCACCTGCCGATCATATTCCTCTAGCGAGAGATCGCCCAGCTTCCCGTCGCCCCGTCGGTCGCCGACGCTGGTTGCGAGCTGGGGCGAGGAATCGAGGGTTGCCTGCCAGATTTCCTCGCGGAGATCTGTGTAATCCTCGGCCGGTCCGGCATGGGCCGGCGAAACCAGCGCCGTGCTAATGGCGAGGGCTGCGATGAAACTGCGCATGATCGGTATCCTCCCGTGTTCGTTCGTTACCGTCCTATTGCGCGCGAGGGGTCCGGTCCAGTATCGCTGGAACCATGGAACCACGCCCCGCCGTCCTGTTCGTATGCCTCGGCAATATCTGCCGCTCCCCGCTGGCGGAGGCCGCCTTTCGCAGGCGCGCCGCAGAAGCGGGGCTGTGCGCCGATGCGGACAGTGCCGGCACCGCCGATTACCATGTCGGTTCGCCGCCGGACGAACGCAGTGTCGCCGAAGCGGCACGTCACGGTATCGACATTGCGAACTACAAGGGGCGGCAGGTGCATATGCGCGATTTCATGCGCTTCACCCATATCCTCGCGCTCGACCATTCGAATCTCGAAAACCTGCAACGGCTCGCCCCGCCTGACGCAACCGCCCGCGTGGGCCTGCTGATGGATGCCGTTCCGGGCCGGGAAGGCGCGGCCGTCGCCGATCCGTATTACGGCGGGGAGGAAAACTTTCGCGATACGTGGGAGGATGTGGACGCGGCGGCAAAAGCGCTGGTCGAGAGGTTTACCGACCGCGCCTGAGGGCCGGGCGCCGATTGCCTAACCGCCGCGCAGGAGCTGCACGCCGTAATCACGCTCCATCAGGTAGAGGAGCGTGCGGGCCGCCTGTCCCCTGTCGCTCGCCAGCCCCCCGTCCCGCTCTACCAGGATGCGGGCGTCGTCATGTGCGACCGGCAGCCATTTCTGGATCTGCTCCAGCGTGGCAATGCGGAACGGGGTGTCACCGGACTGCCGCGTGCCGAGAAGCTCGCCCCCTCCCCTCAGTTCGAGGTCTTCCTCAGCGATACGGAATCCGTCCTGCGTCTCTCGCATCAGGGCGAGGCGTTTCTTGCCCGTTTCCGACAGGGTCTCGCCGCGCAGCAGAAGGCAGACCGATTTCTCGCTCCCGCGCCCCACACGCCCCCTCAACTGGTGAAGCTGTGCAAGGCCGAAACGCTCTGCCTGTTCGATGACCATCAGTGTGGACGACGGCACGTCGACACCAACCTCGATAACGGTCGTCGCGACCAGCAGCTTTGCCTCGCCGCTGGCGAAGCGGGTCATGGCCGCGTCCTTCTCTTCGGGTGCGAGCTGCCCGTGGACCAGCACGACATCGTCGCCGAACCGTTCCTTCAGCCCTGCATAGCGCGCCTCGGCTGCGGCAATGTCCACCGTCTCGCTGTCGCGGACCATCGGGCACACCCAATAGGCCTGCTGCCCGCCCGCGATATGCCGCGCAATGCCGTCCACCACCTCGTCCATCCGCGCCTGCGGAAACACCCGCGTATCGATTGCCTGCCTGCCCGGTGGCAATTCGTCGAGCCTGCTGACTTCCATTTCGCCGTACTGGGCCAGCGTCAGCGTGCGGGGGATCGGGGTTGCCGTCATCGCCAGCGTGTGCGGCGTGACGCGGCCCTTGCTCGCCAGCATCAATCGCTGGGCAACGCCGAAGCGGTGCTGTTCGTCAATCACGACAAGGCCCAGATCCCTGTATCCGACGCTGTCCTGGAAAATCGCATGGGTTCCCACGACCATGTCGATGCTGCCGTCGAGCAGACCCATCAGGATGCTGGTACGTGCCTTGCCCTTGTCCCGGCCGGTCAGCAGGGCGATCTCTACCCCCGTCGGACGTGCCATCGCACGCAGCGTCTCGAAATGCTGGCGAGCGAGGATTTCCGTCGGAGCCAGCAAGGCGGCCTGCGCCCCTGCCTCAACCGCCACCAGCATCGCTTCCAGCGCGACGACGGTCTTGCCCGCGCCGACATCGCCCTGCAGCAGGCGCAGCATGGGCGTCGCCTGCGCCATGTCGCCGGTGATTTCCCGGACGGACCGATCCTGCGCGCCCGTCAGCGGAAAGGGCAGTTCCAGCTTCCCCAGCAATGAGCCATCGCCGACCAGTGCACGCCCCCGGCGCTGCCGGTTATCGGCCCTGACCAGCATCAGGGCGAGGCTGTTGGCAAGCAACTCGTCGTAGGCAAGACGCTCCCGCGCCTTCGCGTTCTCTCTCTTGTGCGCCAGTTTCAGCGCATCGGCCCAGTCCGGCCAGCCTTCTTTCTCGAACAGGGCGGGATCGATCCATTCGGGAAGTTCGGGCAGCTTGACCAAGGATTGTGCGACGAGGCCCGCAACCTTTGGCTGGGTCAGGCCTTCCGCGAGGGCATAGACGGGTTCGCACAAACGCTTCAGCGTTTCGCCGCCATCCTCGACCACGTGGTCGGGATGGACGATCTGCAGCATGTCGCCATACCGGTCGAGCCTTCCGGCGACCCAGCGCGGCTCCCCGACAGGTAGCAATTTCTTGCCGGTATAGGACGCGCGCCCGAAATAGGTGATGGCGATGATATTGCCCGCACTGTCCTGCGCAAGCACGCGGTAGGGGCCCCGCCCGGGATTACGCGGCGCGCGGTGCTCCGTCGCCGTCAGCTGGACGACGATCTGCTCGCCCTCGCCAGCCTCGTCCACGTTCTGCACCGCGCGACGGGTCACGAAGCGTTCGGGCAGGTGATAGGCTACGTCCCGCACCCGGTTCAGGCCAAGCCGCGCGAGCGGTTTCATCAGCTTGGGGCCGACGCCGTCCAGCGTCTCTATCTCGGCAAACAGGGGATTGAGAATCTCGGGGCGCATCTGACACGGACCTATAGCCGCTTGCACGCCGATTTCGAGTGGCCTAACCGCCCATCCATGCCTGAAGCACTCTCTTTCGAAGGTCGGCTCGCCCGCGCGCGGTTTCGCGCATGGCACCGCGGCACACGCGAAGCGGATTTCATGATCGGGGGTTTCCTCGACCGGTATTCCTCCACATGGGAAGAAGCGGAGCTTCGCTGGTTCGAGCGGCTGCTGGATGAGGACGATGTAGACATCATGGCATGGGCGCTCGGCACGCAGGCCATACCTGCCGAATTTGCCGGCACGCTGATGGATACCATGCGCAAGCTCGACTACGTGGATATTCCCCGCTGAGAAGAATCAGCGCAAAACATCGCGGCACGGGAACGCCCTGCCCCTTGCGACGCTAAGGCCAGAGAATGCCCGACCTCTCCCGCATCCTGAAGGCTGACAAGCCGCTCACGCTTGCAAGCGTGGCCCGCGGGGCGCAGCCGCTGGTCATGGCGGATATGGCGCGTGCGGCGACGGGGCGCGGCGTCTTCATCGCGCCCGACGAAGCGGCCATGCGGTCCGTCGCCGATGCCGCTCGTTTTTTCGCGCCGGAACTGGAAGTGCTGGAGTTTCCGGCATGGGACTGCCTGCCCTACGACCGCGCGAGTCCCGCGCTATCGATAAGCGCCCAGCGGCTCGCCACCCTGCACAGCCTGCAGCGCGGCAAGGTCGGCTCGCAATTGCTCGTCACGACCGTCAATGCGGTCCTGCAACGCGTGCTCACTCCTTTTCGTATCCGGGAAAGCGTACGGGAGCTGAAGCCCGGCTTCGAAATCGGTCATGAAACCCTGTCCGCGCTGCTGCGCAAGCAAGGTTACACCCGGTCCGATACCGTGGTCGATCACGGCGAATACGCGATGCGCGGCTCGATCGTCGACATCTTCCCCTCGGGCCTCGACCAAGGCCTGCGGCTCGACTTCTTCGGTGACGAACTGGAATCGCTGCGCCTGTTCGACCCTGCGACGCAGCGCACCACGGGAACGCTCGACAGCTTCCTGCTGCTGCCGGCCAGCGAAGCGTTGCTCGATGACGAGAGTATCAAGCGTTTCCGCAGCCGGTATCGCGAGAAATTCGGCGCCGCAGCCACGCAGGACCCGCTTTACGAGGCTGTCAGCGAAGGTCGCCGCCAGGCGGGCATGGAGCATTGGCTCCCCCTGTTCGAGGAACGTCTGGTCACGCTGTTCGATCATCTTGGAGACGACGATACGGTCGTCGCGGACAATGCGGTGCTGCAGGCAGGGGACGAGCGTCTTTCCGACATTGCCGATTACCGCGAATCCCGGGCCAACGCGACGGGACAGGCCAAGGGCGGCTATCGACCGCTGGAGACAGAGGCGCTGTATCTCGCAGCGGACGAGTGGCAGCAGGCGCTCGTCGACGCGCCGGTCCATCGCAGCGTCATCTTCGCCGAACCCGAAAGCGATGCCGTCGTCGATTTCGGCTTTACCTCCGCCCGGGATTTCGCGCCGGAACGGGCGCGCGGCGACAATGTGTACGAGGCCGCATCAAAACATCTCGCCAGCCTGACCAAGGCCGGAAAACGGCCGATCCTCGCCACCTATTCGGAAGGGTCGCGCAGCCGCATCGCCTCCATCCTTTCGGAGGCGGGATCGGAAACGCTGCTTGCGGAAAGCTGGCAGGATGCACTGGGCAAATCCGCCAAGGGCAAGCCTGTCGCCGTCGTGCTGCCGATCGAAACCGGCTTCGCCAATGACGAGATGCACCTGCTGACGGAGCAGGACATGCTCGGCGATCGGCTGGTGCGCCGCAAGAAGAAGCGCAAGGACAGCGACGCCTTCCTTGCCGAATTGCAGGCCCTGAACCGCGGCGACCTGGTGGTCCATGTGGAGCACGGCATCGGCAAGTATCTGGGCCTGGAACCCATTGCCGCGGGCAAGAGCCAGCACGATTGCGTGATGCTGGAATATGCCGGCGGCGACAAACTCTACATCCCGGTCGAGAATATCGACGTCCTGACCCGATACGGGAGCAGCGAACAGGCGGTGCAACTGGACCGCCTGGGCGGCGAGGCATGGCAGCGCCGCCGCGCAAAGCTGCGCGAACGCATCCAGGCGATTGCCGGCGAACTGATGAAGACCGCCGCCGCACGCGCCCTGCGCAAGGCGCCTGTCCTGGAAGTCGAGGAGGCCGGCTACAACCAGTTCCTCGACCGCTTCCCATGGGAAGAAACGGACGACCAGGAACGCGCGATTGCCGACGTCCTGCGGGACCTGGAAAGCGGGCGCCCGATGGACCGCCTCGTTTGCGGCGATGTCGGGTTCGGGAAGACCGAGGTTGCGCTCAGGGCTGCCTTCGTTGCCGCGATGAACGGCCAGCAGGTTGCCGTGGTCGCCCCGACCACGCTGCTGGCGCGCCAGCATTTCCAGAACTTCTCGGACCGGTTTGCCGGTTTCCCGCTGAAAGTCGGACGCCTGTCGCGCCTCGTCCCTTCGGCCGAAATGAAGGACACGCGTGAGGGCCTCGCGAGCGGCGACATCGACATCGTCGTGGGCACGCACGCCATCCTGTCGAAATCGACCAGCTTCAAGAACCTCGGCCTCGTCATTGTCGACGAGGAACAGCGCTTCGGCGTGACCCACAAGGAGAAACTGAAGCAGTTGCGCGCCGACGTGCACATGTTGACCCTGACCGCCACGCCAATCCCGCGGACGCTGCAGATGGCCATGACCGGGCTGCGCGAACTCAGCACCATCCAGACGCCGCCGGTCGACCGTCTCGCGGTGCGGACCTACGTCATGGAATGGGACGACATGGTCATGCGCGAGGCCTTGCTGCGCGAACATCATCGCGGCGGGCAAAGCTTCATCGTGGTGCCGCGCATTTCGGACATGGAGCCGCTGGAGGAATGGCTGCGCGAAACCGTGCCCGAGGTGAAGGTCGTGACGGCCCATGGCCAGATGGGCGCAAGCGAGGTCGAAGAACGCATGAGCGCGTTCTACGAGAAGAAATACGATATCCTCCTCTCGACGACCATCGTCGAAAGCGGGCTAGACATTCCCAGCGCTAACACGATCATCATCCACCGCGCGGACCGCTTCGGGCTGGCCCAGCTTTACCAGCTGCGCGGCCGCGTCGGACGGGCCAAGCTGCGCGCCTACGCCTACCTGACCTATGCGCAGGACATGCAACTGTCGGAAGTGGCCGAAAAACGCCTGAAAGTGCTTGGCGATCTCGACTCGCTGGGCGCAGGTTTCCAGCTTGCCAGCCACGACCTGGACATACGCGGCGCAGGCAATCTGGTCGGGGACGAGCAATCCGGCCATATCCGGGAAGTCGGGTTCGAACTCTACCAGTCGATGCTGGAAGACGCGATTCTGGCGGCCAAGGCCGGCGAAGCCGGGCTGGAGAAGGACACGCGCGACCTCAGCCCGCAGATCACCGTCGATGCCCCTATCATGATCCCGGAAGACTACGTCCCGGACCTTGCCGTGCGCATGGCGCTTTATCGCCGCCTGAATCAGGCGCAGGACAAGGCCGAGATCGAGAGCATGGCGGCAGAGATGATCGACCGGTTCGGCCCCCTGCCCGATGCGACGCGGAACCTCGTCCGCCTGCTCGAAATCAAGCATCAGGCGATCGAGGCAAACATTGCGAAGATCGATGTCGGCGCGCGCGGCACGCTGGTTACGTTCCACGAGGACAACTTCCCCGACGGGCCGGGGCTCATCGCCTATGTCGATCGCCTGAAAGGTACGGCGAAGCTGCGCCCCGACATGAAGCTGGTGATCAACCGCGCATGGGGCGATCCGCAGAGCCGCCTGAACGGCCTGTTCCAGTTGACGAAGGGCCTGAGCGGGATCGCCCGCAAGAAGCGCAAGGCATCTGAAAAAACCGCGGCTTGACCGTAGCGGCTATCGGCGAGAGAGAGTCAGGAAATCGTCCGGCCTGATGGGCCGGCTTTTCAGGAACCCCTGGTAGATCGCACAGCCTTCCCGCTCGGCGATGGTGCGCTTGTCCGCGCTATCGATCCCTTCGGCGACCACGGTCAGATCGAGCGCGCGCGCCATGGCGATGATGGCTTTCAAGACCTCTACATCGCGAGGATCGTCGGCTATCCCGTCCACCATCGCGCGGTCCAGCTTCAACAATCGCAAGGGCAGGACTTTCAGGTACCGGAAGTTGCAGAAACCCGCCCCGAAATCATCCAGCGCAATCGCGATCCCCGCAGCATCGAGCCGGGCCAGGACCTTCGCAGCTGCATCCACGTCGCCCAGCAGGACCTGCTCCGTGATTTCCAGCGTCAACCGCGACGGATCGAGGCCGGTCTTTGCCACCAGCGCGAGAAACTCCGAAGCGAAACCGGCGGCAGCCACGTCGGACGGTGTCACGTTGAGCGAGAGCTTCATCGCCTCCGGCCAGCGGCCCGCGTGTTCCAGCGCGCGCTCGGCGACATGGCGTGACAGGGCCGAGGTCTGGTCCGCCAGCTGCGCGATGGCAAACAGCGTCCCCGCACCGATCTGACCGAGCGCCGGATGATTCCAGCGGGCGAGCGCCTCCGCCCCGACCAGCCTGTCGTCGGGCAGTGAATATTGCGGCTGGAAGCGAAGCTCTATTTCGTTGCGAGCCATTGCGCCGATCAGGTCCGCTTCGAGCTGCGCGCCGCTGATGCCGATGGGGACGTGCGACCGGTCGATCCATGTGATGCGGCGTCCGGGATCACCCTTCATCTGCCCGAGAGCTTCCGCGAGCCGGTCCAGGACTGCCTGTGCATCCTCACCGCCCGCCGCGCGGATCAGGGCAATGCGTGGCCAAAGACGAAGGCTCACATCCGCCTCGACAGCAGCAATCGGCAGCGCGACGGCATCGGCCAGTGCCTCGCCAAGCCATTGCCAGCGCTCGCGCGTGCATTCTTCCCGCAGGGCGAGAAGGAACTTCCCCCCGCCGAGCCGCGCGGCGATCCAGTTGGACAGCTCGAACTCGTCTTCTGCAAAGTGCACGAGGCGGCGCGCGATCTCGGCGAGCGCTCCGTCACCTGCGGCTTCGCCAAATGCGAGATTGACGGTTTCGAAGCGCCCCAGGCTCAGGACCATCGCGTGAACGGGCGGCCCCGATCCCGCCAGCCATTCGTCGAGCCGCGCCAGCGACGCTGCCCGGCCAGGCAGGCCTGTCAGCATATCTCTCTCGATTGCGGCCATCTCGTTCATCTGCCTAGCCCTAGCGACGGTCCGGCGGCAAATCTCTGGTCTTTGACGCGGGCGTCATCTTATGGGACGGCGCAACAGATTTTGGAATTCGGAGAGAGAGATGAGCGGTTCGCATGAGTTTACACGGCTGACACTGCTTGCCGTGGATTCCGAGCGTGCGCGCGAGGCAGCTTCGGAGCTTTCCGGGATATACGATTTCGTTTCCTCGGACGAAGCCGATGCGATCGTCGTGCTGGGCGGCGACGGCTTCATGCTGCAAACGCTTCACCAGATGCTCGATGCGGGCGATGTGAAGCCGGTATATGGCATCAATATGGGCACAGTCGGGTTCCTTATGAACAAGTCCCGCAAGCGCCCCGACCTGCTCGCCGCGGTGAACAGGGCAAGCGCACGCGCAATCGCGCCCTTGCGCATGGAGGCCACCGGTCAGGACGGCAGCATACAGACCCGCTTTGCGATCAACGAAGTCTCGCTGCTGCGCGAAACGCGCCAGACCGCGAAAATCGAGGTCGAGGTCAGCGGCAAGGTCCGGATACAGGAACTGGTTTGCGACGGGGTGCTCGTCGCGACGCCCGCGGGTTCGACAGCCTACAATCTCTCGGCCAACGGCCCGATCCTGCCGCTCGATTCCCAGCTCATCGCCCTCACCCCCATCAGCGCCTTCAGGCCCCGCAGGTGGCGCGGGGCCGTGCTGCCGGAACGCAACGACGTCATCTTCCGGGTCCGGGAACCGGACAAACGCCCCGTTGCCGTGGTCGCGGACCAGACGGAGTTTCGCGACGTGGCACAGGTGTGTATCTCCATCTCGCGAGAGCAGGAACTGACCCTGCTGTTCGACCGCGGACACTCTCTCGACGAACGGATCGTCGCCGAGCAATTCGTGACCTGAACGCCGCATCCGGGGCATCCACGAAAACAAGTGCATTTTCCCGGCAAAGCCCCCTTGCCAAAGGAATCCCCGCCCCATATAGGCCCCGTCTGCCTGTCGGGCTGCTCCCCGATAGCTCAGCGGTAGAGTAGGTGACTGTTAATCACTTGGTCGTTGGTTCGAATCCAACTCGGGGAGCCACTTTTTCCAGCCTTCTGAACAGCGATCCCTGTGCGGTGCGGTTTCGCTGATCGGCGGAAGTTCTCTCCCTCATCATCAAGCGACCCGCGGTTTACCCGTGAAAGCCGACCTTCCCTGCGTTTCCTGACTGTCCCTCCGCGACCACGGGATGCCGGATACGGTTAAGTTACAGAATTAAACTGATTCTTATCATATGTGGTTTTTCCGGCCGCCTATGGCAGCTAAAGCGTACCCATAAAACAAAACGAAAAAGAACCGGGTATCGTATGACAGACATAGGACGGCGCGAGCTTGCTCGCGAGCCGATCAGCCTATGGGGTTCCTATCGAAATGGACGGGGAAGCTCCCGCGATGTCCATTTCAAGGATCTGAACCTCCAGGGTTGCCAGTTTTTCGACAAGTTCTGCCGGCTGGAAGTGGGAGAGAACCTTCTTCTCAAGCTCGGCAGCGTTGGCCCGATTGCGGCGATCGTACGCTGGACCAACCAGTTCCATGTCGGGGTCGAATTTCGCGACGCGATCCACGTGGCAGTGTTCGACCATTTGAAGCGGTCGCAGTCCGAAACGGCAGAGAACTCGCTCGGCGGTGGTCTCAGCAACTGGTAACGCTGTGCATGGCGCCTGGCCTAACCTGCAAGAAGGAGCCGTATGCCCACCCATATCGTGAGAATGGCCGTCAGGGCGCGGATCGTGGCGGCCGGGAACAGCCGAAGGGCCAGCAGGCTGCCGATCTGCCCGCCTATGACCACCGCGACCATCAGGGGTAGCCCGAACCCCGCAGCCTCAACCAGCAATGCGTTTCCATTTTTCAGGAGCTGACCGGCAAGCCCGAAGGCCGAATTGACGAGAATGAAGAGGCTGGCCGTCGCGGCAATCGCCCGCGCCGAATTCCACCGAACCAGGTGCAATAGCGGCGCGAGAAAAATTCCTCCCCCGATACCGACGAGACCGGACAGGTAGCCGAGCGGGATCGCTGCAAGCGGAACGAAACGGCCGACCTTCGTTGCCTCTCCCTCGGTGCCGCTTCGTGGAACGAACAACAGCAGCCCCGCAAGGATCAGGCTGACCCCGAGCAGCAGGAAAAATGCCCCCTCACGGATCGGCGTCAATCCACCGAGAAACGCCGCGGGAGCGGCCAGGCCCGTCAGCAGCAGTGCGCCCTTCCACGGTGTTACTTCTGCGCGAGCAAAACGGATCAAACTGCCGACAACCACGACAAGGTTGCAGAGCAGGGAAAGGACCGGAAGCAGCCGGAAATCGAAACCTGCCAGTGCAAGCAGCGCGCTATAGGTCGAGCCTCCGCCGAAGCCGACGGATGCATACAGCAGGGCCGTCAGGAAGAAAGCAGCGGCGAGCCAGAGCATCGTCCGGCCCTACCGCTGCATCTTGCAAACAGGCAGGATCAGGCCAGCGCCCCGTGGCAATGCTTGTACTTGTTGCCCGAACCACAGGGACACGGCGAATTACGCGGAATGTCCTGTCCGGCATAGGGATTGTCCGCCGCGCCGCCCGAAGACGCACCTGCTCTTGCGGAGCCGGCGAGAGATCCGAACGTCTCTGCCTGCGATGCGGACCCGTCGCCGTCATTGCTGTTGTCGAGGCCCGTCAGCGGATCGATGTGACCGGTCAGGAACTCTGGCAGTTCGGGCAGCGCTTCCGGCTGCGGAGCGGCGCGAAGTTCGCTCTTCATCAGGATACTCGTAACGTCCTCGCGCAGCGTGTCGAGCAGGCCTTCGAACAGGCCGAATGCCTCCTGCTTGTATTCGTTGATCGGCTGTTTCTGGGCAATGCCGCGCATCCAGATTACCTGGCGAAGCGCATCCAGCGTGGCGAGGTGCTCCTTCCAGTGGTGATCGAGCCGGTCCAGCAGGATGCCCTTCTCCACCCGTTTCCAGATCGACGGATCGGTGGCGGCGATCTTCGCTTCCATCTTTTCGTCGGCCAGTTTCTGAAGGCGTTCCTCGATAATCTCGGGCTCGACCTGGTCCTCTTCCAGCCATGCATCGATGTCTGGCGTGAGGCCGAGAACTTCCGTGGCCCTCTCCTTCAGCCCCTCGATGTCCCATTGCTCAGGATAAGAGCCCGGAGGACAGGCATTGCCGACAATCGCGTTGATGGTGTCGTGGCGCATATCGACCACGACTTCGTCCACCGCATCGGCATCCATGATGTCGGCACGCTGTTCGTAGATAACCTTGCGCTGGTCGTTCATCACGTCATCGTATTCGACGACCTGCTTGCGCACGTCGTAATTGCGTGCCTCGACCTTCTTCTGTGCCGTCTCGATGGCTTTTGAGAGCCATTTGGAGCCGATAGCCTCGCCATCCTCGAGGTTCGAATTCATCATCCGGGCGAACAGCGTGTCCGGCCCGAAGATGCGCAGAAGGTCGTCTTCGAGGCAGAGATAGAAGCGCGAGAGGCCGGGGTCGCCCTGTCGGCCCGAGCGACCACGCAGCTGGTTGTCGATCCGGCGACTTTCGTGCCGTTCCGTACCCAGGACGAACAGGCCGCCTGCCTGCAGGACCTGCTCGCGCTCCGCTGCAACCTCTTCCTTGATCCTGGCAATTGCCGCATCGCGGGCGGCGCCTTCGGGCATGTCCTTCAGCTCGTCCTCGACGCGAAATTCGACATTGCCGCCCAGCTGGATGTCGGTGCCGCGGCCCGCCATGTTGGTCGCGATGGTCACCGCGCCCAGACGGCCGGCCTGCGCCACGATATGCGCCTCGCTTTCATGGAAGCGGGCGTTGAGAACGGAGTGCTTCACGCCTTCCTCGTCGAGGAACTTGCTCAGCAATTCGGATTTCTCGATCGAGACGGTCCCGACCAGCGTCGGCTGCCCGGTCTCGCTCTTCTCGGCGATGGCGCGGGCGATCGCCTTGAACTTGTCGATCGTGTTCTTGTAGAATTCGTCGTCCTCGTCGATCCGCTGGACCGGGACATTGGTCGGGATCTCGACCACGTTCATCTTGTAGATGTCCCAGAATTCGCCCGCCTCCGTTGCGGCGGTACCGGTCATGCCCGACAGCTTCGGATACATGCGGAAATAGTTCTGGAAGGTGATCGAGGCCATCGTCTGGTTCTCGGGCTCGATCTTCACGCCCTCCTTCGCCTCCACAGCTTGGTGCAGGCCGTTGGACCAGCGACGGCCATCCATCATGCGCCCGGTGAATTCGTCGATAATGACGACCTTGTCGTCCTTCACGATGTAATCCGTATCGCGCTTGAACATGATGTTCGCTTTCAGCGCCTGGTCGAGGTGGTGGACGACCTGCGTGTTCTCGACATCGTAGAGATTGTCGGTTTCCAGCACGCCGCTATCGGCCAGAAGCTGCTCGATCGCCTCCGCGCCGTCCTCGGTCCAGCTGATGTTCTTCGTCTTCTCGTCCGCCTCGTACCACTCTGGATCGATCTTCTTCACGATCTCGTCGATCGTGACATACATGTCCGTCTTGTCCTCGGTCGGACCGGAGATGATGAGCGGGGTACGGGCCTCATCGATCAGGATCGAATCGACCTCGTCGACGATGGCGAAGTTGAAGGGGCGGTGGACCATCTGGCTGCGCTCGTGCTTCATGTTGTCGCGCAAATAGTCGAAGCCGAACTCGTTGTTCGTGCCGTAGGTGATGTCCGCCTCATAAGCGGCCCGGCGTTCCGGCTCAGCGATATTGGGCACGATCACCCCGACCGTCAGGCCCAGCCAGCTGTATAGCTGCCCCATCCATTCCGCGTCGCGGCGGGCGAGATAGTCGTTCACGGTCACGACGTGGACGCCCTTGCCCTCGATCGCGTTGAGATAGGTCGCCAGCGTCGCGACCAGCGTCTTGCCCTCGCCCGTGCGCATTTCGGCAATCTCGCCGCGATGCAGGACGATTCCGCCGATCATCTGAACATCGAAATGCCGCATGCCCAGCACGCGCATCGAGGCCTCGCGCACGGTGGCGAACGCTTCGGGAAGGATGTCGTCGAGCGTCTTGCCGTCCGCCAGCAGATCGCGGAACTTCTGGGTCTGGCCCTGGAGCTCGGCGTCGCTGAGCGCCTTTACATCGTCTTCCAGCGCGTTGATCTGGTTGACGATCTTGCTGAGTGATTTGACGTAGCGGTCATTGGACGAGCCGAAGAGCGACTTCGCGAGATTCTGGAACATGAGAGCCTACCTGGCGTGAAATCTGTATGGAAACGGGATGAAGGTGCGCGCCATGGGGCAGACGCGCGGGGGGTCTCGCTGGAAAAAGCGAACGGCCAGTCTATTCGCGGGAGCGGTCGATCCGTAGCGCCACCGTGGGCGCGAGCCGCAGCGTGTCGATTACCGGAAGCGGAAGCGCGATCGGAGCACCCCGTCCGGCAGTAACGCTCGGAATTTCAAGGCCGTACGTCGCAGCGACGTCCGTCGCCATGGCCGCTTCAACCGCCTCGCACGCAGCGGCCGCTTCCGGAGCTTGCCGGGCCTGCACAGGCGCAGCCAGAACCGCGAAACCGGTCAGCATTGCAAGCAGGGTCAGAAAGCGGCGAAGCATGGTGCGGTCCAGATAGGCATGGAATGGTTGCAAGTCCATGTGTCATGCCGCCTGCGCTCTGGAAACTTGGCCACGGCTGGCATAACGCGGCTGCATCATGGACCTGGAACGCTCCCCGCTCGCCCTTCCCTTCCCCGATATGCTGCCGATCGGCGGGGTGACGCTGCGCACCGTGCGTGCGGGGTACAAGGACTGGGACCGTGCCGACCTGACCTTTGCCGAACTGGCCGAAGGGACCAGCGTTGCAGGGGTCTTTACGAAAAGCGCCTGCGCATCCACCGAGGTGGAACTGGGCCGTGCACAGGTCGCGCAAGGGGCCGCGCGGGCCCTGATCGTGAATGCGGGCAATTCCAACGCCTTCACCGGATACAGGGGCCGCGAAGCGGTGGAGCGGATCGCCGCGAAGGTCGCCACCCACCTCGGCTGCGCCGCCGAACAAGTGTTCGTGTCTTCCACCGGGGTCATCGGCGTTCCCCTCCCTATCGACGTGGCGGACGCCGGTCTCGAGGCGGTCTTCGATGCGCCTCCGTGCAGCTGGGAAGACGCGGCGCTCGCGATTTCGACCACCGATACATTTGCGAAGGGATCGCATGCGTCCGCGATGATTGGCGAAGCCCGCGTGGAACTGTGCGGGATCATCAAGGGCAGCGGGATGATCGCTCCCGACATGGCGACGATGCTGGGATATGTCTTTACCGACGCGGCAGTCGCCCCGGCCTTCCTGCAACAGGCGCTGGAAGCCATCAATTCGCGCACCTATTCCTGCATCACGGTCGACGGCGACACGTCCACCAGCGATACGGTCATGGTGTATGCCACCGGCAAGGCGGGAAATGCCACGATTGCCGGCTGGGAGGATGCAGGCGCAGATGCCTTCGTCGCCGCACTGGAAGCGGTATGCCGCGACATGGCGCAGGCCGTCGTGCGAGACGGCGAAGGGGCGTCGAAATTCATCGCGATCTCGGTCACAGGTGCCAGCAGCGACGAGAGCGCGCGCATAGTCGGGCTCTCGATTGCCAATTCGCCGCTCGTCAAGACTGCGATTGCCGGCGAGGATGCCAATTGGGGCCGCGTGGTCATGGCTGTCGGAAAGGCGGGCGAACCGGCGGACCGCGACAAGCTGTCGATCGGGTTCGGGGGCCACTGGGCTGCCCGTAATGGCCAGCCGGTCGACGACTTCGACGAGACGCCCCTGGCGCGGCACCTGAAGGGCGACGAGATCACGGTCGAAGTCGATCTGGGCATCGGTGATGGCCGGTCCACCGTCTGGACGTGCGATCTCACCAACGGCTACATCGCCATCAACGCCGACTATCGCTCGTGAGCGCCTTGGACGCCCAGATAGAGGCGCTGATGCGCCGCGTGACCGAGCAGGTCATCCTGCCGCGCTATCGCAACCTGTCGGACAGCCAGATCGTCGAAAAGGCGGCCGACGACCTCGTCACGATTGCCGACCGCGAGGCGGAAATCATGTTGGCAGAGGGCCTTGCGGCAATCGATGCCGGTCCCGCCATTGTCGGCGAGGAAGCCGTTCACGCCGACCCGTCCATCATGGATGCGCTGTCCGGCGATTGCTGGATCATCGATCCTATCGACGGAACACACAATTTCGCTCACGGCCAGCCGCCCTTCGGCATCATCATCGCTCGCAGCGAGGGCGGATTGTGCCGCTCTGGCTGGATCCTGGACTGCCTGACAGGCCGGTTCTGCCATGCGCATAGCGGCTCTGGCGCCTTCGTCGATGGGGAACGGATCCATGCCCGGCCTGCTGGACGGGACAAACCCGTCGCCGCCATGTCGATGATGTTCCTGACGCCGGAGCAGCAGGAGTTTGCCAAGCGCAAGGTGGCGCCGCATTACGAAATGGTCGAGATACCCCGCTGCGCGGCAGAACAATATCCGCGTCTGGCGCTGGGGCAGAACGACGTCTCCAGCTTCAAACGGACTTTGCCGTGGGACCATGCCGCTGGCGTACTGTTCCTGAATGAAGCCGGAGGAAAGGCGGCCCGGGGCGACGGATCGGCTTACCGTGTGGACGACACCGACAAAGCCGGCCGGAAAGCCGGGCTCGTCGGTGCATCGTCACCGGAGATGTGGGACGCCTTCGTCGCAAAGCTGCGTGAAGGGACCCGGTAAGAGAACCTTACAGCTGCTCTTCGATCCAGGACTTCAGCTGGCTCTTCGGCGCGGCTCCGGTCATTTCGGCCACCTTCTCGCCGCCCTTGTAGAGCGCGAGATAAGGAATGCCGCGCACGCCGAGCTGGCTGGGCGTGTCGGTGTTTTCCATGATGTCCAACTTCGTAATCTTGATCCGATCACCCAGTTCGTCGCTGATTTCCTCCAGCGAGGGGCCGATCATCTTGCACGGGCCGCACCATTCGGCCCAAAAATCGACCAGCACGGGCGTGTCGCTTTCAAGGACGTCGGACTTGAAACTTGCATCGGTTACGGCGGTGGTTGCCATGGGGAATCTCCAATCAGTGTTGCACCCTACCTAGGCGGTGCCTGCGCCTCATCAACGCCCGGCCCTGCAAACCTTTCCTGCTGCCCCTGCAACGCGGCTTTGTGCGGGGCGAGAACGTCATCCGGAAGGACCAACAATTGCGGCGTCTGGGTGAAGAGGACAGCGGCCTCTACCGTCCGGCCGGGATAGATCGCTTCCAGCACCGCGACATAGGCTGCCATCTGCGACAAGATCGACCGTGAAATATCCTCGAGACGTTCCGGCGGGCGGCGCGCGGTCTTGTAATCGACCACCAGGACACGGCCGGGCGTCACCAGCAGGCGATCCGCCGTGCCGCTGATCACCTGCCCACTGACAACGGCCGTCAGCGGCACTTCCGCAAGCGAGCGCTGGGTGAACAGGTCGGCAAAGCCTGCCTCGTCCAGGACGGACAGGGCAGCTTGCAACATCCCTCCACGTGCTTCCTCGTCGAAGTCGGCGGCCTGCCGGGCAAGCCAGCGCTGCCCCGCCTCCGCGCGTTTTTCCCTCGCCATGTCGGGCAGTCTTTCCAGCAAGCCATGAATGACGGTTCCGCGCCGCGCGGCCTGTGCCGCGACTTCCGGCGGAAGCGGCGGGTCGGCCCCGCGGTCGTCCCCGGCGGAAGACGGTGCGAGCGGACGGGGCGGACGCGGTTCGGGACCGATCGGCCGGGTCGCCCATTCGGGCATTTCAATCAGCCCGGCGCCCGCGTTCGGTGCACCGACCGGCTGCGGTTCCACCTCGGGCATCATGCCATAGCCCGCGGTTCCGCCCCAGATCGGGTCTTCATAGAACGTGCCATCCACCAGCGGCGCAAGGCGGGCGTACCAGCTATCCTCGTTCGGCTCGTCCTCCCTCAGCCCCAGCGCACCGCCGACATACAGCGCTTCTTCGGCGCGGGTCATTGCGACGTAGAGCAGGCGCCAGTGCTCCTCCAATTCCTCTTTCTTCCGCCTCTCGTCCTCTTCGGCGAGCGGGCCGAGCCGGTCGTCCTTCCCGATCGGGGGAAGCGGAAGCCGGGCATCGCCGGTATCATCGGCGGCCAGCGACAGGCCCGAATGGCGCGATGCGTGCGGATTACCGGTAGCATCGGCAAGAATGACTATGGGAGCCTGCAATCCTTTCGAACCGTGCACCGTCATGACGCGGACGAGGCCGCCGCTGCCACCAGCCTCGCGCTTGACCTCGCCCTCGCCCGCGTCGAACCATTGGAGGAAGCCCGCTGTGCTGGCCACGTGCGCCGCGGAATAGGCGAAAGCTGCGTTGACCAGTTCGTCTATCGGGTCGTTCGCTTCGCTGCCCAGCCTGCCGACCAGCTTGCGCCGCCCGTTCCACGGCCCTGCCAGCATCCAGTGCAGCAGCGCTTCCGGCGGTTCGAAATCCATCCTGGCAAGAAGATCGCGCAATTTCGCGACAGAGGCGACTACCAGCCGGTCTTCCGAACGGCGCAAGTGGTCCCACAGGGCGACGCCGCGCGGACGATAGCCATGGCGCAGCAGGTCGTCCTGCGTCCAACCGCCAAGCGGGGAAACGAGGACATGGGCCAGGTTGAGATCGTCAAGCGGGTTCACCCCGAAACGCAGCGCCGCGACGAGGTCCTTCACGACCAGCGGTGCACCCAGCCTCAGCCGGTCCACCCCTGCAACCGGCACGCCGGCTGCATGAAGACGGGCAACGACAAGGCCGGCCAGTTCCTTGCGCTTCCGAACCAGCACCATGATGTCGCCCGGACCCGCCATGCGCTCGCTCCCCTTTGCAAGCGGGTGCCCTTCGTCGAGCCATTCGCGAATTTGTGCCGCGATCCGGTCGGCCATGCGGCGTTCGGGTCCGGGCAACCAGCTATCGTCGGCCTGTTCGCCCTCGTCCTGCCTGTCCTCCTCCTTCGCGCTGACCGGCCGCCACAATTCGACATAGCCCGCCTGCGGTGCGCCGCGATGTTTCGAAGGCGGCTCTTTCAGCCCCAGCTGCTCCCACCCAATCGCTTCCACCGCCTCGTCCACGAAATCGAGAACAGGCTGCGTGGTCCGGAAGCTGCGATCGAGGTCGAGGTCCTGGAGATCGCGCAGGGCCAGTGGCGGCGCGCTGCGATTTTCGCGCGCAAACTCGCGAGCGGCCGCTGCTGCCTCGGCAATTCGGGTCGCGTAGGCCTGTTTCGCGATGGCGAAGTTTTCCGGGCTGGTTCCCTGGAAGCGGAAGATCGCCTGCTTGTAATCGCCGACCACGAAAATGGTGCGCAGCTTGTCGCCCTGCTGGCCGATACCGGTGAAGAAATCTTCCGTCAGGGCGTCGATAATCGACCACTGGGCTGCATTCGTGTCCTGTGCCTCGTCCACCAGGATATGATCGAACTGGCGATCGAGCTTGTATCGGATCCAGCCGGCCATATCCTTGTCGGACAGCAATTGCGCAGCGCGTCGGATCTGGTCGTCGAAGTCGATCAGACCTTCACGGGTCTTCGCCTCTTCCCACGCGAGGGCAAACGAGCGCCCCAGCGCGAGGGCGGGCGCCAGCCATTCGGCCAGCGCCAGCAAGCGCGCCTGTTGCTCAATCGCGGCAAGATTTTCCCGAACGCGCTCGACCGGTTCGGCATAGTCGGGATCGCGCTTCAGAATGTTGGACAGGCCCTTCGGCGTGCCGGTCATCGTGAACAGCGTTCCGGCAAAACCGTCGAGCGTGCGATAGCGATCGGCGCTGGCGGACGACAGCCAGCCGTCGATGAACTCGGTCGCCTCGCGCCCAGTCTTCGTATCCCAGTCCGCCAGGGTCTGCCTGCAACGAAGCAGGGAGGCGATGTCGAACCGCTCGTCGCTGCACAAATCGGCTATGGCCGTTTCATCGATATCCGCCGGAAGGCCGAACAGCTGGAGCAGCCTCCCTCGCATCGGCGGTTGCCATGCGGCAGGGCCGAACCAGGCCTCGCGTGCAGCTGCGCATTGCATCAGCCAGCCCAGCGCTCCGTCGGGGCCGAGACGCACGCTGAGATCGGCCAGCGCATCCCTTTCTGCGTCGGTGCCGTCGGCGATCACACGGGTCAGGACCTCGCGGGAAAGCAGGACGCGGTCGCGGTCTTCCATGGCCCGGGTGCCGGGCAGGAGGTCCGCCTCTTCGGGGAACGCCGCTAGGAGATATTGCGAGAAGGCATGGATCGTATCGATCCGCAGGCCGCCGCCCGGGCAATCGAGCACCTGCGCAAACAGGGTCCGCGCGCGCCGAAGCGTTTCCCTGTCGGTCGGTGCGCCGATGGCGCTGAGCTCCCCCGCCAGCTTCACCTCGTCCAGCCGGACCCAGCGCGCCAGCACGTCGTTCACCCGGGTCGCCATCTCGGCCGCACCCGCCTTGGTGAATGTCAGGCAGAGCAAGGTTTCCGGACGGCAATCCTCTTGCAGCAGCAGGCGCAGGACGCGGGCGGACAGTACCTGTGTCTTGCCGGTCCCGGCGCTGGCCGACAGCCATACGCTGTCCCCCGGGTTCACCGCATCGGCCTGCGCGCCCTTCAGCGCATGGACTTCGCCGCTCATGCGCGTTCTCCCCCGGCAGGTTGGTCCTGGTCCCGACCCAGCCATTCCTCCAGCCGCATGAGCTGGTCATACGTATCGTATCCCGGTGCGTCGGGGTTGAGGCGCGCCGTGAACGGGGCGCTACCGAGAATGTAGTCGTCCAGCGCATTCTCGAGGAAGGACAGCGCCTTGGGCAGGAACTCCTCCGGCGGGATGCCGCTGCGCTTGTTGCCGGTCTTGAGAGATGTCTCGATATAGCCGAACCCGGTCTCGCTCGACTTCGATTTCGCCAGCGACCAGTATTCGAAGGCTTCGGCAGAACCTTCGAACCCCTCGAAGCCGCCTTTTTCCAGCATGATGCCGAGTGTGCCCAACTGGAGGGCATAGCCCGCCTCGACCTGCGATCCCGATGGCGGGCTGCCCGTCTTGTAATCGACGACCGCAAAACTGCCATCGGACAACCGGTCCAGCCGGTCGATGCGACCATTGATGGAGACGCCGCGATAGGTGATCTCGCCGCGCCGTTCGAACAGCACAGGCTCGCGCTCGCCATCAGCATCCAGCGTCTGCTGCACCCAGTCCAGAGCGCGCAGCAGGCGCGGCTCCCACAGGTGCCGCGTCAGCGGATGGGCGTTCATTTCCTGCAACCGCTCCTGCGCGATGGCGTGCATCTCGCCCTCTCCGAGATGCCAGCGCTCGAGGATGTCGTGCGCCAGCTCGCCCTGCCAGGCAGGCGTCGGCTCTGCATCCAGCCTGTCCCAGTCGCGCAGGCCCAAGATCTGCGCGGCATAGAACTGGTAGGGATCGGACCGCAGCCGGTCGAGCGCGGTGACGGAAACCGGAACCTGCCTCTGCGCGTGTGACGGCACGGGTTTTGGCTGGGTCGTCGGCGTCACCTCGTCCGGCTTGTCCAGCGCTTCGGCGATGTGCGGAATTTGCGTCTCTTCATGCGACGCGCGCAGATCGCCGCCAAGCAGGGCCTTCACCCGTAGCCAGAACCGCGAGGCGATGGCCGGTCCGTCCGCATCGCGCTGCGACCGGCTGAGCACGACTTCCGGCGCGCCAAGCGCCCCGGCGAGGTCGTGGGCGGACAGGCCGATGCGGAACTCTGCCGATGGCACGCCCAATGCGCGCAGCACTGCCGGTGCGAGAAGCGGCTCCGCGCCGGTTCGCGCCGGCCAGCTACCTTCGTTGAGACCGGCGCACACGACCATGTCGGCGCGGCTCATCCGCGCTTCCAGCAGGCCGTAGACCGCGATACGGGGATGGCCGCCATAAGGTGGGCGAACGGCGATTTCTCCCAGCGCGTCGAGCAGGACCGTATGAAGGTCCCGCGGATCGATGACGAAACCGGTTTCGCGCGACCACAGCCTCCAGTCCTCGATGAAGGTGGAAAGCGCCCGTCCATCTTCCTGCGCCCAGAGCTCCTCGCCGCATAGCCCCTCGCCTGCCGCCACCAGCAGGTCGAGACTGTCCGACAGGGTCATGTCCTGCGCGGCACCGACCAGCGGCTGGAGAACGGTTTTGATGTCGCTCCACCATTCTGCCACCCCGGCTTTCGCTGCAACCGGGTCCAGGGGTTCGAGCCCCGGGGCCTGCCGCGGTCCGCGAAGGCGGCGATCGAAGGCCCTGAGGGCCGCAAGATGCGCGCGCCTTTCCTCGCCCCGGCGGACCAGCGGATGGCCGAGCAAGCCGACAAGCGGCACCGGCGCGGCATCCTCTGCAACGACCTCAGCCAGCAAAAGCAGCAGACGCCCGGCGGGTGTTTGCGACAGCGGGCGGCCGGCGCTGTCGTCGGCTTCGATATTCCAGCGCCGCAAATGCTGGACCAAGCGCCGCGCGAGGGCACGGTCCGGGGTGACGATGGCGATCCGTTTCTCCGGCGTTTCCAACGCCTGCCGCGCCAGCAGCGCAATCGCCTGCGCCTCTGCTTCGGGAGAAGCGCTCTCCATCAGCCGCACCCCCGAGAGGCGGCGGCGATCGGCGGGAAGGTCGACCCAGCGCATGCTGGCTTCCGGAGGCAGGAACAGGGCCCCGATGGCATGGCTCCGCTCCGGCGGCGCAGCGCCCATGCCGCGGCGATGCCAGTGCCGGACTTCGCCCCGCGCCACGCCCATGCGATTGAGCAGCAGCTTGAGATGATATTGCGGATGGGTCGCTGCATCGCCCTTGGCAAACGGGGCGTCTTCCGGCGCCGGGCGGGCTCCGGCCCTGCCCAATTCATCCCATACCTCGTCCTCCATCCCGAGATCGAGATCGGGCAGGATCACAGCTCCCTGAGGTAATTCGCTCACGACCTTCAGCAGCCTCGCCAGCGACGGCGATGCGCTGGTCACACCCGCTGCCACGATGGGCGTTTCGGGGGCATTGGTGCGCCATGAACGCGCCGCCGCATCGAACAACAGGTTACGCCGCGTACCGGCATCCACTGCACAGAGCCGCTCCAGCTCGGCCAGCCATTTGCGTTGCACGACCGCGAAACGGTGCAGGCTTTTTTGCCAGTGGCCGGCAAGATCGCCGAACAATTGCAGCACCCTGTCGGACAGCAATTCGTCCGGCGTCACTTCCTCTACCAGCAAGCGGTCCATCGTCTGGCCGAAATCGCGCGCCAGCTTCACCAGCGCGGGCGCAGGCGGGGCATCGCGGCCCATCTCGCCCCGCAGGATGTCGGCCAGTACGAACAGGCGGCGCACCGGATCGATCGCAGGCGGGATCTCGGGCATGTCCAGAGGATCGAGAAGCGGCCCCAGCGTGTCGTCGAGGTCGAGATCGCCGACCACGACCATGCGCGGTAGCAGCATGCCCTGCTGGCCGGTCTCGCCGAGCAGCCGGATGAACGCCTCCGTCACCGTGCGCGCGGCACGTGAGCTTGGCAGCAGCAGGGTCAGCCGGGCCAGACCGAAATCGTCTTCCGCATATCGCGGCAGCAGGCCCGCGACCAGGGCATCGGCGAAGCCGCGATGGGCCGCAATCGAGTAGACGTCCGGCCCGGCGCGATCAGCCACGCTGCAGCGCATCCTCGGTCGGGCGGATTGCCTGGGGCGTCCCCACTTCGAACCAGGTACCGGTGAATGGCAGGCCGTAAAGCCGCCCTTCTTCCAGAGCGCGGTTCCACAGGATGTTGGTCGAGAATTTCTCTATCGTGCTGTCGCGAAGCAGGCGGTGCGATACGATCTGGATGCCGGTATAGATGAAGGGTGCAATACGGTCCGCTCTACGCCGCGAAACGCGGCCCTTCGGATCGAGATAGAAATCCCCTGCCCCGCTGAAGTTGAGCGCGCGCGCATGCGGCACCACCAGCAGCAGCGCATCCATGATGGCCGGGTCCCATCTCTGCGACAGATCGGCAAAGGCGTTTTGCGGGCCGTCGAGCCAGATATTGTCGGAATTCAGGCAGAAGAACGGATCTGGCAGCAGTTCCTTCGCCTTCACCATGCCGCCGCCCGTCTCGAGCAGTTCCGCGCGCTCGTCCGAGATCGTGACGGCGGGCGCTTCCCGCTCGGCAAGATGCGCCTCCAGCGAGTCGGCCAGATAGTGGACATTCACGACCGCCTTCGCGATGCCCGCTTCACCCAGCCGGTCCAGCGTATGATCGATCAGGGGTTTACCCGCGACCCGCACCAGCGGTTTGGGCTGCGAAGCGGTCAGGGGCCGCATCCGCTTGCCCATGCCGGCCGCCATGACCATCGCCGTATCGCTGGCAAGACCGGTCATGCGAGCTTGCCGCCGCGATCGGCCCGGACCGTGCCGGGGATATTCTCGTCGAACCACGCTGCCACGGGGGAAAGCGCCGGATGGGCGAGATCGCGCTCCATCGCATCCCACACCCGGGGGATGAAATCGAGATAGCGCGGCTTTCCATCGCGGCGGTGAAGGCGGGTGAAAATGCCGACGATCTTGGCGTTACGCTGCGCGCCGAGCCGGGCGTAATCGCCAGCGAAATGCGCGCCTGCGCCGCTTGCCGCGACATAGCGTTCCAGCATCTTCGCCTCCAGTTCGCGGGGAACTTCGCGCCGCGCGTCCTGCAACAGGGAAACCAGGTCGTAGGCCGGATGGCCGACCAGTGCATCCTGGAAATCTATCAATCCCTGCTCGCCATGCCCCTTTTCATCGGGACCGAGCAGCATGATGTTTTCTGCGTGGTAGTCGCGCAGCACGGTAACACCGGGTTCCTGCCGCTCGAGCATGGGGTTGAGCGCTTCTTCCCACGCCGCGTCGAAGCCGGCAGCGTCCACGTCCAGTCCGGCCGCAGGACAATACCATTCCGTGAACAGCCGCGCCTCGCGCAAATAGGTCGCCATGTCGTAAGGATCGAACGGACCGGCAGGACGCCGGTGCAGGTCGACAAGCGCGTCGATCGCCGCTTCATAAGCACCGAGTTCGCCCGCGGGGTGTACATCCAGCCAGTCGCGCATCCGGTCGTCGCCGAAATCTTCGGTCAGCACCCAGCCCGCACCCGCATCCTCCGCGATGATCTGCGGGGCTCGCTGCCCGTGCTCGGCCAGCCATTTCCCCGCCTTGAGGAAAGGTGCGGGGTCTTCCTCCGGCGGCGGGGCATACATCAGCATGGCTTTCGCATCGCCGCTGCGAAGGCGGAAATAGCGGCGGAAGGACGCATCGCCGGCAAGCGGGGCGATATCCGCCCCGGTCCAGCCCGCGCTTCCGAGAAACTCTGCGATTCCGTCTGGCAATTCACTCATGCAAAGCGCTTTAGCCAATCGCGGCCCCGCGCAATAGTCGCCGCGCGTCCTTCGCCAACACTTTCCAGCGTCACAGAGAGGCATCCCGCCTCGTGTCCGAAACCGCCTGCGTGATCCGGCCATTCTGCCAGCAGGACAGTGCCGCGGCGGTAGTCGTCCAGCCCGAGCTCATCGACCTCGTCAGGATGCTCGAGCCGGTAGAAATCGGCATGGACTACCGGCGGAACAGTGCTCTCGTATTCCTGCAGGATGGTGAAGGTCGGCGAGGGAACTTCCCCCTCGTGCCCCAGCGCATGGATGATGGCCCGGGCGAGCGTGGTCTTGCCAGCGCCCAGCCCGCCACTGAGCGCGACGACATCGCCCGGCTTCAGCAGCGCGGCGATGCGCGCGCCCAGCGCATCCATCGCGGCCAGATCGGGCAGGTCGATAGTCACGGGAGGTGAATGATCGCCGTCGTTCCGACGCCGCGCTCCGAATGGATTTCCAGCGAACCGCCATGCAGTTCCGCCAATTGCCGGGCGAGCGGTATGCCGAGGCCCTGACGGCGCTCCAGTCCTTCGCCGTCTTCGGCAGGGCGCAGGCCGTCCATTGCGCGGGACAATTCCTCTGCTGTCATCCCGCGGCCATTGTCGGAGACGACGATCCGGACACCGTCCTTCTTTCGCGACAAATCGACCAGCAGCTTGCCGCCTTTGGGCGTTGCCTCGATCGCATTGTCCAGCAGGTGGCCCACGGCCCGGCCCAGCTGGCGCGGGTCCGCTTCCAGCCGCGCGGTCTGGCTGCCGCGCAGGTCCAGCGACAGCCCCTTGCCGACGATCGCCTGCTCGCGCTCGCGCACGATGCCGGTCACGAATTTCTGCAGCTCCAGTTTCTGCTTGGCAATCGGGAGAAGGCCCGCCTCGCCCTGCGACAGGTCGAGGACATTCTCGACCTGCTCGGTCAGTCGGCCGACGGATTCGATGATCGCCTGCGTGTATTCGCGGCCCTGCGGCGAAAGATCACCTGCGACACCGCTGTCGAGAAGCTCGGCGAAGCCTCCGATCGAGGTGAGCGGCGTCCGGAATTCGTAGGACATGTTGGCGAGGAAACGGGTCTTCACCTGGTCTGCCGCTTCCAGTGCCTGGTTGCGTTCGCGCAGGGCCGTTTCGGCTTGTTCGTTGGCCGTCACGTCGAGCGCTGTCAGAAGTCCGTTGCCATCGGGCAGCGGCACGCCCGCGAATTCCAGCGTCCGGCCATCGGCCATGGCAATCCGGCCAGCCGTTTGCTTGCGATCGAGGGTGGCGCTGCGGATCGTCTCCCCGATAGATTTCACGCGCGGCGGGCGCGACAATCCCGGGGCAATCGCGTCCAGCAATTCGTCGGCAGCGGGATGGGTATCCAGCAGGGCCTCGTCGACCGCCCATGTCGCGGCGAAGGAGCGGTTCCAGACCTGCAGACGCCCGTCAGGCGCGAACACGGCGAGCGCTTCGAACAGGCTGTCGAACGTGGCCGTCCGGGTGCGCAGCATGGTGTCCCTGGTCGCGGAAAGGGCAAGCTGTTCGGTCCGGTCTTCCGCGATGAGCATCAGGCCGCCATCGGGCATCGGCTGCGCAACGATCGCGAGGTGCGTTCCATCGGAAAGCGGCCAGTTTTCTTCCTGCACCTGGTCGACCGAGAACCAATCCAGGTGCTCCTTGCGCCAGGCAGGGAAGTCACGGACCTCCGGCGTGCGGTTTTCCTCGCGCGCTTCCGTCAGCCAGCGGTCGAAGGCCATGCCCAGCGTTCCGCTGCCGGGCCGGATGCCGAAAATCCGCCGGAAAGGCTGGTTGGCAAAGGCGAGCTTGCGCTCCCCATCGAACTGCGCCACCCCGACGGACAGCCGGTCCAGCATGGATCGCTGCGCTTCGGAATAGGCGCGGTGGCCACGGGCCTGCTGCTCCATATCCTCGATATCGACAGCATATCCGGCAATGCCTTCGCCCTGGACCGGCAGATCGCTGACACGCAGCGCGCGTCGCTCCCCGTCGATGGTCGCCTGGACGATGCGTTCGATCGGCTGTGCCTGCTGCGAGGCTTGCCCGGCGATTTGCGCGGCGGTGAGCCCGTCCACGCTTTCCACCAGTTCGATCTGCTGCGCGATCACATTGTCGGCCGTGCCGCCATCGACTGCCTCGACATAGGAGGCATTCACCAGCCTGAGCTTCGTATCGCGCCCGCGGAACCACATCGGCATGGGCGCCGCCTCGATCAGATTGACCAGCGCAGCGAAGTCGCCCTTCGCCCGGCTTGTCTCTTCACGCATCCGCGCAAGCTCTGTCTCGCTCTCGCTGAAATCGAAGACCCACACGATGGCCGCCCCGCCCGGCGAAATCTGCGCGTCTGCCAGATTGCCCCTGAGGGCAAGGCTGCGCTGCGAACCCGGCACGCTCAGCTCCATCCGGAACGGAGCCGCCGTTTTCTGCGCGCGGCGGACATGACCGGTCAACTCCTCCAGCTGTTCGGGAGACAGGCCGGTTTCCTCGTC
The DNA here is from genome assembly GCA_027941995.1 of Erythrobacteraceae bacterium WH01K. NCBI lineage: Bacteria > Pseudomonadati > Pseudomonadota > Alphaproteobacteria > Sphingomonadales > Erythrobacteraceae > Erythrobacteraceae bacterium WH01K. Next base: position 1,618,683 of record CP115966.1, on the reverse strand, counting down.
GCGGTGCAGTTCGCTCAGGAATTCGGGCATTTTCGGCAGGCCGAGCCAGTGCGCCAGGCGTGCAGACCCTTCGATCCGGCCATCGCTGCGGACCAGCAGCGGGATTGCCGGCGCCTCGTCGATCATGCGGGCGAGGCGACGTGCGGCATGGCGGCTGGCCTCGGCCTCGCGGTTGCGCGAACCGGCCGCGATCAGCAGTCCGGCTGCGGCCGCGGTCCACGCCGCCAGCAACAGCGCGATGAAGACCAGTGCTGTGGAGGACAATTCCATGGCATTCCAGCTATTAGGGCAGGCCGCCCGATGCAACGTCTGCGGAAACGAAAAACCCCCGCTGCCTTTCGTGAAGGCGGCGGGGGCTTCCCTTTATCGGCTGACCCGAAAAATCAGTAGCGATAATGATCGGGCTTGAACGGGCCTTCCTGCGGCACGCCGATATAGTCGGCCTGCTTCTGCGAAAGCTGCGTCAGCATGACGCCCAGCTTGTCGAGGTGAAGCGCCGCGACCTTCTCGTCGAGGTGCTTGGGCAGGACATAGACGTCGTTCTTGTACTGGTCCGTGTTCTTGAACAGCTCGATCTGGGCCAGCGTCTGGTTGGTGAAGCTGGAGCTCATCACGAAGCTGGGGTGGCCGGTGGCGCAGCCCAGGTTGACGAGGCGACCCTTGGCGAGGATCAGCAGGCTCTTGCCGTCCGGGAAGGTGACGAGGTCGGTGCCTTCCTTGATTTCCTTCCACTCGTAATTGTCGAGTGCGGAAATCTGGATCTCGCTGTCGAAGTGGCCGATATTGCACACGATGGCCATGTTCTTCATCGCCTTCATGTGCTCGGCGGTGATGACATCTTCGTTGCCGGTCGCGGTGCAGAAGATATCGGCGCGCTTCACCGCTTCTTCCATCGTCACGACCTCGAAACCGTCCATGGCTGCCTGGAGCGCGCAGATCGGATCGATCTCGGTCACCATCACGCGGGCGCCGCCATCGCGCAGCGAAGCGGCCGAGCCCTTGCCGACATCGCCGTAACCGGCAACGCAGGCGACCTTGCCGGCCAGCATCACGTCGGTCGCGCGGCGGATCGCGTCGACCAGCGATTCCTTGCAGCCGTAGAGATTGTCGAACTTCGACTTGGTGACGCTGTCGTTCACGTTGATCGCCGGGAACGGCAGCTTGCCCTGCTTGGCAATCTGGTAGAGGCGCATGACGCCCGTGGTCGTTTCTTCCGAAACGCCCTTGATGTTCTGGACGCTCTTGGTGAGATAACCCGGACGCTCGGCGACGAACTTCTTCAGCGCCTTCTGCATCTCGATCTCTTCGGCGTTCTGCGGATCCGGCATGGTTTCGCCCGCTTCCAGACGCGCGCCCCACAGGGCGAACATGGTGGCATCGCCGCCATCGTCCAGGATCATGTTGGCGGTCAGATCGGCATCGTCTTCGGTCGCCCAGTCGAAAATGCGGCCGACATAGGTCCAGTAATCGGCCAGCGTCTCGCCCTTCACGGCGAAGACGGGGATGCCCTGGTCGGCGATCGCGGATGCGGCGTGGTCTTGCGTCGAGAAGATGTTGCAGGTCGCCCAGCGCACTTCCGCGCCAAGTGCGACCAGCGTCTCGATCAGGACGGCGGTCTGGATCGTCATGTGCAGCGAGCCGGTGATGCGCGCACCCTTCAGCGGCTGCGCTTCGCCGTATTCCTCGCGCAGGGCCATCAAGCCCGGCATTTCGGTTTCGGCAATGGCGATCTCGTCCCGGCCGTACTGTGCGAGGCCGATGTCCTTGATGATGTAATCCTGATCCTTGACGGCGGTTGCCATTGGGAAAACTCCTCGAAAATTGTCACTGAATGCGGGGCAGCCAATGCAAGGCAGAAGCTGCGACAAGATCGGCCGCAGACATAGCGAGGCAGGGGGTCCGGGGCAAATATAAAGATATCTTTATATCGCCAACTGCGCCTCACTGCCACGGCCCGCAAATTCATTGCGAACCCCGCCCCGCGGACGTTATTTTCTTACCCCGGCCAATTTCTCCTGTGCATGGTTGCAAGCAATCGGGAGCGGCTTATCTGATGAGGCAGATATTCGCGGCAAACAGAAAGGATGCCCAGAGCATGACGATTTCCAAAGGCGACACCCTCCCCGACGCAAAGCTGGTCAAGGCGACCGAGACCGGGCCGGAACAGGTCCAGGCGAAAGATTTCTTCGCCGGTCGCAAGGTCGCGCTGTTTGCCGTGCCGGGCGCGTTCACCCCGACCTGCTCTGCGAAGCACCTGCCCGGTTACATCGAGAAAGCCGACGAATTGCGGGCCAAGGGTGTGGACGAGATCGCCTGCACTTCGGTCAACGACCCGTTCGTGATGGATGCATGGCAGAAGTCCGCCGGCAGCCCCGACATCACCATGCTGGCCGACGGTAACGGCGACTTTGCGCAGGCGCTGGGCCTGACGATGGACGGCAGCGGCTTCGGTCTCGGCGAGCGCAGCCAGCGCTATTCGATGATCGTCGATGATGGAAAGGTCGTCGAGCTCAACGTCGAGGCGCCGGGCGATTTCTCGGTCAGCAGTGCGGAGCACATGCTCGGCCAGCTCTAGGCTTAACCACTTGGCAAAAAGAAAGGGGCGCCTCCAGCGGGGCGCCCCTTTTCTGTTTGTCAGCGCGTTTCTCAGAAGCGGATCTCGCCGGTCACGAACACCCGCCGCGGATCGCCGTAGAAGCCGGTCAGCGTCCCTTCCAGCCCGAGGGTCGGGACGAAAGGCTGTCCGTTCGTTCCCCCAGCGACGAAATTGTATCCCGATACGATGTACCGCTTGTCGAACAGGTTCTTCCCGTGGACGCCGATCGAGAACCGGTCGCTGTCGTCGGTGAAAACGATGCTGGCATTGACCAGCGCGAAGCCATCCTGGTCGAGGAAGGGATTGGGCGTTTCGAACTGGCTCGCATCGGAACGGAAGGCGATGCCGCCAATCAGGTCGACCATTCCCGGCCCAACGGGCAGGCCCAGGTCGAACCCAGCGCTCAGCGTGACGTCCGGCGTGTTCTGGAAGACGCGCTGGTCGGCGGCGTCGACGCCGAAGGCATCGATGAACTGGTTATATTCCGCATCCAGCAGGCCGAGCGCGAAATTCACGTTCAGCCGGCTACCCGCGCCTGCAAAATCTCGCCCGACCAGCGCATTCGCCTCAAGCTCGATACCGTTCACATCGGCGTCGCCGGCATTGGACGTGACGCCGGTGAACTGGTCGTTGACCCCGTCCCCATCGGTATCAATGCCGACGGAGCCCGGGATCTGCACGTCGGTATAGTCACCCTTGAACACCGCCAGAGCGACATTCAGACGATTGTCCATCAGCGACGCCTTGTAGCCGATTTCGAAACTGTCGACGGTTTCGGGGGCGAACCGGAGGAATTCGAACTGGTCGTCGAAATCGACGTCGCCATCGCCGTCCAGGTCTGGCGCGCCGGTCGTCTGGCCCCGAGGGTCGAAGCCGCCGCCCTTAAAGCCGCGTGCATAGGAGAAATAGAAATTGTGGTCAGGCGTCGGCTCGAAACTGATCGAGGCGCGCGGGGTGAACTTCTTGAACGTCTCGCTGCCGTTGAAGTCCGAGGTGACGGCGACAGGGATGGCGTCCGAAGAACCGAAAAGGTCCGAGAAGCCGCCGATGAAGGTGGTCCTCAGCACCCGGCTGGTCCGCTTGTCGCTGGTGTAACGCCCGCCGAGCGAAAGACTGATCCGGTCCGTCAGGTCATAGGTGAAATCGCCGAAGATTGACCAGGTCTTGGTTCCGACATCGCCCAGCGTCTGGGCATTGAGCCCGGGCAGGCCGATCAAATCGCCGGTCGTGAACAGCGCCACGTCGAACGCGGTGAAGGCGTTGGCATCGAGATAATAGGCACCCAGCACCCCGCTCAGCCGATCGCCTTCATACAGCAGCTGCAATTCCTGGCTGAACTGGTCGTTTTCGTAGATGGCCGGCACATCCAGATCGGCGGCGGGCAGGCTGTCGAAATCGATAGGCGTGGACGACTTGTCTTCGCGGTAACCGGTAATCGACTTCAGCGTGACAGTGTCGCTGACCTCGTATTCTAGGTTCAGTCCGCCGCCATAGGCCTCCACCTCCTGCGGGATGACATCGAGGCCCGCACGCGTATCGTAGACATCGTCCAGCACGGGCGCGCCGGTCAGCAGGCTGGGAATGAGGCGCGTACCCTGCCGGGGGTCGCTGTCATCCTTCACGTAATCGCCCGACAGCCGCGCGAACAGGCGCCCGCTTTCGAATTCGATCGTCCCGCGAGCCGCCCAGACATCCTTGTTGTAGTTTTCGACGCCGGGCTGGACGAGGTTATCGCCAAAACCGCCGCGGCTGAGCCTCGCGCCGCTTGCCCCGATCCGGAGATTGTCGCCGAGTGGCGCAGACGCCGAGACGACGAGGTCTGCCTGATCATATGATCCATAGGTCGCGCGGACTTTCGCAGAAACAGTGTCGGGCAGCCGTGCCGTCACGTATTTGATGGCCCCGCCGATCGTGTTGCGGCCGTAAAGCGTTCCCTGCGGACCGCGCAGAACCTCGACCCGCTCGACGTCGTAGATGTCGAGCACGGCAGCCTGCGGCCGATTGATATAGACGTCGTCGACATACAGGCCCACGCCTGCCTCGAAGCCTGCGACCGGGTCCTGCTGCCCCACCCCGCGGATGAAGGCGGTCAGCGTCGTATTGGTACCCCGGCTGACTTCCAGTGTCAGGTTGGGCACTTCCTGCGTCAGTTCGGTCAATTCGAGCGTACCCGAGCGAAGAAGCTCGTCTCCGGAAAATGCGGTGACTGCGATCGGCACGTCCTGAAGGCTTTCTTCCCGGCGACGGGCTGTCACGACGATCACGCCATTGTCGGTACCGGATAGTCTCGCATCGTCGGCGATGACCGGGCCGGTGACCGGGTCTTCCACCGCAGTGCCCTGTGCGTATGCCGGGACGCTGAACGCGAGGCCGGCGCAGCCGGTCAGGAGCGCACGGCGGATGGCGGATTGCATTGTCATGATTGTCTCTCCCACAAGTCTTTTTCTTTCCCATATTGAAACCTGAACCACCTTTCAAGTTTAGACTTGTGGAAAGCGCTAGATCGCCGTAACCGGGGGGCATGGGACGGGATGAAAAAAATGCTGGGGTCGCTACCGAGCCGGCGACGGAGCGCGGACGGCGCACCCGCCGCAAGCTTCTGGACGCCGCAACGGTCGAATTCGGGCAGAATGGTTTTCACGAGGCTTCGATCAGCGGCATCACGCGCCGCGCCGGCGTCGCGCTGGGCAGCTTCTACACCTATTTCGATACGAAGGACGCGATCTTCCGGGCGCTGGTGACCGACTTCAGCAACGGCGTTCGCGATGCTGCCTCGGGCAGTGCCGATCCGGATGCAAGCGCGCTCGACACCGAACGCCGTGCGCTGTCCGCGTTCCTGGATTTCGCGCGCGAGCATAAGGAAATCTACCGGATCATCGACGAGGCGGAGTTCGTCGATCCGGCCAGCTATCGCCTGCATTACGAGAACACGGCGAAGCGCATTCACGCCCGCCTGCAGGCCGGCATGGACAAGGCTGAATTTCGCGAAGACCTGGAAGAAGCCCATGCCTGGGCGATCATGGGGATGAACGTGTTTCTCGGCCTACGCTATGCCGTGTGGGCAGACCCTTCCGAAGAAGCGAACCGGAAAGCCGATGCCGTCGCCGATATTGCGCGCGGCATCCTGGAAAAAGGCATCGGTTCGCAAATAGGCACGTAATCGCAGGCGAACAGCCTCAGCCGTAGCCCATCAGGCTCAGCACTTCCTTCCGGCTGCGCTGGTCTTCCAGAAACGTCCCCATCATGCGGCTCGTCACCATCGATACGCCGGGCGTGCGGACGCCGCGTGCAGTCATGCAAGCATGGCTGGCATCGATCACCACGGCGACGCCACGCGGCTCGAGGTTTTCCCAGATGCATTCGGCGACCTCGGCGGTCAGTCTCTCCTGAATCTGCAGGCGGCGCGCATATCCGTGCAGCACGCGTGCCAGTTTGGAGATGCCGACGACCTTGTCGGTCGGCAGGTAGGCAATCGCGGCCTTCCCGTGGATGGGGGCCATGTGGTGTTCGCAGTGGCTCTGGAAGGGGATGTCCTTCAGCAGGACGATCTCGTCGTAACCCCCCACCTCCTCGAACACCCGCGACAGGTGGATCGCCGGATCGTGCGCATAGCCCTGGCAATATTCCTTCCACGCCCGCGCAACGCGCTTCGGGGTATCGAGCAGCCCCTCCCTTTCGGGATCGTCACCCGTCCAGCGGATCAGCGTACGGATCGCGTCCTGCACGTCGTCCGGCACATCGGGCTTGCCGAGGGGATTGTCTTCGTCGGGACCTACCAGACTGCCCATCATGTCTTCCTTTTCACCTTGTCGCGCAGCCGCCCCAGACGGCTGCCATCACGGAACAGCCCGCCATGGGCGAACGGTTCGAACATCTCGTCCGGCTTTTCCGGGTCCAGGATCTGCGATCCCGCCAGAGCGTCCTGCACCTCGTTCTTCTCCGGCACTTCGAACGGGCGAAGCTGGCGAATGCCATCCTGCCCGACGCGCCCGATCGCCTCGTGCATGGAGCCCAGGGTATCGAACAGTTCGCCCATTGCCTCCTCCCCTACGCCGCAATGCTCTGCCAGCAGCGATATGCGGACATCGCGGATGGTCTTCTCCAGATCGCGCCCCCGATTGTAAGGTCTGCTGCAATCGATGAACACGTCGCATTCGCTGTCGAGGCCCATGGAGCGGTTGTTGAGATTGGCCGACCCTATTCGCAGGATGCAGTCGTCCACGATCATCAGCTTTGCATGGACGTAGATCGGCGTTTCGCCCGACCACGCGACGTAAAGCCGGAAACGATTCTTCTTGTCCGCCTCCGCGATAACGCGGGCAAGTTCCGCCCGCGCGTGATCCATGGCCTGCTGTTCCAGCCATCCTTCGGCGTTCTTCGGATGAACGAAAACGATTTCCGGCGGATCATCCTCCCCCAGCCTGTCGATGATCGCATTGGCGATCTCGCGAGAGGTGAAATACTGGTTTTCAATGTAGATGAAGCGCTTGGCGGCCCTGATCTGTGACAGAACAAGCGTCTCGATTTCCTTGACCTCGTCCGTTTCCTCGTACTCGGCGCGGGTACGCGCAACTCCGATCTCGATATCCTCGAAATCGACGGAGAGTTTTTCGGGCCAGAGGCTTTTCTCGGATGGCTTCAGATCGGTCAGCTTGCCGCCACCGGCGCGCTGCCAGCGGGCCCGGCAAAGTTCCGACAGCGTGCCCGCGATCTCGCCTTCCATCATGAAGGTGATGTCGTGCCATGGGGGATAAGACTTGCCGCGAGGGCGCTTCCGCCGCGAATCGATTTCCCTGTGCTCACGCGTGTCCCAGCGGTCATGGGTCAGGTCGATCCCGCCGCACACCGCAAGCTTTTCGTCCAGCACCGCCAGCTTCTGGTGATGCGTGCAACCGATGGGATGCTTCGTATCGAATTTGAAAGTGATCTGCCGTTTCGGCGCCATGCGCATTACGTCGAGCAACATTGATCCGCGTGTGGCGAACTGGAGGACGGAAAGACCCCATTTCAGGATCCTGATTTCCAGCTCGGGCCTGTGACGGGCAAGCCACATCAGAAAACTGCCCAGCCGTTTCGGCGGGGAAGCATCGACAGGCCGTTTGTACCAGCGCCGGCCTTGCGAGAGGTGGATGCGCGTATCGAAATCCCACCCGATCAACATGATCCTTCGGCGGGCTTCCAACATGGCGGCCTGCATATGCTCGAAATAGGCCTCGGCATCGATGATGACCGACGCCTTCTCCGCCTTGCCGAAACGCCAGACGCCCGGCTCGACCGAGTGGTCGAGATCGGGCGCTTGTTTTTCTGTGTTTTCGCCGGACATCGATGCCAGCGCCTAGGGTTATTCCTTCGCCTCGTCCATCGATTCGGGCGTCACTTCTGCTTCGGCCTTCTCTTCCTTTTTCCGCCGATCGAAGACCTCCTGCATGTGGGCGATGTCGTCCTCGTCCAGGTACTTCTCGAAATCGGGGAAGTGGTCTTCCTCTTCCTCGTTGATGTGGTGACGGTAATCGTGGTCGAGCTGCTTGAACTTCGCCATCCATGCCGAGGAAGACATGTCGGTTGCCGCCAGGTCGTTCAGCGCTTCGTTCAATTCGTGATGCTCGGCGACCGAATGCCGGGTCTCGTCCGTGGTCGGCGGTTTGCGCAGCATGGTCGAATACAGGGCCTGTTCCTCGGCCGCTGCATGGCTCTTCACTTCCTTCGTGAAGGTTTCGAGCAATTCCTTGCGCTTTTCCGTCTCGCCGGAGGTTTCCGCCATCTGGTCGAGCAGCTTGCGGTGATGGTCGTGGTCTTCTTTCAGGCGTTTGAAGATGCCCTGCGTGTCGGTCATGCGGATTTCCTTTCTCGGCGCGTTCGAGGGGTCAACCACGAAGGCCCTCTGACGGTTCCGCACCGGACCGACCGGCAACAAAAAAGCCCACCCTCTTTACGAGGATGGGCTTTCTTGGCGCGCCAGGAAGGATTCGAACCTCCGGCCGCCTGATTCGTAGTCAGGTACTCTATCCAGCTGAGCTACTGGCGCGCGGTGGAGCTGGCACATAGGAGTGCTTTGCAGGCTTGGCAATCCCCTTAAGCCTTCTTTCGGGCAAGCCAGCCCGACAAATTTTCGCAAAGCTGCCGATCGAGCGGTGCAAGGTCCAGATACCGGGCGCGGTCCAGCGAATGCCACTGCCACACGCCGCCCTCCAGCGAGCGCGGGTCGCCGACAACGGCGCCGCTGTAAAACAGCATGAGTAACAGCTCCCGGCCGGACCGCGGTTCGAGCGCGAAACCAACGGGCTCGAAAGTGCTGGGCGGGACCGCCAGGCCGCACTCCTCCATCAGCTCCCGGGACAAGGCTTGGGCTGCGCCCTCCCCCGGCTCGACCTTGCCGCCGGGAAACTCCCAAAATCCGGCATTTTCCTTACCGTGCGGGCGACGATGCAACAGGAATCGGCCATCCCCGCGCTCCAATGCACAGGCCACGACGAGCATGGGTGTCAGATTTTTTTCCATTATTCCCGTTCTTCGAAAGGCTTTCTTTACCTGACTGGTCAAAGCGGCGCGATGTTACTTTTGGACCAGAGGTGAAACCATGCGCGCATACCTGAAAGCCCTGCTGGCCGATATCCGCGGCGCTACCGCTATCGAATACGGATTGATACTCGCCCTCATCTTCCTTGCCATGGCGGGCGCTGCCGCGGGTGTGGGAACGGAGACCGGGCTGATGTGGGACCGGGTTTCGGACGAAGTCGTCGACGCACGCGAGCGCGGAACAGAGGACGACTGACGGCACAGCTTACGATTTTCGCGATCAGCTTAGGATTTTGTCAACTGATTGCACCTAGACCCCAAATCACTCGATCCGGCCCGTCCGGGCGAGACGGGTACCGAAGACCAAGACCAGGAGTTTACCAATGAACATTCTCAAGAACATCGTTCGCGACGAACAGGGCGCGACCGCAATCGAATACGGCCTGATCGCTGCACTGATCGCCGTGGCGGCCATGGGCGCCATGAGCACGCTGGGCGGCCAGCTGAGCACCACGTTCGGCGATGTCTCGGCCAAGATGGGCGAAAACAACGCAGAAGGTGGTGAAGGCGAAGCTGAAGCACCGGCTGAAGGCGGCTAATTCCAGCTACCAAGCACAAGAAAGAGGCGGCGGGGGAGACCCCGCCGCCTTTTTTGTTTGTTAAGAAGCGCGATCAACTGCCGCGAACGACGATCTTGACCTTCTGTCCGGCCTGCAGGCTTTCATTGTTGCCCAGACCGTTCAGGACGCGGAGGCGCGCTTCCTGCGCATTCGTGTAGGCCATCCGGTTTGCGAGCGATCTGACGGTATCACCGGCGCGTACCGTCACCACGTCGACCTTGCGCGGGACGACATTCGCCGCCTCGGAAGCCGAAATGCGGCGCATCGACTGGAACATCGGCGTGAAGGCACTGGCGCGCCCGGCCTGGCTGATCGCCTGGAAGTGATAAGCGCGGTCGTTCGAAAACTCGTAGGCGAACACCACAACATCGACCTGGCCGTTGCCGGAATTGACCCGCGCGGTGCCGTAAACGGCAGGCAAGCCATTCACCGTCGTGCGCTGCAAATTCGCAGGACGAAGCGTCTGTCCTTCCCCACCCAAATTCGCGAACACGTTGTTCACATAGCTATCGAGATTGCCATTATAGGGCGCGAGCGTCAGCTGCGCCTGTCCGCTCTGCCCGTTGATCGAAACGGCGCGGGTGCCGTTGACCATGTAGAAGCCCTGCGGCGCGGTGAAGGACAGTTTCAGTTCGGGATGGATGAACTGACGCCCTTCGACGATGCCCTGCTCGGGGTCGTCGCCATAGATCATCCCGTCGATTCGCGTCAGGAACGTGTCGCGATTCGTAACTGATCCGGGAAGTCCCTGCGCCTTGCTTGCAGCGGTCTGGGCGCGGCTTGCCGGATCGGGGTGGGTCGATGCCCATTCGGGGATCGTCGCATTGTCACGGCCCTGGACCTGCGCATCGAGGTTGTTCTGCAGCGCGAGGCTGCGCAGCACGGTCGACATGGCCATCGGATCGTATCCCGCCTTCGTCAGGTACTGAATACCGAGTTCGTCCGCTTCCAGTTCCTGGCTACGCGAGAACCGGAGGGTCAGCAATTGCGATCCCTGCAGGATGCCGCGCGAAAGCGTATCGCCCAGCCCGCTATTGCCGAGCAGGACGCCCGACAGGATGGCACCGGCTGCACCCAGCAGTGTGTTGCGCTGGGCTGTTTGCTGACGGCGCTGCGAATGACGGGCGGCGACGTGTGCGACTTCATGACCCAGGACGCCGGCCAGTTCCGCTTCGTTGTTCATCAGCGTCACGAGCTGGCGCGTCGTGTAGACATAGCCGCCCGGGATGGCGAAGGCGTTGTTCACCGGGCTGTTGACGAGCGACACGGTGAAGGAGCTGCGTGCATTGCCCAGCCCCGACTGGACCGCGATGTTCTGTCCGACCTGCTCGACATACTGGGCATACGGGCCGGTCATTGCGCCGCCGAATTCGGCGAGCAGCTGCGGATGCGCTTCCGCCCCCTGCTGTGCTTCGCTCTGCGTAATCGGCGCGGAGGTGCCGGGCACCGGCGCACCGCCAACCGCGGCACAGCCCGAAAGAGTCATCGCCATCGCGGCAGTGGTCGAAAGTGCGGCAAATTTCCTGGAAATCATTCTGGGCTCCCCGAAGTAATAAGGATGCGCGCCATCGGTCGCCGCATCAGGTTCGGTTACCCAACCCATTGCACGCCGTGCGAGTTCCCCGGCGATCGCAATCGGTCGCACCGACATCAGGCCGGCGCGATTACTTCGGGAAAATTTACCCCGCCATCTGCAGGAAACGCTCCTCGCGCATTCGCTGCAATTCTTGGGTGGATATGGTGGCCAGCTCGTCCAGTTCGTCGGCGATCGCTTCTGCCAGCGATGCGCTCGCGGCCTTGGCATCGCGGTGCGCCCCGCCCACCGGTTCTGGCACGATCCTGTCGATCACTCCCAGCCGCGCGAGATCCTGCGCGGTGATCTTCATCGCTCCGGCCGCGTCGGGCGCTTTCTCCGCCGTGCGCCACAGGATCGAGGCGCAGCCTTCCGGTGAAATGACCGAATAGACAGCGTTCTGGAACATCAGCACACGCTCGGCGCTGGCCAGAGCGACTGCGCCGCCGGAGCCGCCTTCGCCCACGATCGTGGCTACCATCGGGACCGGCAAGGCAAGGCAGGCCTCGGTCGCGCGGGCGATCGCTTCCGCCTGACCGCGTTCCTCGGCTTCAACGCCGGGAAAGGCCCCGGAGGTGTCGACCAGCGTGACCACCGGCAGGCCGAAACGTCCGGCCATTTCCATCAGGCGGATGGCCTTGCGGTACCCTTCCGGTTTGCCCATGCCGAAATTGTGCCGCAGGCGGGTTTCGGTGTCGTGACCCTTTTCATGGCCGATGAGCATGACCTTGCGGCCGTCCAGCTTCGCAAAGCCGCCGATTATCGCCTCGTCCTCGCCATAATTCCGGTCGCCGCCGAGAGGCACGAAATCCTCGAACGCATGCTCCACGAAATCGCGGAAATGGGGCCGCTGCGGATGGCGCGCGACCTGCGTTTTCTGCCAGGGAGAGAGCGACGAATAGGTGCTGGCGAGGAGGTCCGCGCTCTTCTGCTCCAGTCGCTGGAGTTCGTTGGAAATGTCGACATCGTCGCCTTCGGCCGCCGCACGCAATTCGGCAATGCGGGTTTCCAGCTGGGCGATCGGTTTTTCAAATTCGAGATAGGAATTCATGGCGCTGCGCTACTCCGCCTCCATTGGCTGCGCAAGCGCTGCCGCCTCGATTGGCGCCCGTCGTCCCACGGGGGCATGGTCGCCGATCGGCCGCTACCCCCTCATCCTGCCGAGAGGATGTCGCTCGTTCACAAGTGTGACGAGCCTGGCCGCATCGACATGCGTGTAGATCTGCGTCGTTGCGATATCGGCATGGCCGAGCAGGGTCTGGAGAACGCGCAGGTCCGCCCCGCCCTCCAGCAGATGCGTGGCAAAGGCATGGCGCAGGACGTGGGGGCTGACCTTGTGTGGATCGAGCCCGGCTTTCACGGCCAGTTCCTTCACCAGCTGGAACAGGCGAACGCGGGAAAGATGGCCCGATCTCGACGGGAAGAGAAACGCGGAATCGTCTTCCCCCCGTGCGTCCAGCCAGTGGCCCAGCGCTTCCTTCGCCCGGCGGCTGACAGGCACCATCCGCACCTGCCCGCCCTTCCCGCTGACGGTCAGGAACGGCGCATCCCGCGGAACCGCAGCAAGAGGCAGGGAGACCAGCTCGGTCGCGCGAAGGCCGGAGCCGTACAGCATCTCGAGCAAGGCCAGAGTGCGAACCGCAAGCGGGGCGCCCGCATCTGCCGCCTCCTCTGCGGTGCGGAAAAGAGCGGCGATTTCATCGTGCGAAAGAATTTTCGGCAGGGCCCGGCGCGGGACGGGACGCGGCAGGGCGCTGGAGGGATCGTCCGCTCGCAGCCCTTCGTCCTGCAAGAACGCATAGAACTGGCGCAATGCCGACGTCTTGCGCGCCACGGTGGCCGGCGCTAGGTCCGACCAGTGCTGGCCAAGCTTAGCCAGTCTGTTCCTGTCCGCCTCTGCCAGCAAACCGGCGATTTCCTCGGCGCCTTCCAGATCCCTTCGATAGGCTGCCAGAGTATTGGCAGCGGCCCCTCGCTCTGCCGCCAGCATGGCCAGGAATTCCTCGATTGCACTGCCCATGGGTGCAGCCGGCGTCACGTCCTTGCGGCCGCAGGCCCGAAGGGAAACCTAGCCACGGGCGACGGCTTCGGCTGCAATCATGCGGGCCTCGGCCGACAGGCCCGACCTGTCCAGTGCGCGGACGATGAAGTAGAGATGGCGCGGGGTCATCTTGTCCCAGCCATCGCCCTGCATTCCGAGCCCCGCGAGCAGTGCAACGAGCGCGGCATTGCCCGCCTCGCCCGCCTGCGTGATGGCCTCGCTCCACTTCGTCTGACGCCCGAGCCGAAGGCCGAGGTCTTCGTTGAACCCTTCCGCCGCGTCCTGGTCCAATCGGCCAAGTCCGGCGAGCCCGGCGACGAGGAAGCCGGACTTGCGCTGCCCGCTGCTCTCGTCGTCGCTGATGAACGTATCGACCGCGCCATCGTCGACCGGGTTCGCACGGCGTTCCTGCGCCAGCGCCAGCAGGGCCCAGCTCTCGCCCCCTTCGGACACGACGCCGGCCCATTGCATGGCATCGCGGTCGAGCCCGGCCGCCAACATCGAGGCGATCAGGTCCGCGGCCTGTTCCTCGAAATCTTCGTCGGCCGGGATGCGGGCCGCGGCGTAGGCGGTGAGAACCTGACGCCCGTAATCCGGAGCGGCCTGCGCATTGCCCCACAGGGTACGGATCGCTTCGATGCGCTGGGCCGGGTCCTGGTGGACATAGGCGACACGCAGGCGAAGAGCGTCTTCCCCGATCTCGCCCTCGCGGCCGGACAAGGCGTAATACTGCGAATAAAGATCGACCAGTGCCTCGCTCGACAGGATACCCTCGCGCGCGGCCAGATTGGCAGCGGGAATGCGCTGGTCGAAGCCCAGCATAGGCATCACGGCAGCGATGCGCTGGTAATAGGGATCGGCGTCGGACAACAGGTTTTCAGGGATTTCCGCGCCGAGCGCATTGGCCATGGAGAATCGCCACGGCGTCAGTTCGTCGACCTCGTCCCATTCCAGGTTGACCGCGCTGCGCCCTTCTCCGGCCGCGCCGGCATAGCGCTGCGCCAGAAGCGCATCGATGACGGGAACGTCTCCGCTTGAGCGAAGGCGCCCGATATCCCGGCGTGCCCGCGACGTTTCCCCGGCGAAGGAAGCGCAGATGGAGCGCAGCAATTGCCAGCGCTCGCCTTCCTGAATGTCTCCGCGATAGCGCGCGAGCGGGCAGATGCCGACAATGTCCGAAGTGCCGACATAGGCGTTGATTGCAGCCCCGGCGAGCGAACCGTTCCAGTCCTCGGTGTCGATGTCCTGCACAACGGCGCGCGCGGCGGCATGTTCGCCCATGCGATTGAGTACCTGCGCGCGCAGGGCGGCAAAGGTAACGGGGTCCATGCCTTCCGGCGCAGCCAGCCGGCTCGAGAGCACCCGGCGCAGCATGATGTGCCCCCAGCGAGACACCAGCGGCCCCTCGGTGGCGGACAGCGCTGCCTGCACCAGCGATGCCGGCTGGCGGGCAAGCGAGGCTGAAGGCAGTCCGCCCTCGCTCTCGCCGATGACGCCGACCTGACCCAGCGAGCGACGCGCGGCCGGGGGGATGTCGGTGCGGGGACGAAGGCCCAGCAGCGCATCGAGTTCGTCCGTCTCCAAGGCCTCGAGTTCGGCAAGTGACGGCAGCCCGCTCGGCAACGAGGATGAAGACCGGCTGGAAGAGGACGACGAAGATGACGACGAAGATGACGATGAAGATGACGACGACGACGCCGACGCCGACGAACCGCCCTGCGGTATCGGCTGCACAACCGGCGTGCCCTGCGACGGTGGAGCGGATGTCGGTGCCGGTGCAGGAGCCGGTCGCGGCGATGCAGCGGGAGACGGCCGCGGCGCGGGCGCCGGTGCAGGAGCCGGATCCTCGAAACCGGGCGGCAGCAGGCTTTCAGGGGTTCCCTGCGCTGCGGCGAAAGCTCCGACAAGGAACGTCGAACCGAGGGCGAGCGCGCCCGTACCGGCCAGCAGCGCGCGCTTCATTGCCAGCCCTCCGGCATGTCGACCGGCTGGACGACCGGTTCCAGCGGACGTTCGCCCCCGTCCCACCAGGCCCATGCGAGGACCGCCAGCAATGCCGCGACCACGACCAGCCCGGTCTTTCGCAAACCCATCGTCAAACCTGTCACCTTACACTCTCTTGCAGGCGGCCTGCGCCCGTGGTTGCCACGGCCCTAGCCTATCTCTAGGCGAAGCGGCAATGGATACGCAGCCAGCATCCGCACAAACCGACGATATTGCCCGGATCGCCCACCGGATCGATCGGCCGGTCGTGCTCGTCGGCCTGATGGGCGTTGGCAAATCGACCGTCGGCCGGAAGCTGGCCGACATGATCCAGCGCGACTTCGTCGATGCCGACAGCGAGATCGAGGACGCGGCCCAGCGCTCGATCGCGGAAATCTTCGAAACCTATGGCGAGGCGGTCTTCCGCGATGGCGAGCGGCGGGTCATCGCCCGGCTGATCGAGGAACGGCGCGGGGTGATTGCAACAGGCGGCGGTGCGTTCGTGGACGATGAGACGCGCAGCCTCATCCTGGAACAGGCGATCGCCGTGTGGATCGATTGCGATATCGATACGCTGGTCGAACGCACCGGACGCCGCAAGACCCGGCCCCTGCTAAAAAATGGCGATCCCAAAGAAATCCTCACGCGCCTCCATGCGCAGCGCGCGCCATTATATGCCGAGGCGCAGGTCAGGATCGTGAGCGAGAACGGCCCGCACCAGCAGACCGCAATGCGCATACTGGAGGCGATCGACAGATGGCTGTAATTCCCGTGGGCCTGGGTGGCCGCAGTTACGAAGTCAGGGTCGGCCCCGGCCTGCTTGCCCAAACCGGCTCTCTGGCAGCGCCGTACCTTCGCAAGGACACCATGCCCGTCGTGGCCGACCGCAACGCATGGGACGCCCATGGCGACAGCCTGACTGCCTCGCTTGCAGATGCAGGAAAGACCACCGCGCTCTACCTCGTCACGCCCGGCGAGGGTTCGAAAAGCTGGACCGGACTGGAAACCCTGATCGACTGGCTATTGGAACAGGGGGTCGAGCGCGGGGATCACGTGCTGGCGCTTGGCGGCGGGGTGGTCGGCGACCTGACCGGGTTCGCCTGCGCGATCCTGAAACGCGGCTGCGGTTTCGTGCAATTGCCCACCACTCTCCTGTCGCAGGTCGACAGCTCGGTCGGCGGCAAAACGGCCATCAATACAGCCGCGGGCAAGAATCTGGTCGGTGCATTCCACCAGCCCTCGCTGGTCCTCGCCGATACCGACTGCCTGTCGACGCTGCCGGCGCGGGAGATGCGCGCAGGCTATGCCGAGGTTCTGAAATACGGCGTACTTGGCGATGCCGAATTCTTCGATTGGCTGGATCGGCATGGGCAATCCGTACTGGCGCATGACGGCGCGCAACTGGAAGAAGCCGTCGCGCGGAGTGTCGCGGCGAAGGCAAGGATCGTCGCCGAGGACGAGCGCGAGACGAGCGGTGCGCGGGCGCTGCTGAACCTGGGCCACACATTCGGCCACGCACTGGAAGCGGAAACGGGATTTTCCAACCGGCTCCTGCACGGCGAGGCTGTCGCACTGGGCATGGTGCTTGCAGCGCGTTATTCCGCCCGGCGCGGCGAATTGACACAGGATGATGCGTCGCGCATCGCAAAGGCTGTGTCTGCCGCCGGCCTGCCGTCCGAAATAGCGGCGCTGGGCCTTTCCTGCTCCGGCGAGGCACTGGCCGGCCACATGATGCACGACAAGAAGATGGATGCAGGCACCCTGCCCTTCATCCTGCTGAAGGGAATCGGCGAGGCCTATCTCGCGCGGGACGTTGCCGTGACCGATATCGCCGCGTTCCTGTCGGAACAGTTGCAAGCGCACTGACCCCCTAGAAAAGCCGTGAACCGTCAGGCACCGTCTGGTCGGGCTCAAAGAGCACGACATCGCCCTTATCGTCCGCAAAGCCGAGCGTCAGCACTTCCGACATGGCAGGACCGATCTGGCGCGGTGGGAAATTGACGACCGCCGCTATTTGCCGCCCGACCAGATCTTCGCGCGCGTAATTGGCGACGATCTGGGCGCAGCTTTTCTTGCGGCCGATGGCGGGGCCGAAATCGATCAGCAGGCGGTAGGACGGCTTGCGGGCCTCCGGAAACTCGTCCGCCGACAGGATCGTGCCAGCACGGATATCGGCCTTCAGGAAGGTGGCGAAATCCGTTTCGTCCGCAGCAGGCGCATCCGGGGCATGGTTCAGATGCATCTATTCCAGCTCCAGGATCACAGCATCGACCGCCAGGCTTTCGCCTTCTTCCGCATTGATGCTGGCAATCGTGCCTTCCTTCTCGGCGCGCAGGATGTTCTCCATTTTCATTGCCTCGACCGTGGCCAGGGGCTGGCCCGGCTGGACCTGCTCGCCCTCTTCGACATGCAGTTTCACGAGCAGGCCGGGCATGGGGCAGATCAGCATCTTCGAAAGGTCCGGCGGAACCTTTTCGATCATGTGCTGCGTCAGGTGGGCGAGGCGCTGGGGCAGGATGCGCAGCGTGTGCGTGGCCCCGCGCGTCGTCATGCGATAGCCCGTCCGCGTCGGCTCCAGCTGAATGCCCAGCAGCTCACCGTCCAGTTCGACCGCGATCATCCGGTCGCCCGGCGTGTAGTCGAAACTGAGATCGACGGGCGTGTCGTCGACGCGAATGTCTTCCTCGCCCAGCTGCACGGCAAAATCGCTCGCCCCCTCAGCGCGTTCACCGATGCGGACGGCCCAGTCCCCCGGCGCATAAAGCGGTCCGCTGAGTTGCTGGTCGATCCGGCGCGCACGGTCGGCATCGGCGGCAGCGATCACGCCGCCCACGGCGGCAAGCCCGCGCTTCAGGTCCTCTGAAGCAGCCGCGCCCTCGAACCCGTCGGGATATTCTTCGGCGATGAAGCCTGTCGTCAATTCGCCCGAGCGGAAACGCGGATGCTGCATCAGCGCGGAGAGGAAATCGACATTGTGGCCCAGCCCTTCGATGCGAAAAGCATCGAGCGCCTGCACCTGAAGGTCTGCGGCCTCGTCGCGCGTCTCTCCCCATGTCACCAGCTTGGCAATCATCGGATCGTAGAACATCGAGACTTCGCCGCCCTCGTAGACGCCGTCGTCGATCCTTACGCCATCGACACCGCGCCGCCCGTTGGCCCTGCCGTCGTCGGTCCAGCCTTCCAGTGGCGGGTCGTATTCGACAAGGCGCCCGGTGCTGGGCAGGAAGCCGCGATACGGGTCTTCGGCATAGACGCGGTTTTCGATCGACCACCCGTCGATACCGATATCGGCCTGCGTCATCTCCAGCTTCTCGCCGGCGGCCACGCGGATCATCTGCTCGACAAGGTCGATGCCGGTAATCGCCTCGGTCACCGGATGTTCGACCTGCAGGCGGGTATTCATTTCCAGGAAGTAGAAACTTTCGCCCGACTTGTCCGCGCCGCTGACGATCAGTTCGACCGTGCCTGCGGAATGGTAATCGACCGCCCGCGCCAGCGCCACGGACTGCTCGCCCATCGCCTTTCGCATCTTTTCGGTGACGAAGGGCGACGGGGCTTCTTCGACCACCTTCTGGTGACGCCGCTGGATGCTGCATTCGCGTTCGTTGAGATAAAGGATGGTCCCGTGCTTGTCGCCCAGGATCTGGATTTCGATATGGCGCGGGTCCTCGATGAATTTCTCGATGAAGACGCGGTCGTCGCCGAACGAATTGAGGCCTTCCCGCTTCGTCGCCTCGAAGCCTTCCTTCACGTCGGTGTCGTTCCAGGCGAGGCGCATGCCCTTGCCCCCGCCCCCGGCGCTGGCTTTCATCATCACCGGATAGCCGATGTCATTGGCCCATTTCAGGGCCTCTTCCGTGGTGTCGATAGCATCGGGCGAACCCGGCACGGTGTTGACGCCGGCATCCTTGGCCAGCCGCTTGGATTCGATCTTGTCGCCCATGGCGGCGATGGCCCCGGCCGGCGGGCCGATGAACGCGATGTTTTCCTTCTCCAGCGCCTCCACGAAGCTGGCACGTTCGGACAGGAAGCCATAGCCCGGATGCACAGCCTCGGCCCCGGTCTGCTTGCAGGCTTCGATGATCTTGTCCGCGACCAGGTAACTTTCCGCAGCTGCGGCCGGGCCAATATGCACGGCCTCGTCCGCCATCCGCACGAAGGGCGCGCGCGCATCGGCGTCGGAATAGACGGCGACCGTGGCAATGCCCATGCGCCGCGCGGTCGTGATGACTCGGCATGCAATTTCGCCGCGATTGGCAATCAGGATTTTCTTGAACATGAAGTGGCCTCTAATGGCGTGAATTGGCGGCGGACAGGCCGGATTTACTGGGTAACGAGATCGCGCAGGGTTTGCGTGCGTTCCTGGGTCAGCTGCGTCTTGCATGTGGCGACCAGCAGCGGTTCAAGCGACCCTCCGCGCGCGTAATATCCCTCCACCCGGCACTGCGTATCGCGATAATTCAGCCAGGCTCTCTGCGATTCAAGCAGGGTCTGGAAATAGCCGGGTCGCCCGTCGCGAAATGCCGTGGCATCGCGCCGGCGCATTTCCTCCGCGGTGCGTGTCCACTGCACGTTCAGGGCGCGGTCGGCGCGGTCGAATTCACGGGCAGCGCACCGGTTCATGTCCGTCTGGGTCATCGCGTTGCCGCAATCCAGCGTCGCTGCGCCTTGCAGCAATATCAGGGCCATGATCATCATCGCGCTCTCTCCTCTCCGCGGCTTTCCGCATAGCCGATTAGCGCCGGAAGGTAAGCCCCGATCCCTCTCCGCTCCCTTTCCCCCGGAGGTATGGCGCGAGCGGCGTCTGCCAGCCAACGAAGCGAGGCACCGGGGAGCGCGCCGAGCGGCTGGACATAGATGCCGATCGTGAACAGGATTGCGCCCGTTTCCGGCAGGCGCCGCAGGGTCTGCCGCTCCGAACGGACGAAAAGTGTTCCTCCCGCATTGGCCGGGGTCGCATCGGCAAAGGCGATGTCCGGCGGCTCCGCCACCCAGCGCATCGCCCCTGTTGCAGCGATAAACCAGTTGCTGCGGCCATAGATTGCGCCGGGCTTCAGCCTGTCCATGAACCGGTCGACGCCGGACGCGAGCTGGTCTTCATAGCCATGGATCGGGGCGTGCAGCCCCCGCATTGGTAGCCCCATCTTCTCGCACGGTAGCCAGTCCGAAGGCCAAGCCACGGCAGTCCCGATAAGGCGATAGACCTCCTCGCCTTCCCTGCGGGTCAGCAGGCAAATATCCTCGTGCCTGCTTGCCGCCGCTTCGGCGAGGCCGCCTGTGATACCCAGCATCCCGGCGAGCTCTGCTCCCGGCCGAGCCGCTTCGGAGGTCATTTGTATGCCGCTAGGAAACTCTGCGAATGCGGCGGCACGCGCTGCGCGGTCGGGCCGGGGCTGGAACCAATCGCGTTCGTCGAGCTTCGACAGCCCGATCTTCAGCGCCCCGCCGCTGCGCGCCTTGCCGAGCAACGAGGGGACGTCGAACCCCAGAGCCGGCATCGAACCGCGCGGCGTCCGCGGCATCAGTCGGCGGCCTGCCCCTGCCGATCGCAGCGTAGGGTCAGTCCATATTCCTCCAGCCAGTCCGCCTCCGTCGGCAGCAGATATTGCAGCGCTTCGGGCAGGAGGCCGTGCAGGCTGGTTGCATGGCGCAGGTCTTCGCGGCGGTCGGAGAAGCAGTAGGCCTGTCCCTCCCCCATCGCGGCAAGCGCGCGTTCCATGCCCGTCTCGGTCGCCCCGCCCTCGTCCGCAAGCGAGAGGTAAAGCCTCGGGCGCGGCGAGGCACCGGCCTTTGCGAGGCGCCGGCTCAGGTTTTCCCCATTCCATTGCAGGCTTGGCGAGATCGCGGCGTATCCGTCGAACAGCCCCGGCGCATCCGCCCACGTCTCCATGACGAAATGACCGGCCGCGCTTTCGCCCACGAGGACAGCGGTCCCGTTATGCCGATACCGGCTTTCGATGAGCGGCTTCACCTGCTGCGCGATCCACTGGCGGAACCGGTCGCTTTCACCAGCGCCCGGGTACCGGGCGGCCTCTGCGGCATCCTGTGTCGCAGGCAGCAATTCGCGCTGCCTGTCCTTCGTTTCCAGCCCCACGATGATGGCATCGGCGCTGCGTCCCCACATCGCGTTCCAGCGCGCAATGCCGATCCCCATGGCAATGTCCTGCTCCATGCCGCCATCCAGCATGTAGATGACCGGCCAGGTCCGATCAGGCTCTGCCTCGTAAGCTGGCGGGAGGATCACGTTCACCTGCCGCGCCGCGTCCAGCGCATCGAAGCTGTATGCTTCGCCGATGGTGATCGGCTCGGGAATGGCCTCTACCGGCCCGGGCTGGACCGGAGAGGCGACGGCCAGTGCCGTGGCAGGAAGGATGCCGATCACTCGGCGGGCTCGCTCGCCATGCAGGCAGGGGCAGAGGCGCGCATGGGCTCTTCCTGCACCAGCGGGGTCAGGCCCAGCTTCGCGAACAGCGCCCCGTCGCTGTCATCGCCCGCATTGGGCGCGGTCAGCAGCTTGTCGCCGGTGAAGATCGAGTTCGCACCGGCGAGGAAGCACAGCGCCTGCGTGGCTTCGGACATCGACTCGCGGCCTGCCGAGAGGCGCACCATGCTCATGGGCATACAGATGCGCGCCACCGCCACGGTGCGGACGAATTCGATATCGTCGATCTTGGCGAGCGGCGTATCGGCCAGCATGTCACCCAGAACAGTGCCCTTGACCGGCACCAGCGCGTTGACCGGCACGCTTTCGGGATGGCGTTCGAGCGTGGCGAGCGTGTGGACGAAGCCCACCCGGTCCTCGCGCGTTTCGCCCATGCCCACGATCCCGCCACTGCACACATTGATGCCCGAATCGCGCACGTTCTGCAGCGTGTCGAGCCGGTCCTGGTAATTGCGGGTCGAGATTACGCGCTCGTAATATTCGGGGCCCGTGTCGACATTGTGGTTGTAGTAATCGAGGCCCGCTTCCTTCAGCATATCCGCCTGTTTCGGCGTCAGCATGCCCAGCGTCATGCAGGTCTCCAGCCCCATGTCGCGCACGCCCTTCACGATCTCGACGATAGCGGGCATGTCGCGGTCCTTGGGGTTGCGCCACGCCGCGCCCATGCAGAAGCGCTGACTGCCCGCATCCTTTGCCTGCGCGGCGGATTGCAGAACGCGCTGCACGTCCATCAGCTTGGTCGCCTCGACCCCGCTGTCGGCCTTCACCGACTGCGAGCAATAGCCGCAGTCCTCCGGACACCCGCCGGTCTTGATCGACAGCAGCGTGCAGAGCTGGACCTGCTCGGGCGGATGATATTCACGGTGGACGGTGGCTGCGCGGAAGAGCAGCTCCGTGAAGGGAAGGTCGAAGAGGTCCGCGATTTCGTCGCGGGTCCAGTCGGTGCGGATTTGGGTCAACAGCAATTCCGGTTGTAAGAGTAAGTTAGGGGATGAAGTAGGAATTTAGCTTTTCTTCTGAGAATTTGAGTTCGGGAGCGTTTGTGTCGATCCACTTTATTACGCAGGCCCGTCCATTCTTATCGGCATTAATGATATCGTACACCGCTATTCGGCTATCGACTCCGTCAATGCGGCTCGCGAGCCGGCAGTGCGCAATATCTTGTCTGAACTCACGCATCTGGTCGAAAGTCCCCACCGCGACGCTCTCGATGTTGTAGATGGTGACTTCACCAATCTCGAGAAGCGGCTCGCACACCTCGGGATCACGAATAGGGGCAGTGACGGCGCACTGTGTATTTTGCTGATCGGGTGTTGCCGAAGCGGCCAACGCAAGGATGAGAGAAGCAATCACTCCGCCGCCTCGTCAAGATCCTCACCGGCAGGCGGCATATTATGGCCAAGCAGGCGCAATACATCCGCCGCGCATTCGACCACGTTGCTGCCCGGGCCGTAAATGCCCTGCACCCCGGCATCGCGCAGGAAATCGTAGTCCTTCTGCGGGATCACGCCGCCGGCGATGACCTTGATGTCACCGCGGTCCGCGTCCTTCAATAATCCGATCAGTTCGGGGATCAGCGTCTTGTGGCCCGCCGCAAGGCTGCTCGCGCCGATGGCGTCCACGTCTTCCGCCAAGGCCATGTCGCGGGTTTCCTGCGGCGTCTGGAACAGCGGACCGGATAGCACGTCGAAGCCCATGTCGGCAAAGGCGCTGGCGATCACATTGGCGCCGCGGTCGTGCCCGTCTTGGCCCATCTTGGCGACCATCAGCTTCGGCTTGTGGCCCAGCCGCCGCTCGACCGCCTTCACGCCCTCGACGACCTGTGCGTAGCGATCATCGTCGCCATAGGCTTCGGCGAACACGCCGCGCACCGGGGTGGGCAGCGTGTCGTAGCGTCCGTAGGCATCTTCCATCGCCTGGCTGATCTCGCCGAGAGTCGCATCGTGGCGCGCGGCTTCCACGGCGAGTTCGAGGAGGTTTGCCCCGGGGCCTTCGACAAGCTCAGGCTGAGCGGATGTGGTGTCGTCTCCGGGCCCTAAGTCCGCTCGTGCTGAGCCTGTCGAAGCACCCGCGCGCAACGCCTCCAGCGCCGCCTGGCAAGCGGCCTCGTCGCGGCCTTCGCGCACCGTTTTCAACCGTTCGATCTGGCTCTGGCGCACGGCGTGGTTGTCGATATCGAGGGTGTCGATCTCGTCTTCCTTGTCACGGCGATACTTGTTGACGCCGACGATCACGGTCTCACCCCGGTCGACGCTGGCCTGCTTGGCAGCGGCCGCCTGCTCGATCTGCGCCTTGGGTTTGCCGCTGGCGACATATTCGGTCATGCCGCCCGCCGCCTCGACCTCGTCGAGCATCTTCTTCGCCTCGTCCACCAGCGCGGCAGTGAGGCTTTCGATGTAATAGCTGCCGCCCAGCGGATCGGCGACATTGGTTATGCCGGTCTCTTCCTGGATAACCAGCTGCGTGTTGCGCGCGATGCGGGCGGAGAAGTCGGTCGGCAGCGCAATCGCCTCGTCCAGCGCATTGGTGTGGAGCGACTGCGTGCCGCCCAGCACCGCCGCCATCGCCTCGATCGTGGTGCGGATGACGTTGTTGTAGGGGTCCTGCTCCTGCAAGCTCACACCGCTCGTCTGGCAGTGGGTGCGCAGCATCTTCGACTTGGGGTTCTGCGCGCCCAGCCCTTCCATGACATCGTGCCACAACGCGCGCGCGGCGCGCATCTTGGCGATCTCCATGAAGAAGTTCATGCCGATGCCCCAGAAGAAGGACAGGCGCGGCGCGAAGGCATCGATATCGAGCCCCGCTTCCATCGCGCGCTTGGCGTATTCCTTGCCGTCGGCGATGGTGAAGGCGAGTTCCTGCACCGCGGTCGCCCCGGCTTCGTGCATGTGATAGCCCGAAATCGAAATGCTGTTGAATTTCGGCATGTTGGCCGAGGTATATGCGATGATGTCGGAGACGATCCGCATGCTCGGTTCGGGCGGGTAGATATAGGTGTTGCGGACCATGAACTCCTTGAGGATGTCGTTCTGGATGGTCCCGGCGAGCTTGTCCTGGCTCACCCCCTGCCGCTCTGCCGCGACGATGTAGAAAGCCAGCACGGGGATCACCGCGCCGTTCATCGTCATGCTGACGCTCATGGTGTCGAGCGGGATCTGGTCGAACAGGATCTCCATGTCGCACACAGTGTCGATCGCGACGCCCGCCTTGCCGACATCGCCGACCACGCGCGGATGGTCGCTGTCGTAACCGCGGTGCGTGGCGAGGTCGAAGGCGACCGACAGGCCCTTCTGCCCGGCGGCGAGGTTGCGGCGGTAGAAAGCGTTCGATTCCTCGGCGGTGGAGAAGCCAGCATACTGGCGGATAGTCCACGGACGGCCGGTGTACATCGAGGCATAGGGCCCGCGCGTGAACGGCGCGATACCGGGCACGCCGGGGTCGAGATCCGCCGTATCCTCGCTGGTGTAGAGCGGCTTGACGGCAATGCCTTCGGGCGTGTGCCAGGTAAGGTCGCGGCCCTTCACCTCCTTGTCGGCAAGGGCTTTCCAGTCGTCGTAGGTCGGGGTCTTGTCGGTCATCTCGAAATCTCTCGTCACCCCGGACTCGATCCGGGGTCCAGCTTACCAGAGCGCCGGATTGAAGAAAGCATTGGCCCGGATCAAGTCCGGGCCAACGATGGGGGAGCAATCAATGCCCGTCTTTCGGCGTTTCCATGATCTCGGTCAGCTGGCCCATCATGTCCTTGGGGTGGAGGAAGAAGATCGGCGTGCCGTGCGCGCCGATGCGCGTGGGGCCGAGAATGCGCTTGCCCAGCCCCTCGAACCACTTGCGGGCATCCTCGATATCCTCGACCTCGTAGCAGACATGATGCTGCCCGCCCGCCGGGTTCTTGGCGAGGAAGCCGGTCAGCGTGGAGCCCTCACCCAGCGGCTCGATCAGCTCGATCTGCGTGCCGTTGGTGCCGTCGTGGCCGGGCGTGTCGACGAAGCAGACCTTCACCCCCTGCTCCTCGAGGTCGAACGGCTCATGGCTGATCGTCGCGCCCATGACGTCGCGATAAAAGCGCAGCGATTCCGCAATCGAGGGCGTCGCGATGCCGATATGATTGAGACGGCCGAGTTTCATAGTGCTTTCCAGATCCACCCAAGAGTAATGGCCAGGCCAAACACGGCGAACAAAGCGCCGACGATGGCTAACGCGCGCATGCTTAACAACATGATCGCGAATGATCGGGGATTGTCCCTCAACACAATTCGGGTCCCCAAACCGTTGTCAACGAAACCTTGGGCGCTCCAGCGGGCGCGGGCGAACCAAGCCCACTTCGCAAGTGTAGCAACGCCCAGCGTCCAGAGAGCAGCGCAAGAGGCCCAGACCCATTCCATAGATCAATTACAAAGGAATATTGTCATGCTTCTTCCACGGGTTCTCGAGCTGCTTCGTCCGCAGCTTGCGTAGCCCCAGTGCGATCCGCTTGCGGGTCGAGTGCGGGTAGATCACTTCGTCGATATAGCCGCGCTGTGCGGCCACGAAGGGGTTGGCGAAGCGGTCTTCGTATTCCTTGGTCTTCTCGGCGATCTTGTCGGGATCGTCGCGCTCTGATCGGAAGATGATCTCCACCGCGCCCTTTGCGCCCATCACGGCGATTTCGGCGGTGGGCCAAGCGTAGTTGAGGTCGCCGCGCAGGTGCTTGGACGCCATCACGTCGTATGCGCCGCCATAGGCCTTGCGTGTGATGACGGTGATCTTGGGCACGGTCGCCTCGGCATAGGCGAACAGCAGCTTCGCGCCGTGCTTGATGATGCCGTTGTGCTCCTGCGCGGTGCCGGGA
Organism: Erythrobacteraceae bacterium WH01K; assembly: GCA_027941995.1. NCBI lineage: Bacteria > Pseudomonadati > Pseudomonadota > Alphaproteobacteria > Sphingomonadales > Erythrobacteraceae > Erythrobacteraceae bacterium WH01K. Next base: position 1,592,084 of record CP115966.1, on the reverse strand, counting down.
AGGAAGCCGGGCACGTCGACGAAGGTCAGGATCGGGATTTCGAAGGCGTCGCAGAAGCGCACGAAGCGCGCGGCTTTCTTCGACGAATTGATGTCGAGCACGCCGGCGAGGACCATCGGCTGGTTCGCCACCACGCCCACCGTGCGCCCTTCGACCCGGCCGAAGCCGCAGATAATGTTGGCGGCGTGGTTCGGCTGGATTTCGAAGAAGTCGCCCTCGTCCAGAGTCTTACGGATAACCTCGTGCATGTCGTAAGGCTGGTTGGCATTTGCCGGGATCAGCGTGTCGAGACTATGCTCCTCGCGGTCCCAAGCGTCGGCGGTCGGGCGTTCGGGCACCTCCTCGCGATTGCTGAGCGGCAGATAGTCGAAGAAATTGCGCGTTGCGAGCAGCGCCTCGATATCGTTCTCGAAGGCATTGTCGGCGACGCTGGTCTTGGTAGTATGCGTCTTCGCACCGCCCAGTTCCTCCTGCGTCACCTCCTCGTTGGTCACCGTCTTTACCACGTCCGGCCCGGTGACAAACATGTAGGAGCTGTCTTCCACCATGAAGATGAAGTCGGTCATGGCCGGGCTGTACACCGCGCCGCCAGCGCACGGTCCCATGATGACGCTGAGTTGCGGGACGACGCCGCTGGCGAGAACATTGCGCTGGAACACCTCGGCATAGCCGCCGAGCGAGGCGACACCTTCCTGGATGCGCGCGCCGCCGGAATCGTTGAGGCCGATGACCGGCGCGCCGACCTTCATCGCGGTGTCCATGACCTTGCAGATCTTCTCCGCATGGCGTTTCGACAGCGAGCCACCGAACACGGTGAAATCCTGGCTGAAGACATAAACCAGCCGGCCATTGATCGTGCCGCTGCCGGTGACGACACCGTCGCCGGGAATCTTCTGGTCCTGCATCCCGAAATCGGTGCAGTCATGTTCGACATAGGTATCGAGCTCTTCGAAGCTGCCCTCGTCCAGCAGCACGTCGAGCCGCTCGCGCGCGGTCAGCTTGCCCTTCGCATGCTGCGCGTCGATGCGCTTCTGGCCGCCACCCATTTGGGCAGCTTCGCGGCGGCGTTCCATTTCGGCGATGTTGGCGGACATGTGCTCTCCCTGGGGGGGCATGGCGCGCGCCCCGGCGTATTATCGTTTCGCGAAAGGCGTTGCCGGATGCGCGGCGCAGCGTCAATCCGATGCAGGTGCCGCAGGCGATGACGGAGTGGGCGGTGTTGCGGGATGCGGCGGCATGGGCTCGCGCACATGCGGGTATCGCACCATGACGCTTTCCTCCGATTCCGGATTGCCGACGCTTGCTACGGGATGTTTTCCGCAGGCGGCGTAGAGCTCCGCTTTCTGGCTCGGCGTAATCTTCAGGGCATTCGGCCCGGCCCATGTCATCTTCTCCCCGACGCGGGCCACGATCCAGCCTGTCCGCCGGTCCCTCAGCACGAGAAACCCCTCGTCATCGACGTCGAGCCCGGTTTCCGCGAGAAACCATGCAAGCGATTCCGAGCCGTCATATTTGCGCACGAAGAAACAGCCGTCGCGCACGAATACCTTCCCGTGCCACGCCGCCATCTTCTGCATCCCCGTGCGGCCCGATTGCGCCGGCCAGTAACGAATGCGTGACCGCGCCTCGGCAGTCACATCCGGAAAGGAAAGCGCGTCGATGAAGTGGAAAGCGATGTGCCGCGGAACGTCCCAGCCATTCGCTTTCACCCAGGCGTCGAAATCCCGGCGCGACATTCGGGTGTCGAGCAGGCGCGCAAACGCTTCGGAGCCTGCTTCGCTGAAACCGATACCGTCTAGCGCATCGCGCGATTCCAGCCGCTTGATCCACAGATCGCCGATCGATTTCGCATCCGGCGGAGGCTCTCCTGATGGCTCTATGAAAACATTGCGCGCGGCGATTTCCGGCCGTGCCTCGATCAGGCGCGCATAGTCGGGAAGCGGCGGATCAATCTGGGTGGCGAAACCGGCGCCTCCTGCCTCTTCAGTCTCCGGCGCAGGGTCGGTCTCGCTGCCGGTGCCTGGAGAACAGGATGACAGCGCGAGCGCGAGCGCGATGGCGACGGGGGCGAGACGGCGGATCACTTCGGGCAGTTTGTCCGCCCCGCCTGTATCGCCCCTGAACCCTCAGCGCATCAGCACCAGTTCTTCCGCCATGGTCGGATGGATGGCCGTGGTCGCGTCGAAGTCCGCCTTGGTCAGTCCCGCCTTCACCGCAATGGCGGCGGCCTGCATCATTTCCGGCGCTTCGGGCGCGATCATGTGTATGCCCACGATCCGGTCGTCGGCGGCATCGCAGACCATCTTGAACAGGCTGCGCTCGTTGCGTCCGGCCAGCACGTTCTTCATCGGCCGGAAATCGGACTGGTAGACCTTTACACCGCCCAGCGTGTTCTTCGCCTCGCCCTCGGTCATGCCGACAGAGGCGATGGGCGGATGGCTGAACACGGCACTTGGGATGCAGCCATGATCGACCGCATAGGGTTCGCTGTCGCCGAAGACGCTGTCGGCAAAGGCTTGCCCCTCGCGAATGGCGATTGGCGTCAGCTGCACCCGGTCGGTGACGTCGCCGACGGCATAGATGTAATCGATATTGGTCTTGCTGAACTCGTCGACCTTCACCTCGCCATTGTCGCCCAGCTCCACGCCGACGCTATCCAGGCCGAGATCCTTCGTGTTCGGCACGCGGCCCACAGCGAACATGACAAGGTCGACATGCTCTTCCTCGCAATCGCTCAGCTTCACGAAATAGCCGCCGTCGGGGCATTCCTTGATGTATTCGAATACCGTGTTGAACCGGAACTGGATGCCCTTCGTCATCGAGATTTGCAGCAGGCGGTCGCGCACGCTCTCGTCATAGCCGCGCAGGATCTGGTCGCCGCGATTGACGATGGTCACCTTGGTGCCGAATTCGTTGAAGATGCCGGCGAACTCGTTCGCGATGTAGCCGCCGCCGGCAATGATGATCTTCTTCGGCAGCTCATCGAGATGGAAGGCATCGTTGGAGCTGATCGCCAGGTCCGCGCCCTGGCATTCTGGCATTCGGGGATGGGCGCCGGTCGCGATGAGGATATGTTTCGCGGTGACAGTCTTGCCGCTTTCCAGCGTGATTTCATGGTCACCCGTTATCCGGGCGCGTTCCTTGAAGATATCGACCTCGTGGCTTTCGAGCGTGTCGGTATAGGCGCCTTCCAGCCTGTCGACATCGGCCAGCACGTTATCGCGCAGCTTGATCCAGTCGAACTTGGCGTCACCGATTTCCCAGCCGAATTTCTGGCAGTCTTCCAGGTCTTCCGCAAAATGCGCGCCGTAGACCAGCATCTTCTTGGGCACGCAGCCCCGGATCACGCAGGTGCCGCCGACCCGGAATTCCTCGGCAATCGCGACCTTCGCCCCATGCGCGGCAGAAACACGAGAGGCGCGAACCCCGCCGGAGCCCGCGCCTATCGTGAAAAGGTCGTAATCGTAGTCGGCCATGAAAATCTCCTGTTGTCGCCGCGATATGGCGGGACAGCTGTCCCTTGCCAACCATCGGCGCCGCAGGAGTTTCCGCAGAGGCCGGGCAATCAACCCTGGCGGTTGCGGTTTCCGCCCCCGCCGCCACCACCGTTGCCGCCCCCGCTGCGCCGACGACGATTGCGTCCGCCGCCACCACCGGGCCGGCCCTGTCCGCCGCCTTCACCGCTGCCGCCCTGGCCCCGGTTCGGCTTGCCTGCGCGCGAGGGGTGCTTGCGCTTGGGCGCACCGGCGCGCGGTTTGGCCTGAACCCTGCCGCGCTGCTGCTTGGGCGCAGGCTTGGTCGGGCCGACACCTTCCACCACCGCGCGGAAATTTTCCGGCAACGGCAGGCGTTCGAACTCGGCATCGGTGCTCTTGTTGATGTCCTTCAGGTAGGAGCGCTCGTCCTCCGCGCAGAACGCAATCGCGATCCCGTCCTTGCCCGCCCGCGCGGTGCGGCCGATGCGGTGGACATATTGTTCCGGCACATTGGGCAGCTCGTAATTGATCACGTGGCTGACGCCCGGAATATCGATCCCGCGCGCGGCGACATCGGTTGCGACCAGCACGGGTACCTTGGCCGACTTGAAGTCGTTGAGCGCACGCTGGCGCTGCGGCTGGCTCTTGTTGCCGTGGATGGCATTCGCCTCGATATTGGCCTGCGCCAGCTTCTTCACGATCCGGTCGCAGCCGTGCTTCGTGCGGGCGAAGACCAGCACGCGTTCCAGTTCGCCGGGCGTGTCGTACCGCCCTTGCAGGATCATCTGCAGCAGCGCCTGTTTCTCGTCCTGCTGGACCATCAGGAGATACTGCTCGATCCGCTCTGCCGTAGTGGCCGCGGGGGTCACGCTGACATGGACGGGATCGGTCAGGTAATTCTTCGACAATTCCTTGATAGAACCCGGCATGGTGGCGCTGAACAGCAAGGTCTGGCGATCGTCCGGCAGCATCGGCACGATGCGCCGAAGCGCGTGGATGAAGCCGAGGTCCAGCATCTGGTCCGCTTCGTCCAGAACGAGGATTTCCACGCTGCCGAGATTGAACGCCTTCTGGTCGATCAGGTCGAGCAGGCGGCCGGGTGTTGCAACCAGGATGTCGGTCCCGCGGTGCAGCTTGTTCCGGTCCTTGTTGACCGAAGTGCCGCCGACGATCGAGTGCACTTTCAGGCCCGCCATCGCGCCGTAATCCTTCGCGCTGTCGGCAATCTGGCCGGCCAGTTCGCGCGTCGGTGCCAGCACGAGCATCCGGCACGACTTGAACGGCGTGCGGTTGTCCGCCTCGCGCAGATTGTCGATGCTGGGCAGCATGAAGGCCGCGGTCTTGCCGGTGCCCGTCTGGGCGATACCCAGCAGGTCGCGCCCTTCGAGGAGATGGGGAATGGATTGCGCCTGGATCGGCGTGGGGTTGGAATACCCCTTCAGGTCGAGAGCCTGCCGGACAGGCTGCGAAAGACCCAGATCGTTGAACGTGGTCTGGTCGGTTTGGGTTGTCATGTGTGTGTTTCGAACTCGCAAGATATGCGGCGCGCTCTCGGAACGGATTCCGGGCGCGGCGCGGGTGTCAAAACGACCCGCGTGAATAGGGAAGCTTCTAAGAAAAGGACCGAGGCGCTGCCGGGGCGATGGAGCTGTCTCACTCCCGCCGCTTCACGCTGGCGGGCGTCTCGATGACATGCAGATGGATGCTGCGGCGCACAAAGTCAATCGAAAGCGACCGTCCGGCCCATCTCAGGAAAGACCCGATGCCTCCAGCAAGGCCATGGTGCTGGCATCGAACTCCGCTTCCCCGTCTTCGATATCGTTCGCCATCTTCTTGCCCAGCTCGACGCCGAACTGGTCGAAGGGGTTGATGCCCAGCAGCACGGCATTGGCGAAGGTCCGATGCTCGTGGAAGGCGATAAGAGCGCCCAGCGTCGCCGCGTCGAGATAGTCGCACAGCATGGTCGCGCTCGGGCGGTCGCCGGGGAAGGCGCGTGCGGGGTCCTTGCCGTCTGCTGCCATGTTGCCGCCCGCCATCAGCGCGGCACCTTGTGCAAAGCAATTGGTCAGCAGGATGCGGTGATGGGCCGGGTCGAGTTCATCTCCCGGCGCGATGCTGGCGATGAAGTCCACCGGAACCAGATGCGTACCCTGGTGCAGAAGCTGGAAGACCGCATGCTGGGCATCGGTCCCCACCCCGCCCCACGTAATCGGCGATGTCGGGCCATCGACCGGATCGCCCGCGCTCGTCACGCGCTTGCCGTTCGATTCCATCTCCAGTTGCTGGAGGTAGTCGGGAAACAGGCCCAGCCGCTCGTCATAGGCGAAGACGGCGCGGGTCTGGCATCCCCGCACGCGGCTGTAATACTGGTCGGCGAAGGCGGCGCGCAGGCACAGGTTCTCGCGCCCTTCCGCACTGGCGAAATGCGCGTCGACGGCCGCAGCGCCTGCCAGCATAGCCTCGAACTCGTCCCATCCGGCGGCGATGGCGACGGGAAATCCGATGCTGGACCAGAGCGAGTAGCGCCCGCCGACCGTTTCCATGAAGGGCAGCACGCGGGTTTCGTCTACGCCCCATTCGACGGCTTTTTCCGGGTTGGCGGTCAGCGCAACCACCCGGCCGGAAGGATCGTCCACACCGCCATCGCGCAGCCATTTCAGCACGCTTTCGGCATTGGTCATGGTCTCGATCGTGGTGAAGGTTTTGCTGGCTACGGCGACCATCGTCGTCTGGGGATCGCAGGCGGCAAACGCCTCCTCCAGCGCCACGCCGTCGATATTCGAGACGACATGGACGTCGACCAGCGACAGGTCGCGCGTCAGGGCATCGACGGCCAGCGCCGGACCCAGCGCGCTGCCCCCGATGCCCACGTGGATCAGGTGCTTCACCTCGCCCAGGGCGCCCTGGTGTATCGCATCGACCAGCATTTTCATCCGCGCCAGAAGGGCATGGGCCTCTTCCACGCTGGCATCGGCGCCCGTCCCGCGCGGTGCGGTATGCTCGGCCGCGCGGCCTTCGGTCACGTTGATCTTCGCGCCTGTCAGCAGCGCCTCGCGCATGGCGGGAAAATCGCGCGCCCCGGCCAGCGCCTCGAACGCGGTCAGCAATTCGGCGGAGAGATGGGTTTTCGACCAGTCGAACAGGATACCGCCGGCATCCAGCCCCTCCCCCCAGTCGATCCTGCCGGACAAGCTGGCCACCCGGTCGGCGTCGGCAGCGAAAAGGGCCTCAAGCGTAGGCGTTTCCACCTGTTCGATCTGCTGCCATGCCTGCTGGATATCGCTTGCCATCGTGAACGTCTTTCCTCTTGCCGCTTTCTCCTGCTCGCCTAGGGAAGCGGCCAATGGTTGAAAAGGCACAAGACGCGAATACGACTGCGCGGGAAGCGGAAAACGGCAAGTCTGCCGACGGGGAAACCGCGGGCAGTTTCCTGCGCTTCATCCTGCTGGTCGCGCTGGCCGCGCTGGCGTTTCGCAGCTTCGCGTTCTCGCTTTTCAACATTCCGAGCGAAAGCATGCTGCCGCGCCTGATGAACGGCGATTACCTGATCGCCAGCAAGTGGCCCTATGGCTATACCAGCAATTCGCTGCCCTTCGATATTGACCTCATCCCCGGCCGCTGGTTCGCATCCGCGCCCGAGCGCGGGGACATCGTGATATTCAAGCACCCGGTCGACGGCAGCGACTACGTTAAGCGCGCCATCGGCCTGCCCGGCGACGTGGTGGAACTGCAAGGCGGAGAGGTTATCCTGAACGGCGAAATCCTGCCGCTGAATAAGCTCCCGGACCTGAAGGTCGCTGTCTCCGCCAATACCGGCTGTGCATGGGGCGCCTCGCGAGAGGATGACGGCACGGGCCGCGTCTTCTGCAGCTACAAGCGTTTCCGCGAGAGCCTGCCCGGCGGACGCAGTTACGAAGTGCTCGATTTCGGCGCCACGCCGCAGGACGATTACGGCCCGGTCCGCGTGCCTGATGGGGCGATGTTCCTGCTGGGCGACAACCGCGACAATTCGCAGGACAGCCGCTTTACGCCCGAGGCCGGCGGCGGGGTCGGCCTGGTCCCGCAGGCCCTGCTGGTGGGCCGCGCGGAACGCATCGTGTTCTCGACCGATGGCGGCGCGGAATGGCTGCGCCCCGGTTCATGGTTTCCGGCCACGCGCTGGCAGCGTATGGGGGACGGGTTATGAACCAGCTTGCCCCCGAAACCCGTGACTGGCTGACCGCCAACCACTTCACCGTGCAGGACGAGGCGCGCTGGATCGCCGCGCTCACCCACGGCAGCCTTGGCGAGAAGCGCGATTACCAGCGCCTCGAATTCCTTGGCGACCGCGTGCTGGGCCTGACGATCGCCGACTGGCTGTTCGTCCGCAATCCCGGTGCAGAAGGCCAACTGGCCCAGCGCCTGAACGCCCTGGTCAGCAAGGCCAATTGCGCCGCGGTGGCCGCCCAGCTGGGCGCCAGCGACCATATCCGGCTGGGCAAGCAGGCTCGCGAGGACGGCGCGGCGAAAAGCGTAAATGTCCTTGGCGACGTGATGGAATCGCTGCTCGGCGCGAATTTCCTCGACGCCGGATTCGATGCAACGCGCGACCTGATCCGCACGCTTTGGGCCAGCCAGGTGGAAGGCGATACAGGCCGCTCGAAACATCCCAAGAGCGCGCTGCAGGAATGGGCCGCGGGCAGCGGGTATCGGACGCCCGAATACGAACTCGTCGACCGTTCCGGCCCCGACCACTCGCTGCGCTTCACCGTACGTGTGACGGTGCACAAGGTCGGTCAGGCAGAGGCGACGGAAAACAGCAAGCGCGAAGCGGAAACCGCCGCGGCAAAAGCCTTCATGGAGACATACGGTTGAGTAAGAACGACAGCAGCCTATCCGGCACCGGCATCGAGGCCGGGCAAAAATGCGGCATGGTTGCGGTGATCGGCGCGCCCAATGCAGGCAAGTCCACGCTGGTGAACCAGCTCGTCGGGCAAAAGGTCGCGATCACCAGCGCCAAGGCGCAGACGACGCGCGCCCGAATGCTCGGCATTGCGCTGTATCCGGATAAACAGCCCGACACGCAGATGATCCTCGTCGATACGCCGGGCATCTTCGCGCCCAAGCGCAAGCTCGACCGGGCGATGGTGACGGCTGCGTGGGACGGGACGCAAGCCGCGGACGCGGTTCTGCTGCTGGTCGATCCGATCAAGCAACGTCGGCACGAGCTGGAGCCGCTGGTCGAGGCGCTGGCTAAGCGGCCCGAACGCAAGATCCTCGTCCTCAACAAGGTGGACCGCGCAAAGAAGGAGCCGCTGCTGGCGCTGGCGCAGGATTTGGGCGCGAAAGCGGAGTTCGAGGAGGTGTTCTTCGTCTCCGCCCTGACAGGCGACGGCGTGCCGGAAATGAAGGCCGCGCTGGCTGCCCGCATGCCGGAAGCGGAGTGGATGTATCCCGAGGACCAGGTCAGCGACGCGTCAGAACGCCTGCTCGCCACCGAGATTACCCGCGAACAGCTCTACCGCCAGCTGCACGACGAACTGCCCTATGCCAGCGCGGTGCGCCCCGAACGCTATATCGAGCGCGAGGACGGCAGCGTGGAAATCCACCAGCAGGTCGTGATCGCCCGCGAAAGCCAGCGCCCCATCGTGCTCGGCAAGGGCGGTTCCCGCATCAAGGAAATCGGCCAGGCCGCCCGCGAGGAACTCGCCGAAATGCTCGGCCGCAAGGTCCACCTCTTCCTCCACGTGAAGGTCGAGGAGAACTGGGACGAAGACCGCGAAGTGTTCGAGGAAATCGGGCTGGAGTGGAAGGGCTAGCTACCGCTTCTTGGCAATCGCAATCTTCTGCTGCTTGGCGAAGCTCTTGGTCGATTCCTCGCTGCGGTTCAGGGCCTTGGCGATCTGCTTGATGCCCTGTCCCTTACCGGCGAGCAGCTTGAGCTTGCCCGCTTCCTCGCCGGTCCAGGGTTGTTTGTGCCGCTCGAAGCGTTCCTTCGCCATCAGTCTGCCTTGGCCGCCGGTTTTTTGGCGGGGGCCTTTTTCTTGGCAGGGGACTTTTTCGCGGCGGCCGCCTTCTTAGGCGCCGCCTTCTTCTTTGCCGGAGCCTTCTTGCGCCCCTTCTTCTTCGGCGGGCCCTTCGCGGCGCGGGCGTCGATCAGTTCGATCGCCTGTGCCTGCTCCAGGTCCTCCGGCTTCACATCCTTCGGGATCGTCGCGTTGGTCGTGCCGTCGGTAACATACGGCCCGTAGCGGCCCGGCATCACCTTCATCTCGCCGCCGCTGGTCGGGTGTTCGCCCAGCGTCTTGATCGGTTCCGCCTTCCCACGCCCGCCGCCCTTGCGATTGGCCGACTGGGCCAGCAGGTCGACCGCTCGGTTCATGCCGATCTCGAAGATTTCGGCGGTGTTCTGCAGCTTGCCGTACGTACCCTTGTGGCGCACCGCCGGGCCGTAGCGCCATGCGCCCGCCTCGATATCCTCGCCGCTTTCGGGGTGCTGGCCGACAATGCGCGGCAGGCCGAGCATCTTGACCGCCCATTCGAGGTCGAAATCGTCGACATCCTTGGGGATGCTGGCGCGTTTCTTTTCCTCGCCTTCCTCCATTTCGACATAGGGGCCGAAGCGGCCCGACTTGCGGTGGATTTCCGCGCCCGTTTCCGGATGGACGCCCATCAGACCGTCTTCCGCCGGGTCGCTGCCATCCGCGCCCGGCTGGGCGAAGCGGCGGGTGTATTTGCATTCGGGATAATTGTTGCACGCCACGAACGCGCCGAAGCGCCCGCCGCGAAGGTGCAGTTCGCCGCCCTCGCGCCCTTCCTGGTCGCAAAGCGGGCAGTAGCGCGGGTCCTTGCCGTCCTCGCGCGGGGGGAAGAGGAAGTCGGAGAGGTAGCTGTCGAGCACCTCGGTGACCTCGCTCGGCATCTTCTCCATGACCTCGTCGGCCTTGGGCTTGAAGTCGGCCCAGAACTTGGCGAGCAGCTTCTTGTATTCCTCGCGCCCGTCGGACACGACGTCGAGTTCGTCCTCCAGCCCGGCGGTGAAGTCGTAGGCGACATATTGCGGGAAGAAGCGTTCGAGGAATGCTGTAAGGAGCCGGCCCGATTCCTCTGCAAAGAAACGGTTTTTCTCCATCCGCACGTAATTGCGATCGCGCAGGGTCTGGATGGTGCTGGCATAGGTCGACGGACGCCCGATGCCCAGTTCCTCCAGCCGCTTGACCAAAGATGCTTCGGAGAAACGCGGCGGCGGCTGGGTGAAGTGCTGGTTGGCCTCGACCGCCGTCTTTGCCGGCGTATCGCCCTTGCGCATGGCGGGCAGCAGGCCTTCCTGGTCGTCATCGTCCGACTTGTCGTCGAACCCTTCCTGGTAGACCGCGAAGAAGCCGGGGAATTTCACGACCTGCCCCGTCGCGCGCAGCTCGTGCTGGCCGGTCGCATCGCGCATGGTGACGGTGGTGCGTTCCAGCTGCGCGGCCGACATCTGGCTCGCCATCGCGCGCTTGAAGATGAGGTCGTAAAGCTTCGCCTCGTCGCCCGATCCCGCGCTCTTCTTCAGAAAGCTGGTCGGGCGGATCGCCTCGTGCGCCTCCTGAGCATTCTTCGCCTTCGTACTGTAAAAGCGTGGTTTTTCCGGGCGATAATCCTCGCTGAACCGCTCCGCGATAGCATCGCGCGCGGCCATGATGGCCGACATGTCCATCTGCACGCCGTCGGTCCGCATATAGGTGATCGCACCCGCTTCGTAGAGCGACTGGGCACAGCGCATCGTGTGGCTGGCCGAGAAGCCGAGCTTGCGCGCCGCTTCCTGTTGCAGCGTAGAGGTGGTGAACGGCGGCGAGGGATTGCGCTTGAGCGGCTTGGTCTCGATATCCTCGACCGTGAAGCGGCCCTGCTCCACCGCGGTCTTCGCAGCCATGGCGCTGCCCTCATTGCCGAGCGTCAGCTTGTCGAGCTTCTTGCCCTCGAACTTGACCAGCCGCGCATCGAAGGCGGTCCCGTCCTGCTCCATCTTGGCGAGGACGGACCAGTATTCGTCCGGCCTGAAGATCTCGATCTCGTGCTCGCGCTCGCACACCAGCCGCAGCGCGACCGATTGCACCCGGCCCGCCGACTTCGCGCCGGGCAGCTTGCGCCACAGCACTGGGCTCAGCGTGAAGCCGAACAGGTAATCGAGCGCGCGGCGGGCGAGATAGGCATCGATCAGGTCGGTATCGAGCTCGCGGGGGCGCGCCATCGCCTCGGTCACCGCCTTCTTGGTGATGGCGTTGAAGGTGACGCGGTCGACCTTGGTCGGCAACGCCTTTCGCTTCTTCAGGAGCTCCTGGACGTGCCAGCTGATAGCCTCCCCCTCGCGGTCGGGGTCGGTCGCGAGGACCAGCCGGTCGGCATTCTTCGCCGCGTCGCTGATTTCCTTGAAGCGCTTCTGCTTGTCGCGATAGAGTTCCCAGTCCATCGCGAAATCCTCGTCCGGCCGCACGCTGCCATCCTTGGGCGGCAGGTCGCGGACATGACCGTAGGAAGCGAGGACCTTGAAGTCCTTGCCGAGGTAAGACTCGATGGTTTTCGCCTTCGCGGGCGATTCGACGATGACCAGTTGCATGGTGGTGTGGGCAGTCCCTTACGTGTGCGTATGCGTATACGCGCGAAGGTGGGGTCGGGGTGCGGAGGGGGTCAAGTGGGATAGCTTTACTTGGAAAAGATAATTACGTGAGAAGCGAAGGAGAGAGAGATTGATCGCTAGCCGCACCACAGCTCTAAGATTTGCCGTGCTAGGCCCGATTTCGATTTTAGCGATGGCTTCGCAGGCAAGCGCCCAGGATCAAGGTTGGACGTATGTTACTTCGACGAAATCTGGCACGAGCATCTTTCTGGATGAAGCATCTATAAGACGTCTACCGTCGAAGTTCGGCAGGAATTTTATTGTTGCTGAAGCTTGGGTCCTCTAAGAACACAGCGAAGATCGAACGACGAGAAACCGCGAAACGAAGACATTGGTGAGAGTTGCATGCGAACGCGGCGAAATGCAGCAAGTGTCTAGCATCTCCTACGCGCCGAATGGCACAATAACCTCGCGATCTCACGACATTGATGATTTTGATTTCCAATACCGGCGAACGGTACCGGGAAGTATTGGCAAGTCTATCCTGTTCGAAATCTGCAATTCGGACGGCTAGCTAGTTCAGACTCACCCGCCCCGCCGCGTGGCGCTCAAGTCGCCCGGCGATCTCCAGTTCCAGCAGCGCCAATTGCACCGCTGCGGCGGTTGCGCCCGATTGTCGGATGAGTTCGTCCACGGCCACGGGCGCGGTTGTCAGCAGGCTCTCTAAGTCGGCGGATTCGGCCTCGGCCATCTCCTCCGGCGCCCCTGCCAAACCAAAAGCGTCGTAATCCTGCGAGGCCTCGCGGAAGGTGCTGCGGGGGTTGCCATCGAAGTCGGTGAGGAGTTCGACCACGTCTTCGGGCGATTGCACCAGCACCGCGCCTTCGCGGATCAGGTGGTTGCAGCCGTGGCTGCGGGCTTCCAGCGGGCTGCCGGGGATGGCCATGACCTCGCGCCCCGCCTCGCCCGCCAGCCGTGCGGTGATGAGGCTGCCGGACTTGACCGCCGCCTCCACCACCAGCGTGCCGCCCGCCAGCCCGGCGATGATGCGGTTGCGGCTGGGAAAGTGGCTGCCGCGCGGCTCTGTGCCGGGCGGTTGTTCGGCGACCAGCAGGCCTTCGCTCGCAATCCGCTCCTGCAGCTCGGCGTGCTGCGGCGGGTAGGCGATGTCGATCCCGCTGGCGATCACGCCGATGGTGCGCGGAAACGCGCCCTCGTGCGCCGCCCCGTCGATTCCGCGCGCCAGGCCGGAGACGACGGTGAAGCCCTCTCCCGCCAGCGCAGAGGCGAACTCCCGCGCCAGCTTCACCGCCGCTGCGCTGGAATTGCGCGCGCCCACCATCGCGACGCAGGGTTTCGATGCCAGCGACAGGTCGCCGCGATAGCTGATGATCGGCGGCGCGCCCGATATCTGGCCCAGTAGGTCGGGATAATCCGGTTGGTCATGGAAAAGGTATTTCGCGCCGGCCTTACGCACCCCTTCGACCTCTCGCTCGATGCGGTCGACCGGTGCGGCCTTGTAGCTCGCCCCGCCCTTCTTGCCCAAGTCGGGCAGCGCCTCCAGCGCGGCCTCTGCCGTGCCGAAGCGCGCAAGCAGCTGGGCATAGCTGACCGGCCCGATACGCGGGCTGCGCAGCAGGCGAATGCGCGCGAAAGCTTCGGACTGGCTGAGGCTCACTTTTTCGACGAGCCGACCTTAGGCTCCTCGCCCCTCGCCAGCCGCGCGATGTTCTCGCGGTGCAGGTAGACGATCAGCACCGCGATGGCTGCCAGCACGGGAAAGAATTGCGGGTATCCGAAGAGCGGAGCGGCAGCGGCGGCAGCGACGACCGCCGCCATGCCGGCAAGCGACGATATGCGGAAGATCGCCAGAACACTCAGCCACACGAACGCGTAGGCCAGACCGATCGGCCAGCCGAGGCCAAAGGCGACACCCGCATTGGTCGCCACGCCCTTCCCGCCCTTAAAGCCGAGCCAGACGGGGTAGCAATGGCCAAGAACCGCAGCGCCCGCGGCGAAGGCCATCGCCTTCTCGTCCCAGATCTGCCCGGCCACGAACACGGCGACGAACCCCTTCGCAAGGTCGAGGAGCAGGGTGGCGGCGGCCAGCCCCTTGTTCCCGGTACGCAGCACGTTGGTCGCGCCGATATTGCCGCTGCCGATACTGCGCACATCGCCAAGACCGGCGGCCTTCGTCAGCAACAGGCCGAACGGGATGGACCCGATCAGATAGCCCATCAGGGCGGGAATCCACGCTTCCAAATCGACCTCCATTCGCCCCGAGCTTGTCGCGGCGGTCCATTGTCCTATAGCGCTGCACTAGAAGGAAAAGCACGGCCTGCACAAGCGCGGGCGCCCACGATCTGGAGCATTCGGTGAAGCCTGAAAGTCCCATCCTGCTGTTCGATTCGGGCGTCGGCGGACTTTCGATCCTGCCCGCCGTGCGCGAGGCCGTGCCCGGCGCGCCGCTGATCTACGCCGCCGACTTTGCAGGGCTGCCCTATGGCGGCAAGACCGAAGCGGAAATCGCCGCGCGGGTCTGCGGGTTGCTTGGCCGGCTGAGCGAGCGATACCAGCCGCGCCTCATTTGCATTGCGTGCAATACCGCCAGCACCATCGCACTGTCGATGGTGCGCGACGTGCTGGAGACCCCGATTGTGGGCACGGTTCCGGCGATCAAGCCTGCAGCAAAGCTGACGCGGACCGGCACCTTCGGCATTCTGGGGACGGAGGCCACGATCCGGCAGGCCTATGTCGACGACCTGGAACGGGAGCATGCCGGCGGCAAGACCATGCTGCGCCATGCCGCGCCCGACCTGGTGATGCTGGCCGAGGCGAAGCTGAGGGGCGAACATATCTCGGTCGACGCGGTGGCCAATGCCTGCACCGGCCTCAGCCTGCAGCAAGGGGGGCGCGACATTGATGTGGTGGTGCTCGCCTGCACCCACTTCCCGCTGCTGCGCGGCGAGCTGCAGGAGGCATTCGGCAAGGACGTTACGCTCATCGACGGGGCGCAAGGCATCGCCCGCCGCATCGCCGCCCTGTCCGACGGGCAGGAGTTCGCTTCCGGTCGCCCGGACCGCATGGTCATGACCGGCGGGGCCACCCTGCCAAAGCCGCTCGTCGAAACCCTCAAGACCTACGGCCTCGATCAGATAGATCGGATTTAACCCGCTTTCCTGCGAACGGTTCGCAAAGATCACGGTGGCATTCGAGGGATTGTGCCATTATCTGCGAGGCCGAAGCCATGAATTACGACCATATCTTCGACCAGGCGATCCATCGCCTTCATGCCGAGGGACGCTACCGCGTCTTCATCGACATCCTGCGCAACAAGGGTGCGTTTCCCAATGCGCGGTGCTTTGCCGGTCACAACGGCCCCAAGCCGATCACGGTCTGGTGCTCCAACGATTACCTCGCCATGGGTCAGCATCCCAAGGTGATCTCCGCAATGGAAGAGGCGCTGCACGATGTCGGCGCCGGGTCCGGCGGCACGCGCAATATCGGCGGCAACACGCATTACCACATCGAACTGGAGCGCGAGCTCGCCGACCTGCATGGCAAGGAAAACGCGCTGCTCTTCACCAGCGGCTATGTCTCCAACGACGCGACGCTGTCCACGCTGTCGAAGCTGCTGCCGGGCTGCGTGATCTTCTCCGACGAGCTGAACCACGCCAGCATGATTGCCGGCATCCGCAATTCCGGCTGTCCCAAACGGGTGTTCCGCCACAACGATCTGGAACATCTGGAAGAACTGCTGGCGGCAGAAGACATCGACGCGCCCAAGGTCATCGCCTTCGAAAGCGTGTATTCCATGGACGGCGACGTCGCTCCGATCCACGCGATCTGCGACCTGGCAGAGAAATACAACGCCCTTACCTATATCGATGAAGTGCACGCCGTCGGCATGTACGGGGCGCGCGGCGGCGGCATCTCCGAACGCGACGAGGCTGCGCATCGGATCGACATCATCGAAGGCACGCTGGGCAAGGCGTTCGGCGTCATGGGCGGTTATATCGCCGCCGATGCAAAAATCATCGACTGCATCCGCAGCTATGCCCCCGGTTTCATCTTTACCACCTCGCTCAGCCCTGCCCTCGTCGCGGGCGTGCTGGCCGCGGTGAAGCATCTCAAATCCTCGAGCGAGGAACGCGACGGCCAGCAGGCTGCCGCCGCCACGCTCAAGACCATGATGCGCGATGCTGGCCTGCCCGTGATGCCCAGCACGACGCATATCGTGCCGCTGATGGTCGGCGACCCGGTGCGGGCGAAGAAGATCAGCGACATCCTGCTCGCCGAATATGGCTGTTACGTTCAGCCCATCAACTATCCCACCGTGCCCCGCGGGACGGAGCGCCTGCGCTTCACCCCCGGCCCCGCGCATACCGAAGCAATGATGCGCGAACTGACCGATGCGCTGGTGGAGATCTGGGACAGGCTCGACATGGAGCTGGCCGAGGCCGCCTGAGCATAGGGTATTTTGCACCTGCGCGCCGCTGCGCTAGAGCCGCCTGAAATCATTTCAGGAGCATTCATGAGCGGCAATCCGGACCAGACCTTCGCTGAAGTCGTACGCGGGCGGAAATCCATCCGCGGCTATCTCGACAAGCCCGTGCCCAAGGCGCTGATCGAAGAGGTCATCGGCCTCGCCATGCGCTCGCCGACGTCGATGAATACGCAGCCCTGGCATTTCCACGCCATCACCGGCGAACCGCTCGACCGCATCCGCAAGGGCAATACCGAACGCATCCTCGCAGGCGAACCCGACAGCCGCGAATTCCGCCGCGGGGAGCCCTTTGCCGGCGTCCACCGCGAACGCCAGATCGAGGTCGCGGTACAGCTCTTCGGCGCGATGGGTATCGAACGCGACGACAAGGAAAAACGGCAGGACTGGGTCCTGCGCGGATTTCGCCAGTTCGATGCCCCCGTCTGCGTCATCGTGACGTTCGACCGGGAATTGTCGGGCAGCGACGACACCGCGTTCGATTGCGGTGCGGCCACCACCGCTCTCGTCAATGCGGCATGGAGCCGGGGTCTTGGCTGCGTGATCAACTCCCAAGGCATCATGCAGAGCCCCGTCGTGCGAGAACATGCGGGCATTCCGGACGACCAGGTCATCATGAAAGCGGTGGCGATGGGCTGGCCCGACCCCGAGTTTCCGGCAAACTCCGTCTACACCAATCGCAAGGATCCCGAAGACGCTGTCCGTTTCGTCGGATTCGAGGACGATTGACCGGGAGACTGCGGGTCCATCGCAAGCCTTGGTGGCGGCCCCCGACTTAGGGGGTTATTAACCACGCAGTGCCTATTGCAGCCTTCAAAGGTCGCAAGAAAGGCAGGTCACCACAGCAATGTCGGTGCGTTCAATCCTGAGCAGTCTGGGTAGCCGCGGTGACGCCGGCGATGCCGCTGCAGCTGCAAACGATGCACAGTCCAAGCCGGGGCACTTCGGCGAAACCCGTCTCCAGGTCATGGAGGATATCGAGGATGCGGGGATCGGGTGGATATGGGCCAGCGATGCCGAAGGGCGCCTGACCTACATCACCGAAGCCGCTGCCGGTTCGGTCGGCAAGCAGCCGGAAGAACTGGTCGGCCAGAAAGTCGTCGAACTGTTCGAGACCGATCCGGACAATCCCGATCAGGGCACCCAGCGTCCCTTCAGTTTCCAGCTGAAAGCGCACACGAAGCTGAACGGGCTGACGGTTCGCTATGCGCTCGGCAAGTCCCGGCATGACGTGAAGCAGACCTGGTGGACGCTGACCGCGCATCCCAAGTTCGATGCGAACGGCAATTTCGTCGGCTATCGCGGCTATGCCGAGGATGTCTCAGTCGAATACGAGCGCAAGCTGATCGATTCCCGGCTGGCGGAATTCGATTCCCTCACCGGCCTCGCCAACCGCCATTACATGAACAAGCGGCTCGACTCGATTTTGGCCAGCTACCGGCAGGCGGAACGGGCCTGCGCGCTGATGATGCTCGACCTCGACAAGTTCAAGCAGGTCAACGACACGCTCGGCCATGCGGCCGGGGACAGCGTGCTGGTTCAGGCATCGGAACGGATCAAGTCGATCATCGGCAATCGCGGCGAAGTCGGACGCCTTGGCGGCGACGAATTCCAGATCATCCTGCCCGATATCGACGATCGCGGGACCCTGGGCGAGATCGCCGAGAAGATCATCGCCATCGTCAGCCAGCCCTACCCCCTGGAAGATGACAAGCGCGCCGTCATCGGCACGTCCGTCGGCATCGCCATCGCGCCCTATGACGGGCTGGAGCGGGAGGAACTGGCGAAGGCATCCGATCTTTCGCTCTACGCGGCAAAGAACGGCGGACGAGGCCAGTTTCGTTTCTATGCGAGCGACCTGAAGGACGAAGAGCAGGAGCGACAGGCGCTGCTCGACGATTTGCGCGAAGCCCTGGCGAATGGGGATCTGGAACTGCATTACCAGCCCGTGGTCGACGCGGTCGACAACACGGTGGTCTGCATGGAAGCGCTGATGCGCTGGCAGCACGAGGAACGCGGTTTCGTAAGCCCGGCGCAGTTCATCCCGGTTGCGGAGGAAAGCGACCTCATCAACCAGATGGGCGAATGGGCCCTGCGCCAGGCGTGCAAGGATGCATCCGAGTGGCCGTCGACGGTGAAGGTCGCGGTCAATGTCTCGCCGGTGCAGTTCGCCACGCGCAACTTCCCCGAAGTCGTGGCCAATGTCCTTGCCCATAGCGGCTTCGAGCCCGGACGCCTGGAACTGGAACTGACCGAGACGATCTTCCTCGGCGATTTCGAAGCGACCGACGAAACCTTCAAGACGCTGAAGGGTCTCGGCGTGAGGCTGGCTCTGGACGATTTCGGAACAGGATATTCCTCGCTCAGCTACCTGCGCTCCGCCCCGTTCGACAAGATCAAGGTAGACCGCAGCTTCGTCGATTCCTGTACCGAGCAGGAGCAGAACAGCGCCAAGATCATCGCTGCCATCGTCGGCCTGTCCAATGCGCTGAGCATGGAAACCACGGTCGAGGGCGTCGAAGCGTTCGACCAGCTGAAGGTCGTGCGCGACAAGGGCGCGAAGCTGATCCAGGGCTGGCTCTATTCGAAGGCGCTTACGCAGGAGGTCATCCTGCAATGCATCGAAAGCGGCAGTTTCAAGATCGAGCCGGAAGGGCCGGACAAGTATCGCAGCGAGCGACGCTCCGTGTTCCGCAAGATCGGCATCATTCACGACGATCATCATTATACCGCCACGATGCGCGACCTGTCGACGCGCGGTTCGCGTATCGAGGGACTGGCCGGCGTTCCGGTGGGGACGCCGCTGGTGCTCGACCTTGGCGGCGGACAGCTGGTCGTGTGCGAAGTGAAGCGTTCGCGGGATGCGACCATCGCGGTCGAGTTCGAATCCCCGCTGGTGAGCGACGGGGCCGGCGGCCTTTGCACGCGGCACCGGGTCTCTCCCTATGCGCTTGCCGCTGCGGGGATGCCGCTCACTTCGATTCCGGAAGGCCGCTATCCGCACGAGGCGATCTCCGGCAAGCCGACGAGCAAGCCGCAATTCATGGAAATCCAGGTCGGCGGGAAAGGCCTGGGCTGAAAGTCCACAAGATAAGTTGATTTCGTTGCAATTCGCACCGATATGCGTGTCATGAGTGACGGAAAGCCATCGAACGGTTCGGACAAGAACCAGCCTCCCGTATCATTCGAGCCTCCGCCGGAATGGGTCCTGACCCTGATCGAGGCGAGCCCGATTGCATCCGTCGTTTCCGATCCGCGCCTGCCCGACAATCCGCTGGTCGCCGTCAACAAGGCATTCGAGGAACTGACCGGTTTCTCTGCCGAGGAATGCGTCGGTCGCAATTGCCGCTTCCTGGCGGGCGAAGGCACCGAACCTTGGCTGACGGAGCGCATCCGCGAAGGCGTGAGAGAGCGCAAGCCGGTTCTGGTCGAGATCCTGAATTACAAGAAGGACGGAACCCCGTTCCGCAATGCCGTTCTGGTCGCGCCGATCTATAGCGACGACGACGAGTTGCAGTTTTTCCTCGGCAGCCAGGTAGAGGTGTCGGAAGACCAGTCCAGCGTATCGATCGGTCGCCAGCGCCGCGCGACGGAAGCGCTCAAGACCCTTTCGCCGCGCCAGCTCGAAGTGACCCGGATGGTGGCATCGGGCCTGCGCAACAAGCAGGTTGCCGCCGAGCTTGGCCTGTCGGAAAAGACGGTCAAGATGCACCGCGGCCTGGCGATGGAGAAGCTGGGGCTGAGCTCCAGTGCCGACCTCGTCCGCATCGCGGTAGAGGCCGGTATCTGAAGCCATGGACTTCGGGTCAGGCTGTTAATCGCGGCGCCGGTTCCCAAATAAAACCTGCCGGCTGAACCTGCTGTCGAATCTCCCCCTTTAAGACGAAGGTCCAGTCGGCACCCTCCCCCCGGGAAATCCCCGCAAAACTCAGCGCAGATTGACCACGTTGTCGGTCGCCGGGCGATCGCGGTCGCCGCGGTACAGGCTCGCCATCGGCTCGTCTTCCACGTCGATGCTGATTGCCTCGCCAAAGCCGTTGAAGCCGGTTTTCATCGCGGCGCCATACGCACCCAGCATCCCGATCTCGATGTAGTCGCCTGCCTGGATATCCTCCGGCAGCGCGAAGGGACCGGGCATGTAATCGGCATCGTCGCAGGTCGGACCGTAGAACGCGAAGTCCATGTCCGGCTTGATCAGGTCGTCTTCCAGCGGCTTGACCGGGAATTTCCAGTCGACATGCGCAGCATCGAACAGCGCGCCATAGGCCCCGTCGTTGATGTAGAGCTCGTCGCCCCGGCGTTTCTCCACCTTGACCACCAGCGAAGAATATTCCGCCGACAGCGCGCGGCCGGGCTCGCACCACAGTTCGGCGTTGTAGGCGATGGGCAGCGCGTAGAAATGCTGGTGGATGATCTGGAAATAATCTTCCAGCGGTGGCGGCTCCATTCCGGGATAGATGCTCGGGAAGCCGCCGCCCACGTCGATCATGTCGATCACGACCGACGCCTCTGCGATGGCGGCGCGGGTGCGGTCCAGCGCCTGCACGAAGGCAAACGGGCTCATCGCCTGGCTGCCGACATGGAAGCACACGCCCAGCCAGTCCGCATGCTGGCGAGCGACCTGCAACAGGGCCGGCGCCTCGGTCAGGTCGCAGCCGAACTTGGCCGCCAGCGACAGGGCCGCATGCTCGCTCGACACGCGCAGGCGCACGCAAAGGCGCAGGTCGGTTGCGGGATTGCCGTCCTCGTCGCGGCAGGCCTCGACGATCTTTTCCAGTTCCTCGACGCTGTCGAGACTGAACGTCTTCACACCGTGCTGGCGATAGGCTTCTCGAATGGCGCCCGGCGCCTTGATCGGGTGCATGAAGCACAGCGTTGCATCGGGCAGGACCGAGCGCACCATCCGCACCTCTGCAATCGAGGCGACGTCGTAATGCGTCACGCCATTGTCCCACAGGATCTTCACGAGATCCGGCGAGGGATTGGCCTTCACGGCATAGAGCGACTTGCCCGGGAATTTCTCGACAAAGAAACGCGCCGCGCGCGCTGCTGCGTGCGGACGGTTGAGAATGACCGGTTCATCCGGCGAAAGCGCGCGGACTACAGCCTTGGCGTCGGGAAAATGCTGCAACTCAAGGGACCCCCTAAACAATCCTTGCGGACCGTGAAACGACACGCTGCCTTGCGGTTAGGAAGTCCCCCCATTTCCGGGGGCGGGGCAGCAGGAGGCGCGCATATAAATCGTACTTCATGAAACGCAAGTGAATACCGCCTGTGCCTTCCGCAAGTTTCTAAGGGGTGCTTCGGGGCTGATCTGCGATGGATCGTGCGCTCAGCTCAGACGGCTGCGAAAATCCTCGTATCCGAACGCCTTCACCTGCTCCAGCGCGTCGGTTTCGCTGTCCCACAGCCAGATCGATGGCAAGGGAACGCCGTTGAACGTGTTGGTCTTCACCATCGAATAATGCGCCTGGTCCAGGAACGCGAAACGCTGGCCTGCCTTGGCGCCGCCGGCCACGTGGTAATCGCCGATGATGTCGCCTGCGAGGCAGGACGGGCCGCCGAGCCGCACCGGGGCCCCTTGCCCTGCCCCCTCGCCCAGCATGGCCGGGCGATACGGTGCCTCGATCACGTCGGGCATGTGGCAGGTGGCGGATACATCGGTGATCGCGAAAGGCACCCCGTTCACACCGGTGTCGAGGATTGTCCCGACGAGGATACCCGCATCGAGCGCAACCGCTTCGCCCGGCTCGAGATAGATTTCCGCGCCGGTATCTTCCTTCGCATCCTTGAGGAACTCCACCAGCTCCTCGCGCTGGTAATCGGCGCGGGTGATGTGATGCCCGCCGCCCATGTTGATCCATTTGAGCTGCCCGAACCATGGCTCGATCGCATCGAACACCTTGTCCCAGGTCTGCGCCAGCGGCTCGAAATCCTGCTCGCACAGATTGTGAAAGTGGATACCCTCCACGCCTTCCATGTGCTCGGGCTCCAACTGGTCGAGCGGGAAACCGAGCCGACTGCCGGGGCTGGACGGATCGTAGCGCGGAACCTCGCCTGTCGGCACCTGCGGGTTAATCCGCAGCCCCACGCTGACATCGCCACCGGTCAGCTTGGCCTGTTCCAGGATCAGGGCCGCGCGCTCCATCTGCTTGGGCGAATTGAAAATCACGTGATCCGACAGGCGGCAGACCTCTTCCAGATCCTCCGGCTTGTAGGCGGCGCAATAGGTGCTGATCTCGCCATCGTAGAACTCGCTGGCGAGGCGTGCCTCCCACAGACCGCTGGTGCAGACGCCGTCCAGATATTCGCCAAGAAGCGGCGCGACCGAGAACATCGAGAACGCCTTGAGCGCACTCAGCACCTTGATGTCCGCCTCGTCCCGGATGGCTGCCAGCACCTGGCAATTCGCCCGCAACTTCGCCGCGTCGACGACGAATGCGGGACTGTCGACCCGCGATAGGTCGAACTGCGCAAACGCGCCCGGATCGCCGGCTTTTGTTTCCATCAAGCTATTCTCTCTTTTATTGAGTTGATGTGCATAACCCACCAAGAGATTGCATCAGAATATACATCCCGAGCATCTTCGCCCGCCCGGTAACCTTTGGTCAGAGGCATAAAAAGACACTCGTCCAATTCGTGTCTCTCTAACTCTCCGTCAGAGTGCTCTAGCAAAACCGGAATTTCGCTCACGTCCAGCAGGTCATGGTCGTACGTGTGAATGACTCTATCGCGCGAACCCTTGATAAATTCGCGACACATCTCGTCATTCCGATCCTGCTGAAATTGGAGCAAAATAGACGATTTGATCCGTTCGCTCCTGTTGCCGTCTACCTTGTTAAGAACATCTCCGACCAACCGTAAGAGAGCTAAGGCTCCGATCCATTGGATTCGCAACAAGTCGTGATCCGACTCGGCTTCCATCGCCTCGTGCGCGAGTCGGCAGTCGGTCAACACTTCTTCAGCTGTGAGTTGCATACTGGTTAGAAGTCGACCGGTCCGTCCATTTCCCTCACCTGCCAGGGCAGGCCGTGTTCGTTCAGCATGTCCATGAAGGGATCGGGGTCCATTTCTTCCATGTTGAACACGCCGTCACCGGCCCACTTGCCCTGCACCATCATGGCCGAGCCGATCATGGCGGGCACGCCGGTGGTGTAGCTGACCGCCTGGTTGCCGGTCTCCTCGTAGGCCGCCTCGTGGCTGCAGATATTGTTGATGTAGAACGTCTTCTCGCCGGAGCCATCCAGCGCCTCGCCGGTCGCGATGACACCGATATTGGTGTTGCCCTTGGTCGTCTCGCCCAGCGTTTCGGGCTTGGGCAGCACGGCGGCGAGGAATTGCAGGGGGATGATCTCCTTGCCCTGGTACTTGATCGGCTCGATCCCCGTCATGCCGACATTCTGCAGCACGGTCAGGTGCTTGATGTATTCGTCGCCGAAGGTCATCCAGAAACGCGCGCGCTCCAGTTCCGGATTGAACTTCGCGAGGCTTTCCAGCTCCTCGTGATACATGAGGTAGGCGTTTTTCGGACCGACCGCCTCGAAGTCGAACTCGGTCGAAACCTGCATGGCGGGCGTTTCGATCCACTCGCCGTTTTCCCAATGACGCGCGGGCGCAGTCACTTCGCGGATGTTTATTTCCGGATTGAAATTGGTGGCAAAGGCCTGCCCGTGGTCGCCGCCGTTGCAATCGAGGATGTCGAGCTGGCGGATGGTCTTCAGCTTGTGCTTCTTCAGCCACATGGTGAAGACGGATGTGACGCCCGGGTCGAAGCCGGAGCCCAGCAGCGCCATCAGCCCGGCGTCCTTGAACCGGTCGTGATAGGCCCACTGCCACTTGTATTCGAACTTCGCCTCGTCCTTCGGCTCGTAATTCGCGGTGTCCAGGTAATCGACGCCCGCCTCCAGGCATGCGTCCATGATCGGCAGGTCCTGGTAAGGCAGCGCGAGGTTCACGACGAGGCTGGGCTGCACCTTCTTGATAAGGTTGACCATTGCCGGGACTTCCTCGGCATCGATCTCGTAGGTGGCGATGTCGACCCCGGCACGCTCCTTCACGCTGGCGGCAATCGCATCGCATTTCGATTTCGTGCGGCTGGCGAGGTGGATGTCGGAGAAAATGTCCTTGTTGAACGCCATCTTGTGGACGCAGACCGAACTGACGCCGCCGGCACCGATTACGAGAACTGTTGCGGATTTGGACGACATCGAAGGCTCCTGCAGGACGCTGAATGGTGAATTTGCTTGCCGCTCACATAAGCCAATGCGCTAGGACGACAAGATGATCCGAACACCTCGATCCACTGGCGTGCACGATGCGCTGGCCAGCCTGCGCGCCCTTCCCCTGCTGCCCACGCCCCTCCTGCCGCTGGAGATCGACGGTGTCCGGCTCCATGCAAAGGTCGAGAGCCTGCAACCAGTCGGGGCGTTCAAGATACGCGGCGCGTGGTGGCGCCTGTCGAGCCTCTCGGCCAGCGAGCGGGACGCCGGGGTCGTTGCCGTATCCAGCGGGAACCATGCGCAGGGCGTCGCTTGGGCGGCAAAACGGCTGGGGATAGAGGCGACCATCGTGATGCCGCGCGACGCACCGCCCGTAAAAATAGAGGCGACAAAGACTCTCGGCGCGAAAATCGTCCTTTACGATCGGCCGGGAGAGGACCGGGACGAGGTCGCGGCTACCGTGCTCGGGGCACAGGGCGGCACGCTGGTCCATGCCTTCGGCGACCCCTGGGTGATCGAGGGTCAGGGCACGGCCGGACTAGAAGCAGCGGAGCAACTCGGCCGCAATCCCTCGCGCTTCGTCGTCTGCTGCGGGGGCGGCGGTCTGGCAGCCGGGATCGCCCTCGCCTGCCCGGACAGCGCCATCGTTCCGGTCGAACCGGAAGGCTGGGACATGGTGGGACAGGCATTGCGGAGGGGCGAGATCGTCTCCGTCGGCGAGCCCAAACCCAAGACCATCTGCGACGCCCTGCAGCCCGATGCGACGAAGCCGATAAACCTCGGCGTGCTACAGGGGCGCAGCGATCCGGGCGTGACGGTCTGCGACGACGAGGTGCGCGAGGCCCAGCGGTTCGCCTTCTCCCGCCTCAACCTCGTGGTGGAACCGGGCGGCGCAGCGGCACTGGCCGCCGTGATTGCCGGCAAGGTGGAAACCGACAGCGATACGGTCGTGATGCTGACAGGCGGAAATGTCGATCCGGAACGTTTCGCGCAAACGATCTCCACAGGCACGGTGCGCGGCGGGGCGGCGTGAATTGACAACGCTCCGCTGCCCTTGCAGCTAGGCGGCGCAACAGGGAGAGTTCGAATGCAGGCTCAAATGCTCGCGCCGGCGGCGGTTCTGGTCGTGTGGTCGCTGGTCATGCTGTTCTGGATGGCCGGCACGCGCTTCCCCGCCATGAAGGCGGCGGCAGGCAATCTCGCGAACGCTAGGCCGGGCGGCCGGGGCCAGGATCTCGAAGGGGTCGTGCCCGACAAGGTCAACTGGAAAGCGCACAATTACGCGCACCTGATGGAACAGCCGACGATTTTTTATCCCACCGTGATCATCCTCGCGATCATGGGTGCATCGGCCATCGACGTGCTGTTCGCGTGGATTTACGTCGCGCTTCGCATCGTCCATTCGGTGTGGCAGGCCACGGTGAACAAGGTGAGCGTCCGCTTCCTGTTCTTCGTTCTTTCGACCATCGCCCTGATCGTCCTCGCCCTGAGGGCAGTATGGGCGACCCTTTTCTTTGACCCGGGAGCATTACCGGTATGACCGATACAGCCATTCTCCAGCCCCTCGTCGCGCTGCTGGTGTGGACGATGATCATGTGGGCGTGGATGTACGCGACCCGCATTCCCGCCATGAGCAAGCAGGGCGTTTCGCCCGGCGAACTGGCGGAGAACAACACGGCCGCCCTGCTGGACACCAAGCTGCCGACCAGCGTCCAGCGCAAGGCGCACAATTACAATCACCTGCACGAACAGCCGACCGTATTCTATGCAGCCGTGCTGGTGCTGGCGATTACCGGCCAGGGCGGCGAGATGAATACGCTGCTGGCCTGGATCTATACCGGCCTTCGCTTGGTCCACTCGCTGGTGCAGGCGACCGCCAATGTGGTGATGGTGCGTTTCGTGCTGTTCGCCCTGTCGAGCGTGGTGCTGATCGCGCTGATCTTCCACGCCGCCGTGACGGTCTTCGACATCCACATGTAAAGGCGCCCCGGGCGCCAGACTGATACCCGGAGCGCCAGACCGGTACCCGGAGCGCCAGAGACCTACTCTGCCGCTTCGGGAACGGCCTCCACATGACCGTCGGGTTCGATTTCGAGCCCGGCGATGAAGCGTTCTCCGTCAAGCGCCGCCTGGCAGCCCATGCCTGCCGCCGTAACTGCCTGGCGGTAGACCTTGTCGGTCACGTCGCCTGCGGCGAATACGCCCGGCACTTCGGTCTTGGGCGTGCCCGGCTCGACCAGCAGATAGCCGCCATCGTCCATCGGCAGCTTGCCCTTGAACAGTTCCGTCGAGGGCGCATGGCCGATGGCAACGAACGCGCCGTCCACTTCCAGCGTCGATGTCTCGCCCGTCTGCGTGTCCTTCAGCACGAGGTGGTGCAGCGAGCCATCCTCGCCGGCCTCGAAGCTTTCGACCGTCTTGTTCCACAGGGTCGAGATCTTGTCCGACTTGAACAGGCGGTCCTGCAGGATTTTCTCCGACCGCAATTCGTCGCGGCGGTGGATCAGCGTCACGTCGTCGGAATGGTTGGTCAGGTACAGCGCTTCCTCGACTGCGGTGTTGCCGCCACCGATCACCGCGACTTTCTTGCCGCGATAGAAGAACCCGTCGCAGGTCGCACAGGCGGACACGCCCTTGCCGCCCAGTTCCTGCTCTCCCGGCACGCCCAGCCACTTGGCCTGCGCACCGGTGGCGATGACCAGCACGTCGCCGATATATTCGTCGCCGCTGTCACCGATGGCGCGGAAGGGCGAACCGCCGTCGATATCGACCTCGACAATGGTGTCCCACATCATGCGCGTGCCGACATGCTCTGCCTGCGCCTTCATCTCTTCCATCAGCCAGGGGCCCTGAACCACGTCGCGGAAGCCGGGATAATTCTCGACATCGGTGGTAATCGTCAGCTGGCCGCCGGGCTGCAGGCCCTGGACCACAATGGGCTCCATCATGGCGCGCGCGCCGTAGATCGCGGCGGAATAGCCTGCGGGGCCGGATCCGATGATGAGCATCTTGGTGCGATGGGTAGCCATGTCAGTCCTGTCCGTATTCGTATCTGCAATCGGGTTTCGTATGACGTTTCATATGGGAAGCGCCGGGCCGGTTGTCACTCCACGAAGCGCGCCTTCAGCCGGTCGCGCATCGCATCGTCCACACCTATCGCCTGCGTGAGATAGGCATCGAACGACCCGTGCGAGGCGGTCACACGGTCTAGATAGGTGTGCAAATATTCGCGGCGCACCTCCAGCAGGCTGCGTACGGCATCCTCGTCCAGCTTCCCGATCCGGGCCTCGATCCCCGGTAGCGACTGCCGCTTGAGCACTTCCAGCGTGGGCGCGTCGTTGGTCAGCAGGAATTCCCGTTCGATGGATTCATGCGGAACCCCAAGGACATGCAGAACCATGCTGGCCGCGATCCCCGTGCGATCCTTCCCGGCAAAGCAGTGAACCAGGCTCGCACCCTCGTTTTGGTCCAGGGCCTGGAAGAAGCGCGAGAACATGGAAATCATCGCCGGGTTTTCCGGCATCCTGGTATAGACCGCCGTCATGCGCTGGCGGGCATAGTCGGCCGTCACGGCGGTGCTACCCACATCCTCGTGCGGGGGGCTGCTGGTCGTCTCGCCCGGATGGGAGATCACTTCCGCGTCGAACCCGTCGCTGCGGCGGCAGGGATTGCGGGTCCGCTCGCTTTCACCGCGCAGGTCGATCACGGTCCGGATGCCGAGCGCGTCGATCGCTGCGAGGTCGGCGTCTTCCGCTTCGACATGCTGGCCGGAGCGATAGAGCAGTCCGGTACGCACGCGGCGTCCGTCGCTGGTTTCGTAGCCGCCGTAATCGCGGAAGTTGTGAATGCCCTGCATGGGCAGGAAGGGATTGCGAATCATGGCCCCGGTGGTGGCAGGCGCGCCGCGTCGCGGCAACCTCGGCCAGCAAGCGAGCACCTATCCGTAGCAGTGCCTACCCCCCTGCCCATCCCTGCGTAGCATGCTGCGGATAGAAGCGATGGCCTGACGGGAGCAATTGCGAGGACAGTTTTTCCATGGCTCACATCCTGATCGTCGACGATGACGAACTGATCGCCGAAATGGCATCCGAAATCCTGATTACGAAGGGCCACGCCTGCGGCTGGGTCACCAGCGGGGAAGAGGCACTGGACCTGCTCAAATGGCGGCGGCCGGACCTGATGCTGCTGGACCAGGGTATGCCCGGCATGTCGGGGGCGAAGGTGCTGCGCGAGGTGCGCGGATCGAAGAACCTCTACGACCTGCCCGTCATCATGTTCACCGCCATGACGGGTGCGGGCGACGAGGAACAGGCCCGGTATAACGGCGCGCAGGATTACATCCGCAAGCCGTTCGATCCCAAATTCATGCTGCTGAAGGTGAAGCAGGTGCTCGCCGCGAGGGCCGAAAGCCCGAAGCATCTGGAACTGGAGAAATTCCTCGCCCGGTCGAACAATATCGCATGGGAAGAGGATGCCCCGCCGGTGCAGCGCTACTGCTGAACGCGCCTATTGCGCTTCGCCCTCTCCGGCGAGGTCTGCGACGAAGTTCTCCGTCCATATCTGTACGTTGTCGTCGCGGACCGTAGCAATGCTGGCTTCGTAGCGTTCGCGCCGCTCCTTCAGCGGCATGTCCAGCGCCTTGCCGATGGCGTGCGCAAGATCGTCGGGGCTGTGCGGATTGACCAGCAGCGACCGATCAAGCTGCGCCGCGGCGCCGGCAAACCGGGACAGGATCAGGACGCCCGGGTCCTCCGGGTCCTGCGCGGCGACATATTCCTTCGCCACCAGGTTCATTCCGTCGCGCAGCGGAGAGACCATGCCGATTTTCGCGGCACGGAAGAAACCAAACAGTTCGGCGTGGCTGTATCCGCGGTTCACATATCTGATCGGAACCACGTCGACTTCGGACCGCGCACCGTTGATCTGGCCGGTCTTCTGCTCCAGCTCGTTGCGGATCTTCTGGTAACTGTCGACATCTTCCCGGCTGGGCGGTGCGATCTGGATATAGACGAGGTCGCGCACCCGGTCCGGATTCTGGTCGAAGAACCGTCCGATCCCGTCGATCCGTTCCGGCAACCCCTTGGAATAATCCAGCCGGTCCACACCGATCATGGCCGTCCGGCGGCGGGTCGACGACAACAGCCGCTGCGCCGCCTGCCTTGCCTCGCCCGTCTCGCCCTGCGCCTGGAAATGGTCCCAGTCGATCCCGATGGGATAGGCGCGCGCGGTGCAGGTCCGCCCCTGATAGGTGATGCGGCCGCTGGCTTCGTCGATATCGGCGTGCAGTTCCTTCTCGCAGTAATGCAGGAAGCTTTCGAGCCATTCGCGGGTCTGGAACCCGATGACGTCATATTCGAGCATCGCCATCACCAGCCGTTCGTGGAAAGGCAGGGAGACGAACAGCCGCGTCGGTGGCCATGGAGTGTGCAGGAAGAAGCCCATACGGTTCTTCAGCCCCCGGGAACGCAACCGCTCGGCCAGGGGCAGCAGGTGGTAATCATGGACCCAGACGAGATCGTCGTCCTCGATCAGGGGGGTGACGCTTTCGGCGAAGCGTTCGTTGACCCGTTCATAGCCCTTGCCCGTCTCCCGCTCGTAACGGGTCAGGTCGAGCCGGTAGTGGAACAGCGGCCACAGGGTCGAATTGGCGTAGCCGTTGTAATAGTCGTCGACCTCCTGCGAAGTCAGGTCGATGGTCGCCGTGGTCACGCCGTCGTGGCGCTGCATGTTGATCGTGCCGGCCGCCTCGTCGCTGTCCCTGCCGGACCAGCCGAACCAGACGCCCTTGTGTTTCTTCAGCGCGGAATTCAGCGCGCCCGCCAGGCCGCCCTGCGCACCCGCCGCACCGCGCGCCTTGGGAACGGCGACGCGGTTCGAGATGACGACCAGTCGGCTCAACGCACTTCACTCCACGGTTTGGACAGCAATCCGGCGCAATTGATTATACCCACCAGCGAGTAGGTCTGGGGGAAGTTCCCCCAGAGTTCGCCGCTTTCCCAGTCGAGGTCCTCGCTCAGCATTCCGGACCCCGTCGTATGCCCCAGCATGGTGGAGAACAGGGCGTGCGCTTCTTCGCTACGACCGGCGAGATGCAGCGCCTCGATCAGCCAGAAGGTGCAGACATTGAACGCGGTCTCGGGCGCGCCGAAATCGTCTTCCGCTGCATAGCGCAGCATGTGCGAACCGCGCCGCAATTCCTTTTCGATCGCCTCGAACGTCGATTTGAACCGCGGGTCTTCCGGCATCAGGAATTTCAGGTCGATCATCTGCAGCAGGCTGGCATCGAGATAATCGCTCTCGAAACTGGCCTTGTAATGGCCCTGGTCGCCATTGCCGTCGCCTTCGACCCACGCCTTTTCCTCGATCGTGGCGCGAACCTGGTCCGCCCTCTCCTGCCACAGCCCGGCACGGTCGGCCTTCCCGATCAGCCTTGCAGTGCGCGCCAGCCGGTCGCAGGCGGCCCAGCTCATCACGGCGGAATAGGTGTGCACTTCCTGTCGGGTGCGGAATTCCCACAGGCCGGCATCGGGCTGGTCGTGCATCTTCCACGCCATTTCGCCGACCTGCTCCAGGCTTTCGAAATCGTGATCGTCGGCGATCCGCAGCAAACGCTTGTCGAGGAAGCCCTGCACGGTCGGCAGGACGATCTGGCCATAGCAGTCGTGCTGCACCTGCTTGTAGGCGGCATTGCCCCGCCGCACCGGCCCCATGCCGCGATAGCCCGCAAGATGCGATGCCGTCGTTTCGTCCAGCTCGCTTTCGCCCATCACGGAATAGAGCGGCTGTATCTGGCCGCCCTTCGCGCCGTCGACGATGTTGCGCAGATAGCCGAGATATTTCTCCAGCACGTCCAGCGCACCCAGCCGGTTGAGGGCCTGCACCGTGTAGTAGGAATCGCGGATCCAGCAGTAGCGGTAGTCCCAGTTGCGCTCCGAATGCGCAGCTTCGGGGATGGAGGTCGTCAGCGCGGCGACGATGGCGCCCGTTTCCTCGTGCTGGCACAGCTTCAGCGTGATCGCGCAGCGGATAACCTCGTCCTGCCATTCGAACGGGGTGGCAAGGCCGCGGACCCAGGTCTGCCAGTACTTGCGGGTGGACTGCTCCATCCGGCGGATTTCCTCGCGCAGATTGCCCATGAAGGGCTCGTCGGGCCCGAGGAAGAAATGCGTGTCCTCTTCCAGTCGGAAGCTGCGCTGTTCCATGACATATCCGACAGGCGCGTCGGTGCTAAGCCGCAGGGCCTGCTGCCCGGTCAGGTAGCGGACGTGATTGGTGCCGCTGGTCGTCTCCGCGACCTGCGCGCCGTAATTCCTGAGCGGGCGCAGCACGACTTTCAGGCGCGGATTGCCTGCGATCGGGCGCACGATCCGGGCATAGGCGACGGGCCGGTACATCCGCCCCTTGCCTTCGTAGCGCGGACAGAAGTCCAGCACTTCCGCGGCGCTGCCGTCTTCCGCCTCCAGCCGCGTCAGCAGGATGGGCGTATTGCGGATATAGCTCTGACTGGCGGAGACCTGCCCTTCCAGTTCGAAGCGCCAAGTGGCCCCATCGCGGTTGTCGCCGTTCAGCAGCGAGCAGAACACCGGGTCGCCATCGACGCGGGGCACGCAGCCCCAGACCAGCGCACCCGTTTCATCGACCAGCCCGCTGACCTGGCAATTGCCGATCGGCCACAGCTCCAGGTTCGCCTGCCGCTTTTCGCCGGGCGGGGTCACAGTTTCAGCCATTTATAAACCTCTTTAACGCCGGCAAGGCGGTAACGGGCCGCCTCGCTCGGTCTTTCACCTACTGCAATTCCGAAGCCGCCTGCTTCCTCGCATGCGCGGAAACCGTCTTCGTCCGTGATGTCGTCCCCGATGAAGACGGGCATGGCCCCGGCCCGGCCGGGTTGCTGCATCAACAGCCGGACAGCGCCGTCCTTTCCCGTACCGGGCTGGACCAGCTCGATGACATGCTTGCCGACCTTGCAGGACAGCCCGGCATCGCGCGCAACATCGCGGCCGAACTGGACCATGGCATCGAACCGTTCGGGATTCTTGCGGGAATGGAGCCCTGCGCCGTGCGGCTTGTCCTCGAAATAAAGGTCGTTGCGCCGTGCATAGTCTTGAAGCTGGTTTTTCACATCGTCCGCGATGGGGTCGGCGGAACGCAGGACCGTGCCGTCATCGGAAATCACGTGGCTGCCGTGCGAGCCTGCCCGGTCGATGCGCGGCTCGCCGAGGAACTCGCTGATTTCCGCGAGCGGCCTGCCCGTCACCAAGGCCAGGCCCCCGTCCATAGACGAATTGCGTGCCGCCAATCGCTGTCCGAGATCCCCGGGCACCTCGATTGCCCCCGGCTCGTCCGCAATGGCAACGAGGGTTCCGTCGAAATCGAGAAACAGCGCAAGCGTGCCCAGACTGTCCAGTCGCGGCGGCGGACCGAGGGGGGATCGTGCGCTCATGCCGGTATGCATACGGGATGTGTGCTGCACCGCAACATGGCGGATACGTAATTGTTCACATGGGGAACGCGAAATGGCCGCTCCCGAAAAGGGGAACGGCCATAACGCGCAAATATGCTCGCAAGCTTCAGGAGATGGTTTCCATCGCCATCACCTTGCCCACCCAATCGGGCGATTCCGCAGCGTCGGCCAGCACCTTGGCAACGTCGCCGCGCGCGGCCTCGCCTTTCGGATCCACATTGTCGCCGAGGCGGATTTCGCCGGTCGGACCGTCATCGGTCAGGGCTACCGGACGCAGGATCGCATATTCCAGGTCCGTCTTCATCAAATGCTCGTCCGCCTCGTGCTTTGCCTGGAGGTAGTGCGCGAGGTCGCTGTCCGGATCGGGATCGCCCGCCCCGATGCTGCTGAGCATGACGAAGCGGCGGACGCCCTTGGCCACCGACTGGTCGATCAGCGCCTTCGCGCCGTCGCGGTCGATCTTGTCGGTCATTTCGGCAGAGGTGTCACCGCCCGATCCGGCGGCAAACACCACCACTTCGCAGCCGTCCACAGCGCTGTCCGACAGATCGGCAAGGTCGTCGGTGCGCTGCTCCACCCCTTCCGGCAGGCCGGAGGTGTCGGAACTGTCACGGACCATCGCGACGGGATCATGCCCTCGCTCTTTCAGTTCATGGACGAGGCGCTGGCCGGTATTGCCGGTCGAGCCGGCGACGAGAATTTTCATGATACAGTTTCCTTGGATTTCCGGTTTGGGTCGAGGCGCGTTCCTGCTCACGGCAGGAAGATGGCCTTCGCATTGACGAATTCCTTCATCCCGAAACCGCCATGTTCGCGGCCGTATCCGGAATCCTTCACACCGCCGAACGGCATGTTCGGATCGGCAGCACCGAAGGAATTGATCCGGACCATGCCGGTATCGAAGTGATCGCGCGCCAGCCGGATCGCCTTGTCCTCGTCCTTTGTAAAGATGCCGCCGCCAAGGCCGTAGCGGCTGTCATTGGCGATGCGCATGGCGTCTTCGTCGTCCTTGGCACGGATGATCGAGGCGACAGAGCCGAACAATTCGTCGTCATAGGCGGGCATGCCCGGCTTGCAGTCGGCCAAGACCGTGGCGGGATAATAATATCCTTCCGCGTTCTCGTCCGGATCGCCGCCGCACAGCACGGTCGCACCGGCATCGATGCTCTTGCCGACCTGTTCCACCAGCGTGTCGAACTGGTCCTTCCCCGATACCGGGCCGAGCTGGGTGTCTTCCTTGTTCGGATCGCCCATGGTGACCCCCTTCATCTGCTCGACAAAGGCGGAAACAAAGTCGTCATAGACGGCATCGGTCACCACGAACCGCTTTGCCGACACACAGGTTTCACCGTTATTGTAGAGGCGGCCCTGCACGCAGGTTTTTACCGCCAGTTCGATGTCGGCATCTTCCAGCACGAGATACGCATCGTTCGATCCCAGTTCGAGGACGGTCTTCTTGAGATGGCTGGCAGCGGTTTCGCCGATATGGCTGCCGGCCCGGTCGCTGCCCGTCATGGTCACCGCGCGTACCAGGTCGTGGGCGATGATCTTGTCCGAGAGGTCGTGCCCCACCAGGATCACGTCGAACAGGCCCTTGGGCAGGCCCGCTTCCAGACACAGGTCGCGCAGCAGCAGGCCGCTGCCCGTACAGATCGATGCGTGCTTCAGGATGCAGGCATTGCCCGCCATCAGGTTTGCGGCCAGCACGCGGGACGGCTGGTAGACGGGAAAATTCCACGGCTGGATGCTGTAGATCACACCGATGGGCGAATAGGTGACGATACCGCGCTTCTTGCCGCCGCTGTGCTTGCGCTCTTCATCGGCCAGTGCTTCAGGACCGTTATCGGCAGTATATTCGAAGATGCGGGCGCAAATTTCGACCTCGGTCTTTCCGTCCTTCAGCAGCTTGCCCATTTCGTCTGTCATCAGCTGCGAGAACTTGTCCGAATTGGCGCGCAGCACCTCGGCAATCTTGCGCAGATAGGGCGCGCGCTCCTCGTGGCTTTTCTTGCGCCATTCGAGGAAGGCTTCATGCGCCGCCTCGACCTTTCCGATAGCTTCCGCCTCGTCCATGATGTCGTAGGTTTCGAGCGGCTGCTTGGTCGCGGGGTTGTTCGTCTGGATGGTGCTCATGGCTTCGCTTTCCTGTTGCGGTGCCCGGCATTGGGAAACTCTCCCGGTCGGAGAGCATGGGCACCTTGAGAAGTTACGACACCAACGGCGGCCCCCTTCGCGCGTTCCACCGCCATGGAAGCGGAGAAGAGGGAAATTCGGCCAGCGGGTCTGGACGGGCGATGCCCGGAATCTAGAACGAGGCCATGAGCATTCTCGACGAAATACGCTTCGGCCATCAGGAAACCGCGCCCGGCATCACCGTGCGCTATGGCGAGATGGGGCAAGGACCGCTGGTCCTCCTCGTCCATGGCTTCCCGGAAAGCTGGTATAGCTGGCGGGCGCAGATCCCCGCCCTTGCCGCAGCAGGATACCGCGTCGCCGCGATGGACGTTCGCGGCTATGGCGGTTCCTCCGCACCGGATGAGATCGCGGCCTACTCGCTAAAGGAACTGGCCGGGGACTGTGCGCGTCTGGCGCAGGCACTTTCTCCCGATGCACCGGCGGTCATCGTCGGGCATGACTGGGGCGCGCCCATCGCGTGGACATCGGCCCTGCTCCATCCGGAGACCTTTTGCGCGGTCGCCGGCCTGTCCGTCCCGCATTCCGCGCCCGGAGAAGTCCCGACCGACATCGTCCATGACGAAGTCTTCACGAAGCGCGGCCGCTATTTCTACATCGTCGATTTCCAGCAGGAAGGCATTGCGGAGGCGGAGCTGGAAGACGATCCGGCCACCACGATACGGCGGTTCTACTACGCGATTTCGGGCGACGCACCGGACGGCACCTGGCCGACGGACAAGAAACCGGGCGACGGCTTGCTGAAAGGGCTGCCCGAACCGCAAATGCCCCTCCCCTGGCTCGGCGAGGAGGACGTCACCTATCTCGCCTCGCAATTCGCAGCTTCCGGCTTTCGCGGCCCCTTGAACCGGTATCGAAACCGGCGCCGCGATCACGAAATGCTGAGCGGGCTGGACAGCCACGTCATCGAGCAGCCCAGCCTGTTCATCGGCGGCACCCGCGACCTCGCCACCCGCCTGGCGGGACGCGCGCCGATCGAAACGATGAAGACGCTGCTCCCGGATCTCAGGGGTCTGCACATGCTGGAAGGCTGCGGCCACTGGACCCAGCAGGAAAGGCCGCAGGATTGCTCGCGGCTACTGACGCAATTCCTCGGAACGCTGGACGGATAGCGCGCGCTGGACGCCTCCGATGCGACGAAAACATTTCGTTGAAAAATGGTAGCGGAGGAGGGAAATATAGAGAGCATATAACGTGCTGATTTACCTAATAAACTTTTTGAGTCGTCTTGCAAATACCCCCATCAATACCCCCAAAATCGGACAGATGAGATAAAGCGCCTTTGGCAAACGCCGACTTGTTATTCGTAGTGACTGGTAAAACGAGCGTCGGCCGTTTTTGGGCCGATCAGAAGGCGAAACGCCAGGTCACGATCCATGCGCCTGATCGGACATCGAGGGCATGTCATGGTCGGGCATGGATGGCATATAGTGGCCCGCATGAGGATCGGGTGTGTTGCTAGGCTGGGCATTCACCGGCGGGGGAGTGGCCGCAGGGGACGACGCTACTACCGGAGTGCTCGCCGGTCGGTCTGGTTGCCTACCGGCAGTCGCAGCTTCACCCGACCGGTTCGTGTTGGCCTCTCCAGCGGGAAAGGCAGCGTTGTCTCTTTCGCCTTCGCCAGCACCTGTGCTCTCGGTCGGCGGGGCCGTATACAGTGGCAAGGCTTCAGCTTCTGATGAAGTGTCCTGCGTCTGATCACAGGCAGCGAGCCCTAGCCCCAATGCCGCCGCAGCAAGGGGGGCAACAAACGCGTTCCGATTTGATCTGCGCATCATTCTATCCTTCAAAGCCAGGAGATACCAAGATGATTGGCACCGTGCGCAAGCTCGCCGCCCAGAAATCCCTGCACCAGCACTAGAGCGGCCATGGCAAAGATTGCGGCGCGAAACGCGGTCCGGCTCGCGGAAGCACGGCTCGCCAGATAGGCCATCGCCAGACCGAGAACCGCGATCAGCATTCCGTTCCAGCGATGAACCTGCATCGCAGTATCTCCGCCGAACCAGAGACCGGTATGGATCCAACCGAATATGGCCGCCACGACCGCCCCGGCGGCACCGCCATAAACAAGTACGCGCACTGCCGACTCTAGGCCTGTGCCCTTCCGTGCGATGACGAATAGCTCGGTGAGAGCGGCCATAAAGAACAAGGCGATCGGAAAGTGTACGGTGGCGGGATGCAGCGACTTGAGCACACCGACCACGCCCTTGTCGCCTTCGTCTGCATCTTGTCCCTTCGCCCCGTCATGATCAGCAGCCGTGTCGCCGTGCCCCTGCGCAGCCTGGATATCTTTTGACGCCGCATCGGAGACGACAGCACTGGCCGCTTCGCCATGTTCCTCGTCGCCATGGGCCTGGGCCGGACTTATCCAGAGCAGACTGGCGGCCACAATAGCCATGAATTGTATTCGTTTCATTCTCTACGGGCTCCGGTCTTGGCGATGGTCGTGCAACCTATTGTGTCTGTAATGCTCTGCGAACCTTCATCTCTTGCGGTGATAGAGCGCGGCGATCGTCGACGCGTGAGGGTTCAAATTTTACTCACGAGATGGTCGGACCTCCTGCCTTGCACCGCGCCCTGGTAAGAGTGTGGCCAGGCTCAGGCACAAAGCGAGAGCCCGGCCACCGCCTCCTAATCGTCTTGCGCCATGTTCTCGTGAGCCGCCATCTGCTCCATCATGTCATGCATCATCATCATGTGCTGGTGACAGGCCGCCATCATATCGGCGTTGTCCCCCTGCATCATGCCCGCCATGTGTTCCTGCATTTTTGCACGATGTTCGGCCATAAGCCTTTGGCGTTCGGCAGGATCGCTCGCCGCGTGGGCCTGCTGCATCAGCGCGCGCATTTCAGCCATCTTCTCGCGGTGGGCCGTCATGGCCGCCGAATCCTGCATCATATGGCCAGCGTGTGACTGCTGCTGCGCCGCCGCTTGATCCCCGTGGTCATGCTGTTGCCGGGCCATTGCCGGGGTGGTTGCCAGGCCGGTGGCGAGCGCGAAAGCTAGAACTGTCAGTTTCATGGTCGATTTCCTTTCGTCGGTCTTGCGGTGGATGCTGTGTGCAGTCATCCTCTTTACGCAGCCGCCATCTCTTCCCCTCAAACAATCCGCAGCAGCGGTGGGGCTGGTGGGCCGAAGCACGGCCGGTTGCAGCGGTGCTGTTTTTCGGCCACCTTTTTGAGAGAAGCCGATAACGACGAATGGGGAGTATCATGGTGCCAGCAGAGCCGTCGGAGAAGCAGTCGTGAGCACGGTCAATGAGAACGGCAGCTGGGATATCCCGGAGCCCGATCATGCCGATCTGGTGCAAATGCGCATTCGCCTCATTACTCTCGAGAACATAGTTCTTGGCCTTTTGTCCGGGGCGAGCGATGAACAGATCGAACAGATTAGGAAACGTGCGGACATGATCGAACCGCGCCCCGATGCGAGCCGGCACCCGCTTACCGAACTGGCAGCAGGTGACATGCGGAAATTTCTCAAACGCGCTGCTCGCATGGCCGAGTCGGAGGGCCGCGAAAATCATGACTGATCCGGGCTTTGGGGCAGCGAAGGCGCTATGCAGGAAGTGGAAATCCGGCCGCTTGCTATTTGCTGGCGCAGATTTTTCGGGCGTACCTGCAACATGACCAGAACCCATTGGCTGATCCTTATTTGCGGGAGCCTGATCGCGTTCGTCTGGGAGATTTTCCAGATGCCATTCTTCGAACCGGGTGATCTCGAACCCTTCGAGCGGACCATTCGCTGCGGCATTGCAAGCCTGGGCGATGGCGTGATCCTGCTGACAGCTTATAGCCTTGCAGGATTACGTGGCGGGCACGCGTGGCTCTGGCAAGCCGCCAAAATGCCCTATGCGATCTATTTCGGCTTCGGGCTTGTCGTCGCGATCGCCGTCGAAATGATCGCCACATCGCTTCCGGCAAACAGTTTCCTGAGCTGGCGCTACAGCGAGTTGATGCCGCAAGAGCCAGTGACGGGACTGGCGCTGATCCCGATCGCGATGTGGACGATCGTGCCCGCGCTAACGATCCTTCTGGTCCGCTTTGCCCGAGCCGAACCTGATTAAACTGGGAGCGGCTTCAGGGGGCATTCGGCACATGTTTCGCCCGCCGCCTGATCCTGGGAAACCGGTTGGCAAGCAGGACAAAGCCCGAAACCGCGATGATTGTCCCGCCGATCCCGAACAGTAGCAGCCACCAGCTGTTGATGCGGTCGCGCTGCGTCCAGTCCATGATATGCAGCCCCCAGATAAAATCGAACAGACGCCAGGTGTCGCTGCGGGCAGCGAGCACCGAGCCGCTCGATGCATCGATGTAGACGCGGGTATTGTCCTCATCGCCATAGGTAATCTGCCACGCGGGGAACGGACCCCGGAATTCGGTCCCGACAGCACCTTCGATGAGGCGCGTGGTCGCTATGGTGGTTGGTGGCCCCGTCCAAGCATGGCGAGCGATGGCCTGTGCGCTCGCGCTCGAAAGAGGCGAAAGGAGAGCGCCGCTGTTCGGGTCGCGGAGCGTGACGCTTCCATCGTCCCGACGGATCTCGGTTACTGTCCTGCCGCCGACCGCGCGCGTCGCAAGGGAAACCACCCCCTCCCTGCTATCGAGCCACTCGGGCATGGCAGCATTAGCGGGCAGAACCTCCGGTGCGCGCGAAACGACATGTTCGGACCGGACCTCTTCGATGTCGAGGAACGACATCAGCGCCCCGGTGGCCATCCATAGAAGCACCTGGACGCCGACAAAGACTGCCAGCCATTTGTGAAGCTTGCTGCCCAGCACATGCAGACGCAGCTTGAAAGAGCGTGTCGCCAATCGGTGTTCCCCCGATCAAATCAGTTGTTACGCGGCGCTCGTGACGACGAATGGTACTGAACGATCTTCCAGCCATCCGCATCATGGGCAAGCACCGAGGTCGCAACGCCTTCGCGGTCGATCACGCGGCCGTCGGCCAGTTCGATCCGATAGGTGTACGATTCGCGGCCATACGCCATATGTCCCATCCGGGTGACTGCGAGCGTCGGTTCGCCGAAGGTGAAGCTGGTTATTGCATCGAGTTCCGGTCCCAGGTGATGCTCCATGTAATACGTGAAGCTGCCTTCCGCCTTGCCGTTTTCGTAAACGAAGGATTCCTCGGCAAACAGCGCGGCCATGGCCTCTGCATCGCGCGACGTCAGGGCATCCCGATATGATGTCAGAACCGCCTCGGCTTCCGCAACGTCATCATTCATCGCATCCATATGCTCGGCGTGGTTCATGCCCTGCTCCGTATGGTCCATCTGCGTCGAAGCCGTAGGGTCCGAGTGCGCGGAATGATCCATGGATTGTGCCAGGGCGGGAGTGCCGCCTGCAGCCAAGGCCAGGGCGACCGCGCTTAGAGATAGTCTTATCCTCATTGTATATTTCCTTCTCTTAAAACCAGAATCGCATGCCCACGACGTAATTCGTCACGCTAGGGTCTTCCCCTGCGGCGCGTGCAAAATCGGCACTCTGACCGATCCGCCACTCCTGGGAGACGCCGACATAGGGCGCGAATTCGCGTGCGAACTCGTAGCGAAGACGCAGACCTGCCTCGATCCGGTCGAGGCCAGCGCCAATGCCGAGTTCGGGAATATCCTGAGCCGAAAGAGCGATTTCGGCTCGCGGCTGGAGGATCAGCCGCTGCGTGATGCGCTGATCAAGCTCGCCCTCGAAGCGCGCGGTTACATCACCCTTGTTCGATACGAACGCTGCAACGTCGACCTCGAACTGGTAGGGAGCAATGCCCTGTATGCCAATGACAGCATGGGTGCGCTCGGGTCCTGTTAAATCCTGGCGCACACCTGTCTGTAGGTCGAAAAAGGGAGCGATCGCCCGGCTCCAGAGTGCCTGGACTTCGGCTCCCTCGACAGGCTCACCGAAGCTGCCTTCGCCCTCGGATTTGAACCAGAACTTGTCGATATCACCACCATAATAGCCCTGGATGTCCCAAAGATATCCATCCACTCCCTCGCGGGCGCGGTATTCGAGCCGGTCGCCCTGAAACCAGAAGCGCATCCCGCCGTCGGTCTCGCGGACAAGTTCGCGCCGCGCTTCGTTCATGGCTTCCTCGCCCCAGATCGCGACCGCCGCGCGCGCGGGACCGCTCCCGGCTTCGGGAGGAGGCGGCAGCAGCGGGATATCGTCGTTCGAGCCCATCTGCATCGCCGAATGGTCCATGCCCTGCATATCCTGCGATCCCGTCTGCCCATGGTTCATCTGGCTGTGATCCATCTGCCCATGGTCCATCGACGAGTTGCTGGCTTCCGCCTGACCCATGTCGCCTTGGTTCATCTGCGAATGATCCATCGCGCCTTCGGCAGGCGTGCCATGCGGGATCGAGCCATGATCCATTCCTTCATGACTCCCGGGTGTAGTCTCCGGACGGGCAGCGTCCATCGGCATTGCCATGCCCGAATGACCATCCTGAGCGGTCGTCGAACCATGAGACATAGTCGAATGGTCCATCGTCGAATGATCCATGGCAACTTCAGGCTGGGCCACTGGTTCGCAAGCTCCTTCGGCTACCGGGTGCCCCATCGCGCGATGGCGCTGGGCTTCTTCTTCGCACTTTGTCTTGGCGTCAGCCTGCGCCTCGGCGCTCTGCTGCGGCTCCGCGGGCGAATGACCGGCATGCTGCGCCGCAGCGGGGGAGGCGAGAACTGAGCCGACTGCGATCGATGCGAGCAGGCTGGTAATACGAATCTTCATGCTTCGCTCCCATCGGGATTGGCGACAGTGACGATCTGAAACATCCCGGCATGCATGTGGTAGAGAAGGTGGCAGTGGAAGGCCCAGTCGCCCGGCTCGTCCGCCGTCAGGTCGAACTGCGCGCTGCCGCCCGGCTGCACGTTAACCGTGTGCTTGAGCGGCTGACGATCGGCAGGTGCGCCGTTAACCAGTTCGAAGAAGTGCCCATGCAAGTGGATCGGGTGCGCCATCATCGTGTTGTTTATCAATTTGACACGCACGCGTTCGTTATAGGCAAAGCGGATCGGCTCGTCGGAGACGGCGGAGAACTTCTTGCCGTCGAACGACCACATATAGCGTTCCATGTTCCCGGTGAGATGGATTTCCATCCGCCGCGAGGGAGTCCGCCCCTCCTGATGAGGTGTCAGCGAGCGGAGCTTGCGATAGTCGAGGGTGCGGTGGGGGACATCGGCAAGGCCGATGCCGGGGTCGCCCATACGGTCGACCGGGTTCATCGAGACCATGTCGAGACCGGGCCCGACCTTCACGTCGGGAGGCAGGAGCGATGTATCGCGCATCTGCATACCTCCCGCCATGCCAGCCATTCCGGCCATCTCCGCCGAACCGCCATCCATACCGGACATCCCATCCGCGCCAGCCGCTCCGCTCGATCCGTGGTCCATTCCGGCCATACCGCCGGCGCCATGATCCATGCCGGTCATACCGGCATCGTTGCTGCCAGCCCCGTGGTCCATACCGCTCATGCCCATATCAGCCATGGTCAGAAGCGGGGGATCGCGCAGCGGCGGAATGGCCGCGCGCGCGCCAGGCGCGCTCGCAAGCGTTGCGATCCCCATTCCGGACCTATCCACCGACTCGGCCACCAATGTGTACGCCTGCTGCTCACCCGGCGTCACGACGACGTCGTAGGTCTCCGCGACGCCGATCTGGAACTCGTCCACTTCGACCGGCTCGACGTTCTGCCCGTCGGCTTGAACGACGGTCATCGGCAGGCCTGGAATGCGGATATTGAAGAAGGTCATGGCCCCGGCATTGATGAAGCGCAGCCGCACGCGCTCGCCCGGACGGAAGAGATATTCCAGATTGTCGAGCGGGCCATGACCGTTCAGCAGGTAAGTGTAGGCTGGGGCCGACACATCGCTAAGGTCGGTCGGCATCATACGCATTCTCGCCCACATCCGGCGATCCTCGCCCGAAAGCGGATAGTCGTCGGTCCAGGTATTCATGTTGTAGTTGAAGTAGCCTTCGCCCTTCTTGAGCTTGTCGAAAATCGTGTGGGGCGACATTTCGCTGAATTCGCTGAGCACCACGATATATTCGCGGTCCGCCTGGACCGGATCGGGTCCAGCCGGATCCACCACAATGGCGCCGTAATGCCCGGCCTGTTCCTGCAGGCCGCTATGCGAGTGCCACCAGTAGGTGCCCGACTGGCGCACCGGGAATTCAGCGGTGAAGGTCTCTCCGGGCTTGACGCCGGGGAAGCTTACACCTGGCACCCCGTCGAGTTCGAATGGCACGAGCAGCCCGTGCCAGTGGATCGAGGTGTCTTCCTCGAGCTGGTTATGGACGTTCAATCGGACGGTCGTGCCTTCCTTCAAACGCAACAACGGGCCGGGGATCGTGCCGTTGACGGCGATGGCGCCGCCGCGTCTGTTGCCGGTTGCAAAGGCAGACCGCGCGACAGTGAGGTCGATATTCGGCCCGGATACTTCATCCAGCCCTTTGCGGGCGTTTCCTGCAAGGATGTCCGCGCCGCGCGCCCAGGCCGGCATGGCACCGGA
This sequence comes from Erythrobacteraceae bacterium WH01K, assembly GCA_027941995.1. NCBI lineage: Bacteria > Pseudomonadati > Pseudomonadota > Alphaproteobacteria > Sphingomonadales > Erythrobacteraceae > Erythrobacteraceae bacterium WH01K. The sequence continues at coordinate 1,548,141 of CP115966.1, read as the reverse complement.
GAGACCAAGCAGGCCCAGCCCGCTAGCACTTGTTCCAAGGAATCTTCGGCGATTGAGGGCAGGCATAGGGGGCTCCTGAAAATGCGTATACCGTCACATACGCGGTCAGCTGCCCTACCCCTCAAACTTTTCGAACCGCTCCTTCAGCCGGTTGCGCGCACGATAGATGCGCGTCTCGACGGCTTTCTCGGTGGTGCCGAGCAGCTCGGCAGCCTCGGCCTGGCTGTACCCCTCGACAGTGACCAGCACGAGCGCCTCTTGTAGGCGCACCGGCAAGCGCCCGATTTCGGCCTGGACCAGCCGCAGCTGTTCGCGGGCTCCGGCAACATTTTCGGGATTAGGGGCATCGTCGGCAACGGCGTCGGCTTCCCGCCCATCCGGCAAACCAAGGAAGCCAATAACTTTCCTGCGGCGGAGCTTGTCGCGGCACCGGTTGAGAACGATTGTCGTCAAATAGGGACCGATGGGCTTGCTCGGATCGAGGCGATGACGTGTCAGCCAGACCGACGCGAGACCGTCCTGAACGACATCTTCGGCCCGCGATGGTGAACCCAGCATGCGCGTGGCAAGCGCAATCAACCGGGCGATCTCGCTCTCGACGAGAGCTGTGAACGCCCGCTTGTCACCGGCTATCGCCCGCCCGATCAGAGCTTCATCCGAAGTGTCATCCACCGCTGCCAAGGCTGGTCAGTCACGCGGATCGCGCGTGAGGGCCGCGGACACTTTCCGGTCGAACTGGAGCTGCTGATCGGAATCGAGAATTTCCCGCATGTCGAAGACGTGGCGCACGGTCGCTTTTTGCAAATCGCCCATGCGCGCATGCACCTCGTCGATCGCGGCACTGACTTCGGGCCCGTATTCGTGCTCGGTTTCCATTGCCTGGGCGAGCTGGGCGTTGGCTGCGCGCGCAGAGGCTTCGAGCCTTGCCTGTTCTACCGCGAAACGCGCTTCGAGCGCATCGAGCCGCTGCTCCTGGTCAGCCGTGAGCGACAGCTCATCGTGCACGAACTGGTGCAGGCCGCCCTCGGCATCGTTGTTGGCCCAGCGATCGGCGGCAAGCGCTCCTAGGCATCCGGCGAGCGCCGCCAGCAGGACCGCAAGGACAAGGTGAAACTTCTTCAACGTCTATGACCCCACATGAAGCAATGCAGCGGGTGACAGGGATTCTCCGCCAACGAGGCTCTCGCCAACAATTTCTGTAGGAGCGCCGTTTTCGGACGGCCATCCGCTGGTCCCTGCGCCTGCCGTTAGGCCGACGACAAACAGACCGGCGAACAAGGCCATTCTGCGCCGCTGATCGGCAATTTCCCCCAGCTGCCCTGCGCGCTGCCAGACGCCGTTCATGAAGTCGGGCGGCACGTCGCCAGCCTTCTGCGAGGCCATGGTGCCGAGCATCGCATCGAGTGTCTGATTGTCACGCATCCCTTGCTCCTGTCGGTTGCACGGTTCCTATACGCGATGCTTCGCGCAAACCCTCAAGTTTCTTTTTTGAGGGGTGCGGGTCGGCGACGCGTAAGAGGAGTAAGTCAAGCAACAGCGGCAAGTACCAGCGTCGAATAGGAGCCATGGCATGAAAAGCGCGGCAGTTCCGCCAAAAGAGCGCGAGTTCACTCCGCCGCTGGGCAAAAGCTGGCTCACGCCGTTCTATGATCGCGCGATCGCAGTCTTTACGCGCGAGAGACGGTGGCGCCGCGCAATCGTCGAAAAGGCCGCATTGCTGCCCGGCGACAAGGTCATCGATGTCGGGTGCGGCACCGGGACCTTGCTCAGGGCGCTGATGGCCAACTGCCCCGAAGCCGGCTTCATCGGCGTTGAGCCCGACCCCGCAGCGCTGGCTATCGCGCAGCGCAAGTTCGGTGCCGGAGCCGATATGGTCCGGTGGCACAACGGCTTTCTCGATAGTCTCGAGCTTTCCGACGGCTGGCGGCCAAACAAGATCGTCAGCAGCCTCGTCCTTCACCAGGTCCCCGTATCGCAAAAGCGCGCGATCCTCGACCAGATCGAGAACCTGCTCGCCCCCGGGGGCATGGCGCTGATTGCCGACTATATGCGGCAGGATGCTCCACTCATGCGCGCGCTGTTCCGTTCGAGCGTTCAGCTTCTCGACGGCGTCAAGGACACCCAGCCGAGCGCCGACGGAGCCGTCGAGAAATTGCTCGCCGAGATTTTCGCGGACGCCGAATTGCTCGATCGTATCCATACCGCGACCGGAACCATTTCTCTCTGGCGCGGCATCAAGAAAGGCAATGCTCAATGAACCTTATGAAAGATTCGAGACCGCTACGCCGTTCGCTGGCGGCCTCGCTCCTCCTCGCCATTGCAGCCTGCTCGAATGCGGCCCAGGCCGCGACCTACACCATGTTCCGCGACGCAGGGTGCGGCTGCTGTCTCAATTGGGCCGGTCACGTAGAACACGGACTCGAAGCAGAGGTCGCCTCGGTCGACACCGACGACATGGCTGCGCTCAAGACAGCCAGGGGTGTGTCGCAGGATCTGTGGTCGTGCCACACGATGGAAGTCGATGGCTATATCATCGAAGGCCACGTGCCCGCCGATGCCATCGCGAAACTATTACGCGAAAGCCCCGAAGGCGTGGCAGGCCTGGCTGTGCCCGGAATGCCGCTTGGCTCGCCCGGAATGGAAGCCGGGGACCGGGTGCAGCCGTATGATGTCATCGCCTTCGGCTCAGGCGGGCAGCGCGTTTTCGCATCCTACCCGTGACCATGGACAAGCCATCTCAGCGCCAACTCTAACGGAGGACCATCATGTCAGACTATTCGGTCAAAACCTCAATACTGATATGGGGCTGGACACTCAGCCTCTTCCTGCTTTTCAGCTACCTGATCTGCATCGGTTTCGGCCTGCTCGCGCCCGAACAGGCGCACATGCACGAAGCGTGGGCGCCGCTGCTTCCCGGGTTCGAATGGCTGACCATCTCGGGCTTTCTGGCAGGCGCTCTCGGCAGCTTTTTGTACGGTTGGTACATCGCGATCATTGGGGTGCCAATGCTGCGATTTTTCCGGAACCGATTCAGGACGTAGCAGATCGGCGGCGATGGCCGCTTGCCTTGAAACTCGCGGAGCGTTTTTCGGTCGCGCAGGCAGTCCGCTTTAGGCCGCAATTTGCTCGAGCGCCCCGAGCAAAACGCAACTCTCCGGCTTTGTCCTGAAAGTTTTTTGAGGGACGCGGCAAGGGCGAACGTACTGGTCGACATAATCTTTCTTTCACGGGAGACCATCGACAGGGGAAAGTCTTGCAAGACCATGAGCACGAGAATCAAAGCGAAACGGCTGGCTCGATAACCCTGCTGGGCGGCGTTGCGATGGGTACCGGCGTCATGATCGGTGCCGGCATATTCGCGCTGACCGGGCAGATCGCCGAGCTCGCCGGTCCGCTCTTCCCCCTGTCTTTCATCGCCGGCGCGCTGGTAACTTCGCTGGCGGCCTACAGCTATATCAAGATGTCGAACAAATGGCCGTCTTCGGGCGGCATCGCGATGATCTTGCAGAAGGCCTACGGACCCGGCGTCATTGCCGCGTCGGCATCGCTCCTGATGGCTCTGTCGATGGTCATCAATGAAAGCCTCGTGGCCCGCACCTTTGCGACTTACGCGCTGCGCCCGTTTGGCCTCGAAAGCAGCGGGTGGCTCGTTTCGCTGGCAGCGCTTGCACTCATCATCTTCGCCTATCTCGTCAATGCAGCGGGCAACAAGTCGGTAAGCGGCTTCTCGCTCATCATGTCCGCCATCAAGATCGGCGGTATCGCGCTGTTCGCAGTCGCGGCGATCTGGGCCAGCGGATTTTCATCAGGCGCATTTTCGCAGTCCGTTTCGCTGACCAATGCAGAAGCCCTGCTCGCCTCGGTTGCTTTCTCGATCCTCGCCTTCAAAGGCTTCACCACGATTACCAATAGCGGCGGCGAAATCGTTGACCCGCACAAGAATGTCGGCCGAACCATCATGATCTCGATAGCCGTCTGCATCGTGATCTATCTGCTTGTCGCAGTGGCGGTGGGTTCGAGCCTGAGCATATCCGAGATCGTCGAGGCGCGCGATTATTCGCTCGCGGCTGCGGCGCGTCCGGCGCTGGGAGAACTGGGCTTCTATTTCACCGTGGCGATCGCGATCGCCGCCACCACTTCGGGCGTGATAGCGAGCGTATTTGCCGTGTCGCGCATGCTTGCGATGCTGACCGACATGAAGATGATCCCGCACAGCCATTTCGGCATGAGCGGCGGGATTCGCAGCCACATGCTGGTCTATACGGTGGTCATTGCCGGGACGCTTGCGGTCCTGTTCGATCTGTCAAGGATCGCCTCGCTGGGCGCCTTCTTCTACCTCGTCATGGATATGCTGGTTCACTGGGGCGTCCTGCGCCACCTGCGCAAGGAAGTCGGCGCGCGCGCAACAATACTTCTGACAGCGCTCGCGGCAGATGGCGTGGTCCTCGCAGCCTTTACCGCGGCCAAATTGCGCAGCGATCCTGCCGTTGTCGCCTACGCGGCGATCGGCATCGTCGCAGTCTTCGTGGGAGAATGGATCTACCTCTCGCGCAATTCCGAAGCGCCCGCATCTCCTGAAGATGATGGGTCAGGAGAGAAAAGGTGATGGCACCTTCTTCAACCAGCTTTGCCGCTTTTACGCCGGGCTTTTTCGAAACCGTTCACCGAAAACCGGCGTTGAGCACGAGAAACGTCAGGCAAAACAGATGGAGCGATTCATGACGACCCGAACAGCGGCGGTCTACCGTATGGTCATGGAGGACCATGTCTGTCCCTATGGCATCAAGACGGTCGATCTCCTCACACGGCAAGGCTTCGAGGTCGAGGATCATCACCTGACCAGCAGGGAGGAAACCGACGCATTCAAGGACAAGCACAACGTCGAGACCACCCCGCAGACCTTTATCGAAGACAAGCGCATTGGCGGCTATGACGATGTCCGCGAGTTCTTCGGCAAGAGCCGTTCGCAGCCAGAGGAAGGCGAGACCAGCTATCAGCCGGTCATTGCGATTTTCGCGGTCGCGCTGCTGCTCGCGCTAGGGCTGAGCTGGGCGTTTTTTGACGATCTGTTCACCGTCCGGGCCGCGGAATGGTTCGTCAGCCTGTCGATGACCCTGCTCGCCGTCCAGAAGCTTCAGGACGTGCGCAGTTTCTCGACAATGTTCCTCAACTACGATCTGCTCGCACGGCGCTGGGTGCCCTATGGCTTCGTCTACCCGTTCGGCGAAGCCGCTGCCGGCATTCTGATGACCGCAGGCGCGCTGACCTGGCTCTCGGCCCCGCTGGCATTGTTCATTGGCACCGTCGGCACTGTCAGCGTCTTCAAGGCTGTCTACATCGACAAGCGTGAGCTCAAATGCGCTTGCGTCGGTGGGGGCAGCAATGTGCCGCTCGGCTTCGTCTCGCTGACCGAAAATCTGTTCATGATCGGAATGGGTCTGTGGATGGGCGCGAAGCTTCTCGCATGATCACCGCGCTCCTTCTCGCCGTCTTTCTGTTCCTTGCAGCCGTCGCTTCCCACCTTGCCATTCTGGGTGTCGGCCACCGGCTTCTCGATCGCCGCCGCGATACGCTGGGAAAGCTTGCAGTCTCGCTACTCGTGCTCGCGTCGCATTTCCTGGTCGCGATCCTTTTTGCCGCAGGTTTCTGGCTGGGCGCGCAATGGGGCCTGGGAGGGTTCGACAAGGCGCCTTCCATGGACTGGATGGACTACTTCTATTTCTCGCTCATCAACGTGACCACACTGGGCCTGGGCGACATTTATCCGACCGAGCACCTGAGAGTTCTCGCCGGCGTCGAGGCCCTTACCGGCTTCGCTCTCATCAGCTGCTCGGCGCAGCTATTCTGGACCATGATGCAAAAAGGAGAAAAAGCATGACCGAAAAGACCTCCCACTCGGACAAGGGAGGGGGCGGCAGCTACTGGCGATTCATGGCCATGGTGTCGACCTCGACCGTGATCATGTTCTTCCTGATGTATGCCAACACCTTTACCGTCGATGATCTTTTCTGGAGCGAAACGCGCTTCTGGATGATGTTCGTCATGGGTGCGATGATGATGGTCGTCATGCTGCTCTTCATGTGGGGCATGTACAAGGACCGGACCAAGAACTTGATCATCCTGGGCGTCGGGGCCTTTGTGTTCGCGCTCGCACTATGGCTGGTGCGCAGCCAGACCACCGTTGACGATACCGAATATATGGCAGCAATGATCCCGCACCACTCAATCGCGATCATGACCAGCGAACGCGCGAGCCTGAAAGATCCTCGCGTGCGCGAACTCGCGCAGGCCATCATTGTCGCACAGCGCCGCGAAATCGCCGAGATGAAATACCTCATAGACGATATCGAGCAGAACGGTCCTCGAACCGAAGAACGCCTGCCCGAGGAGATGCAGCCATGAACAAGATAGCTTTCACGGCGCTCATCGCGCTACCGCTTGCCGCCTGCAATTCGAACACCGCTCCGGGCAACGACCGCGAAGCCCAGCTCGACCCGCCTGCCACTGCCGCGCCGATCGAGGATGCGGCCAGTGCACTGGCAAATGTTGACTCAGGCCTCATGCTTCCCGGGACCATGAATGACGCGGATCTTGCTGCTCTGGGCGCAGGACAGGCCTGCCAGTTCCGCCTGACCGAAGTGGCCTTTCCCTCATTTGTCTATGACGGCGACGGGGGCGGAGCAATCAAGATCAATGGCAAATTGATCCCCGTCACTGCCGATGGCCCCGGCAGCTATTCGAACGGTGAGCTTCGGATCAGAACCCGCATGCTGGATGATGAAGGCGATGCGAGCCTGCAGATGCAGGAGATGATCGTGGCAGCGCCAAGAGCCAAGGATGAGTTTGGCTTTTGGGGCTATACCACCTGTCCAGCCGAGGGAGCCTGATACTGGCAGGGCGCATGGGCGGGCCGTCGGTTACCCCATGCGCCCGCGCCTCCGCCCTTCGTCGCCCTCACCAGTTTTAACAGGAACAAGCAGATGACCGATACGAGGCCCATCGCTGTCTTCGGCGCAGGCGGGAAGACCGGCACCGAGCTACTGAGGCATGCCCTTGCCCGGGACATACCGATCCGCGCCTTCGAACACACGGTGCCCGGACCAGACGAGCGGGTGGGCGACTTCGAATATATCGAATGCGATGTGCTGTCGGACGATTTCGCTGGCGATCTCGATGGCTGCCGCGCGGTTATCTCGACCCTCGGTGTCGCTTTTGGTCCGGGCAATGCGATCGATCCACCGCCGCTTTATACCGATGGCACGCGCAACCTGCTCGGGGCGATGGCACAGACGAAGATCGACCGCATTGCCGTGATCTCCGCTGCCTTTGTCGAACATCAGTCGAGCGTCCCGGCCTGGTTTGAGCTCACCGCCAAGCCTGCATTGTTCAATATACTCGAGCAGATGCGCGCCATGGAAGCGATGCTCAGCGACGCCCAAGGTATCAAATGGACGGCCGCACGGCCGGGCTGGCTGCTGGATGAGCCTTACACCGGCGATGCCGTCATTACGGACGAACGCTTGGCAGAAGGCTGTTTCCGCTGCCGTCATGCTGATCTAGCGGCGAGCCTGCTTGAATTCGTGTGCGAAGATACCTGGATCAACGCAAAGCCTGCCATCGGCAGGCCCGAAGCCGAACGTTTCGAAAGTCCTGCCGCCATCAAGGCCGAACTCGGGATCGATTAAACGTCGTAACATTTTTCAATCTGTAACGAGCCCGAACGTTACAAGTTGTGAGCAACAGACAAGGAAGTCGCATGTTTCTGGAGAAAATCAAAACCCCCGGTCTCTCACACCTTTCCTACATCATCGGCTCGGGCGGAAAGGCAGCGGTCATCGATCCGCGCCGGGACTGCGAGGTCTATGTCGAAAAGGCCCGGGCCGAAGGGCTGGAGATAACGCATATCTTCGAAACCCATCGCAATGAGGATCTGCTCAGCGGCTCGCCGATCTTGGCCAATTTGACAGGAGCCACGGTCTATCACGGGCCCAACGCGGCAGGCGAAGTCATCTTTGCCAGGACCGCGCGCGAAGGCGATTGTTTCGAGCTGGGTCAATTGAAGATCGAAGTGCTTGAAACACCTGGACACACCGACGATCATCTCGCTTTCGTCATCCATGACAGCGAATATTCCGAGGGGCCGGTCGGCGTCTTTACCGGCGATGCCCTGTTCGTCGGCGATGTCGGGCGCACCGATTTCTATCCCGAGCGCAAGGAAGAAGTCGCGGGCCTTCTATTCGACTCCCTGCAGAAACTTTGCGGCCTCGGCGATCAGGCGATTATCTACCCGGCGCATGGTGCGGGCTCGGTCTGCGGGTCGGGAATGGCGGACCGGGAATTCTCGACAATCGGCCACGAGCGGCGCAACAACCCGCGCCTGCGCATCTCCGACCGCGACGAGTTCATCGAGGCGAAGGTAGCAGAGCACCACTACCAGCCGCCCTATTTCCGGCTGATGGAGCGGCTCAACCTTGCAGGGTCCGATGCCGCGCCGCGCGTCATGCGGCCAAGGCGTCTGGGGCTGGAAGACCTTAGCGAGAGCGGCGCCGATCACCTGGTCGATGTGCGCGAGCCGCTCGCCTACGCTGCCGGCCATCTGCCGGGTGCCATGTGCCTTCCGGTTGGAATGATACCGGCCTTTGCCGGATGGTTCCTCGGTGAAGGCGACAGGATCGCCCTCATTGCTTCCGAGGAAGGCCAGCTAGCCCAGGCCATGGCCCATCTGGTGCGCATCGGTCTCGATAATGTTGTGGGCGGCTATGTCGGCGTGGTTCCAGCCGCCGCACAGGGCAAAGCGATGCGCAGCATTCCCATGATTGGCACCGAGGAAGTCGCGCGCAGGCTCGATCAAGACAGCGGCGAGTGGACCTTGCTCGACGTGCGCGACGCGGACGAACGGCAAGAAGCAAGCATCGACGGCTCAGGACATATCTATGTCGGTGAGCTCAACACGCGGTGGGAAGAGCTCGACCGCGACCGCCACTACACGCTGATGTGCGCGAGCGGCATGCGGGCGAGCGTTGCGGCGGGTTGGCTGGCCAGCAAGGGTTTCGAGCACCTCGATATCTATCTGGGCTCTATGGGGGCGTGGACAAACGCCTCCGGCTGAAGCGCCAAAATCTTGAAAAGCAAGCCAAAATCTTTTGCGAGATTTTGCTCGTATGTGGTAGGTGAGCTTGCTCTTCGCTCAACGAGCAGCGCGACCGGGCGCTTTATCCATCGAGTGACTTCCTGGTCCTCGAACGAAGACGAATGCCAGCGCCCCCAGGATAGCGATATTTTTGAGCAAAGGACCTGTGTGACCTGGGGCGATATGGATCGCAAGAGTTATCGGAACGAGGGTAAGAAATAACGCGGTGCATGAGAGCCGGGTCATCCACCCCAAGGCCAGTGATGTTCCTGCACCGATGAAAACCAAGCCAGACAGCCACAAAAGAATGGACGCATCTCCAATTAGAGCAACGTGATCTTTCCATGGCGACAATGCCATCCGGCCCAGCATATATTCATGCGCAAGAAAATGCCCCAATCCGCCTATGATGAATATGAGGCTCAAACAGAGGCGGAAGACCGGATCGATCAATCGCACTTTTGCGGCCCATGTCGCTAGGCTGTTTTCCATATTCCGGATCATAGAGTTCTTTCCCCCTCAGGTTGATACGTCGATGGCAGACTTATTGGGTGCGCGGACCAGTTTCTTCGGGAGGCGTCTGTGGTTCACCCAAAACGTTGACCGGCAGTTTCAGATAGATCGTACCGTTTCCTTCTGCGCGAGGCATATTCCCTCCGCGAATGTTGACCTGGATTGATGGCAGGATGAGGCGCGGCATACCCAGCTGGTTGTCGCGCTCCTCACGCATGGCTACAAATGCATTCTCGTCGACCCCGGCATGGATATGAATGTTGCTGTGCTTTTGTTCTTTCACCGTCGTTTCCCATTGGTGCTGCGAGCGGCCCTCCGGCAGGTAGTCGTGGCACATAAACAGCCGCGTCTCCTCCGGTAGCTCGAAAATCCGGCGAATAGAGCGATAGAGCGTGCGTGCATCGCCGCCGGGAAAATCGGCCCGCGCCGTGCCGTAATCGGGCATGAACAGCGTATCGCCGACAAAGGCGGCGTCTCCGATAACATAGGTCATGCACGCGGGCGTATGTCCCGGCGTATGGAGTGCCTGGGCCGATATGGCGCCTAGGTCAAAGCTGTCATTATCGGCAAACAAATGGTCGAACTGGCGTCCATCGCGTGGCAGGTCCACTCCGGCATTGAATATCGGCCCGAAGGTGTTCTGCGTGACGGTGATCTCGCTACCAATAGCAAGTTTGCCGCCTAGTGCGCGGCGGATGTAGGGTGCGGCGGAAAGGTGATCGGCATGGACATGGGTTTCCAGGATCCACTCGCACTTGAAATCCATTTGCCGGACGAATTCGATCACTTTATCGGCGGACTTAGTCGCCGTTCGCGCCGCTGCGGCATCGAAATCGAGCACCGGATCGATCACCGCGCACGCCTTGGTTGCAGGATCGGACACGACATAGGTCACGGTGTTCGTGTTCGTGTCGAAAAATGCCTCTATGTCGGGTTTCATCGAATAGTCTTTTCGTATGCTGGTTGAGAGCGGTTCTGCGTAGGTCAGTCCTGCGCCCGGTCGACGTAATTACGGACGAAGTTTTCCAGCGCCGGTTCGTCGCACACGAAGCCCATATCCGCCGCCTTCTGTAGGGTCGCATCGCCGCTCATTCCCTGCTGCGACGCCAGATGCATTATTGTGAAGGCTCCTGCGCGCTTGCCCGAGGCGCAATGGACCAGCACCGGCTTCGGAAGCGCTTCGACACTGGCCCTGAACTCATCGACGAGCTCGTCCGATATGGTGCCGCCCGCCACCGGCAAGTGACAATATTCAAGGCCGAGCGATGCCACCACTTCACCTTCGCGGTCCGGGGCGAGAGGCTGATCCGCCTCATCCTGGCAGCGCAGGTTGACGACCGCCTTGTAACCATCCTCCGCCAATGCGCGCAGGTCGCCCTCGGAAGGCGGAGCGGTCGAGACGGCGAATCTGCCATTGAGGATCTTGATTTGGGTCATAAGGCATCATCCTGGTTCAGGTTCAAAGGTCCGGGTCCGCGATTGCGCGGCAGCAGATTACGATTGACTTTATATTCATACCTTCGCATATATGCAAGTATGAAAGCCGAAGATATTCGCGATCAAGCCGAAAAGGCGGTGGCATTGCTCAAGGCGCTGGGCAGCCACAACCGCCTGATGATCGCCTGCCAATTGGTTGAAGGCGAGCGCAGCGTGGGCGAGCTGGCCGAACTGCTGGAACTTCGGGAAACCGTGGTTTCGCAGCATCTGGCGCTTATGCGGAAGGATGGCCTGGTCGCAGCGCGGCGCGATGGCCGCACGATCCATTATTCGCTTTGCGGCGATGCGCCGCGCCGGGTGCTGGAAACGCTCTACGCCATCTATTGCAGCTCCGCCGACGATACGACCGGTCCAGCAGACGGCCATTGAACAGGCTTTCAGTTATGTTGGACAATCCCGGATGATGGATATCGGCGTCATCGTGGCGCTCCTATCGCTTACCTCGGGCCTCCTCGTGGGCTTTTCGCTTGGACTACTCGGCGGTGGGGGATCGATCCTCGCAGTGCCGTTGCTTGTGTATGTCGTCGGTGTTCACGACACCCATGTCGCTATCGCCACGTCCGCTGCTGCGGTGGCGGCCAGCGCCTTGGCAAACTTATTGTTCCATGCGCGAGGCGGCAATGTGAAGTGGCGCTGCGCAGGCCTATTCGCAGCATTCGGCGTTGTCGGAGCTGCCGCCGGATCAAGCCTGGGAAAAATTACATCGGGCGATCTGCTTTTGGGCCTGTTCGGTCTGGTGATGATTGTCGTCGGCCTCTCGATGCTGCGCGAGAAATCGGGCGGATCCGACCCGGATGTCCAGCTCACCCGAGCCACGGCGCTGCGCCTCACCCCGCGCCTCGCGTTCGGAGGATTGCTGGTAGGCGGACTGTCCGGTTTCTTCGGTATCGGCGGGGGCTTTCTGGTGGTGCCGGGTCTGGTTGCCGCGACGGCCATGCCGATTCTCAACGCGATCGGCTCCTCGCTGGTCTCTGTAGCCGCTTTCGGTACGACCACAGCCGCCAATTACGCCCTCGACGGACTCGTCGATTGGGAGATTGCCGCGTTTTTCATCGGCGGCGGCGGTATAGGCGGCTGGCTGGGTACTCGCGCATCGAACCTGTTGGCTAAGCGCAAACGAGCGCTGAACTTTATATTCGCGGCGGTCATCATCCTCGTTGGCATCTTCATAAGCGGCCAATGGGCGATAACAGCCATAACGTGATCGCTGCCTTTTCGAACCGAATTGTCCGAAGGATCAACACTGCTGTTCACCGGGCGAAGCTCAAGCCGCGCAGACGCAGGGCGTTGCCGATCACAGACACCGAAGACAAGCTCATCGCCGCTGCCGCGATCATCGGGCTGAGTAGCACTCCGAAGAATGGAAACAGTACGCCTGCTGCGACCGGAATGCCGAGCGTATTGTAAGCGAAGGCGAAAAACAGGTTCTGCCGGATGTTGCGCATCGTTCCGCGCGACAGCACGGTGGCCTGCACCACTCCTGTCAAATCACCACGAACCAGTGTGACCCCGGCGCTTTCGATCGCCACATCGGTACCAGTGCCCATGGCAATACCAACATCGGCGGCAGCCAGCGCAGGAGCATCGTTGATCCCGTCCCCGGCCATGCCGACCCGGCGACCTTGCGCTTTCAGCTCTTCGATCTTGCGGTGCTTGTCTTCGGGCGAGACATTGGCGTGTACCTCGTCGATACCCATTTCGCGCGCGACCGCTTCGGCAGTGCCGCGGCTGTCGCCCGTGAGCATAACGACCCGGATATCGCGCTTGTGCAGAGCCGCAATGGCCGCTGCACTGGTAGGCTTGATCGGATCGGCCACCGCGATGAGCCCTGCCGGACAGCCATCGAACGCAACGAACATCACCGTCTGACCCTGCTTGCGGCCATTTTCGGCCGAGCCGAGCCAGGCCTCGTCATCGATCCCGACGCGCCGCATCATCTTTTCGTTGCCGATCGCAACCCGGCCCCCCTGGACATTGGCTTCAACACCTTCCCCGGTCGTCGAAGCGAGATCCGTGGCATTGGCGGGCGAGACGCCGCGCGCTTTTGCGCCTTCGACGATGGCATGGGCCAGCGGATGCTCGCTGCCCATTTCGACACCTGCAACCGCTGCCAGGAATTCAGTTTCGTCGATGCCGTCTGCAGGCTTCACCGCCACCAGATCGGGCTTGCCTATCGTCAACGTGCCGGTCTTGTCGACCACCAGCGTATCGATCTTCTCGAGTGTCTCCAGCGCTTCGGCATTGCGGATCAGGATGCCGTGCTGGGCACCCTTGCCTGTGCCTGTCATGATCGACATCGGCGTAGCGAGGCCAAGCGCGCAGGGACAAGCGATGATCAGGACCGCAATGGCATTGACCAATGCGTAGGCAAGCGCAGGGGCGGGACCCCAGATTGCCCAGACCACGAAGGTGGCGATGGCGATCACAACCACCGCAGGCACAAACCAGCCAGCCACCTGATCGGCGAGCCGCTGGATCGGTGCGCGGCTGCGCTGCGCGTCGGCCACCATCTGGACGATCTTGGACAGCATCGTGTCCTTGCCCACGCCGGTTGCGCGCATGACGAACCCTCCAGTCTGGTTGACCGTGCCGCCGATGACAATGTCGCCAGCCTGTTTGGCGACCGGAAGCGGTTCGCCGCTGATCATGGATTCATCGATCGCGCTCGATCCCTCCTCGATTTCTCCATCGACCGGAACCTTATCGCCGGGGCGGACGCGCAGACGATCGCCTGTGGCCAGCTGGTCGAGCGGCACCTCGCGCTCATCGCCGGAGCCGAAGATCTTGACCGCGCTGGGCGGTGCCAGCTCGAGCAATGCGCGCAAGGCGCTCGAGGTCGAACCCCTGGCCTTGAGCTCGAGGACCTGTCCGAGCAGAACGAGCGTCGTGATGACCGCTGCCGCCTCGAAATAGACCCCGACCCGTCCCGAATGGTCGCGGAACGCTGCAGGGAACAGATCGGGCGCGACCGTCGCCACGACGCTAAAAAGATAGGCGATGGCCACGCCGAACCCGATCAGGGTGAACATGTTGAGATTGCGCGTCTTGAGCGACTGGATGGCCCGAACGAAGAACGGCCAGGCGCCCCATAGAACCACCGGGGTTGCGAGCGCAAATTGCGCCCACTGCGCCCAGGCCGGTTCTATCAGACGGTCGAAACTGAGCCCCGGTGCCATGTCGCTCATCGCATAGACGAACAGAGGCAGCGTGAGCAGCGCGCTCCACCAGAACCTACGCAGCATGTCGACCAGTTCGGGGTCGGGGCCATCGCCCAGCGAAACGGTTTCCGGTTCGAGCGCCATGCCGCAAATCGGGCATGAACCCGGCCCGGGCTGGCGGATTTCAGGGTGCATCGGACAGGTGTAGATCGTGCCTTCGGGCACATCCTCGACCGCGTCGAGATGCGCGCCCGAGAGATAGAGCTCGGGATCGGTGACGAACTTGTCGTGACAGCGCGGCGAACAGAAATAGTGTGTCGCGCCCTCATGCGTCGCGATATGCTGAGCCCCGTCGATTGCAACGCTCATGCCGCATACCGGGTCGATCGCGGTACCCTCGATCACACTCTGGTCCTTGCTCATCGCCTGTCCTTCCTAGCTCTTCACGACTACGAACTGCCCCATCATGCCTGCATCCTCGTGTTCGAGAATGTGGCAGTGATACATGTAGGGCAGGTCTGGGTCGGTGTGTTCTTCAAAACGCAGGAGAAGGCGTACCTGCTCGCGCGGGTTGACGATCACGGTATCCTTCAAACTGGTTTCCAATGGTGGGGGCGCTCGGCCATCGCGGTCGATCACACGAAACTGGACGTTATGGATATGAAACGGGTGGGCCATCATCGAAGCGTTGGCGATCTCCCAGATTTCCCATTGGCCGACTGGCACACGTTCGTTGATCACATTCATGTCCATCGCAGCACCGTTAATGGACATTCCGCCGCCCATCATGCCCATGTCGAGAACGAAACGCCGGGTTCGGACGGCTGACGACGGGTCGGTTGGAGCAAGCGATGCCAGTTGTGTCGGCACCCTGATGCGCTGGGCCGAACTTGCCGGCCTGATATCGAGGATTTGAAACACGTCTGCGGAAGCATCGCCGCTATCGCCGCGCCCCGTCATCCCGCCGCCCATCATTCCGCGTCCGCCCATCATGCCCATGGCGTTTTCGGGACTGCTGGCAAGAAGGCGAAGCGGGCGTCCTTCCGAGAGATCGATAATTACCTGCGCGCGCTCCCCCGGGGCGAGCCTGACCGAGCGGACGATGTGCGGACGATCGAGCAAGCCGCCATCGCTCGCGATCAGTTGCATCGAACGATCACCTTCGAGCGAAAAATCGTAAAGGCGGGCGTTCGATCCATTGAGGATGCGCAGCCGCAATTGGCCTGTCTGTGCGTCGAACACAGCGTTTTCAGTGCCGTTGACGAATATCCGGCTCCCGCGCACGCCCATCATCCGCGCGTGCATACTCAGCGGGTACACCAAGCGGCCGGATCCATCGATCACGCGGTCCTGCACGATCAGCGGAATGTCGTCGACGCCATAGTCGCTCGGCAAGTCGAGGCGCTCTTCCTCGTCGTCGCGAACATAGATCGGTGCGGCGAGCCCGGCATAGACCTGCGGCCCGGCTCCGCGCTCCAAGTGTGAATGATACCAGTAGAGCGAAGCCCGCTGGCGAACTTGGAAAGAAGGCCTCCAGCGTTCGCCGGGACGGATCAACTGATGCGGTCCGCCATCGGCTGCGGCAGGAAGTTCGAAACCATGCCAATGGACCGTAGCGCCTTCGGCCAGCTTGTTGTCGATATGGAACTGCACCCACTCGCCCCGGCGCATTTCCAGCGTCGGTCCCAGATAGGGTGCGTCGATGCCGATGGTGGGCGAAGCAACACCGGTGACGAATTCCTTCTGGCCTGGGGTCAAAGACAAGCGGAAAACCCGTGCGCCCTGCTCAATCTCGCCACGCTGCAAGGGCGGTATAGCGAGCAAATTGGATCCGTCAGTGCTGTCCAGCATCGATGCGTCTTGCGCTTTGCATCCCGCAAGCGGGAACGCGGCAAAGCCTGCAGCAGCAAAACCAGCGCTTTTGATCAGTGTGCGGCGGTCCACGGGGAATGCCTGGGTTATGCGGGGTGTCCGGATCATGCTCCTCCTGTTTCGCGATGGGCGGCACCAGATTTGCCTGGCACCGCCCAACCGATTTACTCCTTCGTGATCGACGTGATCACACTGCCTTCAGAACCAGTACGAAATTCAAAGGCAATGCCCTCACCGACGCTTACTTCGCTGCGCAGTTGCTCATCGGCTTCGAACGCCATGGTCATTGCCGGCCATTCGATTGCGGGAACCGGGCCGTGGTCGACGGTGATCGTACCCGCTTCGGCGTCGATGGCGGTGACGGTGCCTTGCGCACTCGCGGACTGCATTGCGTTGCCGGTATCCGCCATCGGCATATCCTGGCCGTCCATCATCATTGCATCTTCAGCCATCGGCATGTCCTCCATCTCGGCAGTGTCCTGGCCAGAATCGCAGGCTGCCAGCGCCAGCGGCGCGGCCAATAGGGTTATGAGGGTTGTGTGACGCATTCTTCTTCTCCTTGGGGTTGGGTTGGCCGTTCCGGCCGGGGACGACGCAGCAACAGATAGGCTGCGGGAAGCACGAACATGGACAGGAGCGGCGCGGTGATCATCCCGCCGATCATCGGCGCGGCGATGCGGCTCATCACTTCGGAGCCAGCCCCAGTGCCGATCAGGATCGGAAACAGGCCGGCGAGGATGACCGCGACGGTCATTGCCTTGGGCCGGACGCGCAACAATGCCCCTTCACGGATGGCGGCGGAGACTTCCTCCGCATCCGGGTCCTCACCGCGCCGCTCCAGCGCAGCTTTCAGATAGATCAGCATGATGACGCCAAATTCGGCTGACACCCCGGCCAGCGCGATGAAGCCGACGGCGGTCGCGACCGACTGGTTGTATCCCATCAGGTAAAGCAGCCAGAAGCCGCCTGTCAGCGCGAACGGCAAGGTGCCCATGATGAGCAGCGCCTCGTCGAACCGGCGGAAGATCAGGTAAAGCAGCAGGAATATGATCGCGAGCGTAGCCGGAACGACGATCTGCAGACGTTCGTAGGCCCGCGTGAGATATTCAAACTGCCCGGCATAGGACAGGCTGACGCCCGGAGGCAGATCGACCTCGGCCGCGATAACCTCCTGCAGATCGCCAACCACAGAAGACAGATCGCGCCCGCGCACATCGATATAGACATAGCTTGTGGGACGGCCCTGTTCGCTCTTGAGCATGGGCGGGCCGCTGGTCACACGCACCTGCGCAACGGTACCAAGCGTGATCTGCTGACCAGACGGGGTCAGCACCGGCAGATTGCGCAGCTCGTCGACACTGTCGCGGATCTCGCGCGGATAGCGAACATTGATCGGGTATCTTGCGAGGCCTTCGACTGTACGGGCCACATTGGCACCGCCAATTGCGCCGGAGACGATCTGCTGCACGTCGGCGATGTTGAGACCGTAGCGGGCCGCTTCCAGCCGGTCGATATCGACATCGACATAGCGGCCTCCCGACAGCCTTTCAGCCAGCGCAGAACTGACGCCGGGAATGTTCTTTGCCGCCTGTTCGATCTGGAGCGCGACGCGTTCCAGCTCGCCGAGATCTTCGCCCGAAACCTTGACCCCGATCGGGCTCTTGATCCCGGTTGCGAGCATGTCGATCCGGTTGCGGATCGGCGGCACCCAGACATTGGCAAGGCCAGGCACCTGCACGGCGCGGTCCAGTTCCTCGACCAGCATATCCGGTGTCATGCCCTCGCGCCACTCATCGCGTGGTTTGAAGCGGATGGTCGTCTCGAACATTGTGAGAGGGGCGGGATCGGTGGCGGTATCGGCGCGCCCGGCCTTGCCGAACACGGTTTCGACTTCCGGTACGGTCATGATCAGCCGGTCGGTGCGCTGTAGCAGCGCTGACGCCTCTCCGGGAGACAATCCAGGCAGGGCGCTGGGCATGTAGAGCAGGTCGCCTTCGTCGAGCGGCGGCAGGAATTCGCCGCCAAGCCGCGAGAAGGGAACGAGCGTGGTCAGGAAGACCAGCCCAGCGATGACCAAAGCGGTCTTCGGGCGGCGCATCACCCAGTCTAGCCCGGGCCGATAGGCCCGGGTCAGCACGCGATTGACCGGGTTGCTGTCCTCTGCCGGAATCTTTCCGCGCACCAGCCATCCCATCAGCACCGGAACCAGAGTGATCGACAGGATCGCAGCAGCCGCCATGGCATAGGTCTTGGTAAAGGCCAGCGGTGCGAACAGCCGTCCCTCCTGCGCCTGCAAGGTGAACACCGGCAGAAACGACAAGGTGATGATCAGCAGGCTGAAAAACAGCGCCGGGCCGACTTCCTTCGAGGCATCCGCGACGATCCGCCAGCGCTCCTGGACGGACAGAACCGTGTCAGGGTTCTCCTCGGCCCAGCGCTCCAGATGCTTGTGGGCGTTCTCGATCATCACCACCGCAGCATCGACCATCGCGCCGACCGCGATGGCGATCCCGCCAAGAGACATGATGTTCGCGTTTACGCCCTGAAAGCGCATCACGATGAAGGCCGCGAGCACGCCGAGCGGAAGGGTGACGACCGCGACGAGTGCCGAGCGCGCGTGCCACAGGAACAGCAGGCACACCAGGGCAACGACAATGAATTCCTCGATGAGCTTGGAGGTCAGGTTTTCGACCGAAGCATCGATCAATTGCGAACGGTCGTAGGTGGTGACGATCTCGACCCCTTCGGGCAGGCTTGCCTGCAATTGTTCGAGCTTCGCTTCGACCGCCGCAATTGCGCTGCGCGCATCGGCGCCCTGGCGCAGAATGACGATACCGCCGGCAACCTCGCCTTCGCCGTTGAGTTCCGCAATGCCGCGCCGCAGCTCCGGGCCGATCTGGATATTGGCCACATCGTCCAGCGTTACCGGAGTGCCGCCCGCTTCGGCGCGCAAGGGTATGCTGCGAAAATCCGCCAGCGTGCCGAGATAGCCCGAGGCACGGACCATATATTCGGCCTCGCCCATTTCGACGATAGAGCCCCCGGTTTCCTGATTGCCTGCCTGCACCGCGCGGACCACTTGCGCGTGCGTCACGCCCAGCGAAGCCATGCGATAGGGGTCGAGCACGATCTGGTACTGCTTGACCATGCCGCCCACGCTGGCGACTTCGGCGATGCCGGGAATGGTTTTCAGCTCGTAGCGCAGGAACCAGTCCTGCAGGCTCCTGAGCCCGGCCAAGTCGTGACCGCCGCTGCGGTCGACCAGCGCATATTCGTAGATCCAGCCCACCCCGGTTGCATCAGGGCCGAGTGTGCTCTGAACCCCGTCGGGCAAGCGGTTCTGGACCTGGTTCAGATACTCCAGAACGCGAGAGCGCGCCCAGTAGAGGTCGGTCCCGTCCTCGAAGATCACATAGACGTAGCTGTCTCCGAAAAAGGAATAGCCGCGCACGGTCTTGGCACCGGGGACCGACAGCATGGTCGTGGCCATCGGATAGGTCACCTGGTCCTCGACGATACGGGGCGCCTGACCTGGATAGTTCGAGCGGATCACCACCTGTACATCGGAAAGGTCCGGCAGGGCATCGACGGGCGTCGTCCGTACCGCCCAGAAACCGGCCAGCGCCAACCCGATCGCTGCCAGCACCACGAAAAAGCGGTTGGCGATCGAGCTATCGATGATGCGCGCGATCATTGGCCGATTTTCCGGATCGAGACGATGCGCGGCCCCGTACTGGCTTGCACAAATGTGAAGGAGACCCGGTCGCCGCGCGCAAAACCGCGCAGCTGTTCCGGTCCTTCGCTGGCAAAGGGCATGGTCATTGCCGGCCATTCGAGCGCAGGCACCGGACCGTGGCGCAAGGTCACGCTGTTGGCGTTTATGCGCTCGATCGTCCCGGTCGCGCGATAAGTCTGCGGTTCATCTGCATCGTCCGACCCTCGGTCTTCGCTCGCACCGGATGGTGCCTGATCGACGGGACGCACGTCGATGCCCGCAAGGCTGGCTTCGGAATCGAGCAGGAACTGGCCCGAGGTGACCACTCTCTCTCCTGCAGCCAGCCCGGCAAGGACTTCGGTCCGTCCGTTCGCTTCGCGGCCGATACGGATTTCGGCGGGCCGATAGCCGCCACCTCCCTGCGCGATCATCGCCAGGGTCCGCTCGCCGGTGCGAATGACAGCTTCCGAAGGGACCAGCAGCGCTTCGCGCCGTTCAGGCGCGAGCATCACTTGGGCAAACATTCCCGGCTTGAGCCGCAGGCCCGGATTGGGCATCGCTGCCCGCACGGTTATCGTGCGGCTCGCATCTTGCGCGCTCGGCAGAATGGCGATGATGCGTCCGGCAAACCGTTCGCCGGGAAAGGCAGTGAGCGTGGCGCTCACCGGCTGCCCGACACGCGCGTTGCCAGCCAGTGCCTCGGGTACCGCCGCCTCGAGCCAGATCGGACTGTACCCGCTGATCTCGGCCAGCGATTGGCCCGCCGCCACGGTCATGCCCGGCCTTACTGCGAGCGACGTGATCGCGCCCGATTGCGGTGCTGTGACGGTGATGATCGTTTGCGGTCTTCCGCTTCGGGTGACCGAGGCGATCATCGAGTCCGGCATGCCAAGCAGCCGCAGGCGCTCGCGGGCGGCCCGGGTCAACGCTTCGTCGCCGGTTGCGGCAACAGCAAGATACTCGTTTTGTGCGCCGCCCCATTCGGGCACAAGAATGTCGACGATCGGAGCGCCTCTGGCAATCAGGTCCTGCGGTGCATGGCCGTAGGTCCGCTGAACATAGCCGCCGGCGCGCGGCTGAACGATCGCCATCTCGCTGCCGTTATATGCGAGCGTGCCGGTGACGCTGATTTCAGGCTCCAGCACGCCATATTCCGCTTCAGCAGTCCGGATCCCGAAATTCTGGACGAGCGTCGAATCGATACTCACACCCCCGGCGCCCTGCGCGTCGCCGCCCGCGCATTTGGGGACCAGCTGCATGTCCATGAAAGGAGATTTGCCCGGCTCGTCGAAGCGCTGGTCAGGGACCATCGGATCGTACCAATAGAGCACGTCCTCGCAGCCCGTATCTGTCGCTGCATCGCCGCCGCTCTCGCTGCCGAGCATTGAGAGACCGTAGCCCGCCAACAGACTGACCAGAGCAATACCAAGTCCAGCCGCATACATGCGCTGGCGCGGTGTGAATCGTTCGAGCGCGGAGTTCATGGCCTGCTCTCCCCGTAGGTCAGTCGCAGCCTCACCGCCGCCTCGACAGCTGCCTGTTCGCGCTCGAGTATCTCCAGTTCGAGCAGCGCGAGCGCGGATTTCGCCGCAATCACATCGACGAGATCGGCACGCCCGGCCGCGAAACTCGCTGTATCGAGGTCCGCGCGGTCGCGCGCCAGCGGAAGAAGCTCGTCACGCGCGCGTCCCCATTGCCGCACTGTGCTGCGCCAGGTTGCCAGATCAGCTTCGAAACCGGCAACCAACGCGCGCCTGCGATCCTCGCGCTCGGCCGATGCGGCAGCGGCTTCGGCTTCGGCAGCGGCAATGCGCGGATTCTGCCGCCGGTCGGTAAAGATCGGCAGTGTAATGGACCCCATGATCGACACCGCATCGCCGAAATCAGGATTGCGGCGACCATAGGTGACGCTCACCCCGAAATCGGGTCGTTTCTCGGCGCGTGCGAGCGCGACACCGGCTTCGGCCCGGCCTCGTTCGGCATCGGCCAGCAGGATTTCGGGATTGCTTTCGAGCTCGAACCGCAGCTGCTCCTCATCGAGGACAGCCGATGGCGCGGCTCCCAAAGCAACCGGATCTGCGAGCGGTATATATCGGGAAATCTGCGCTTGCGCAGTCTCGCGCTCGGCTTCGATAGCGGTAATCGCGTCTTCAATTCCGAGTAGCTCGCGCCGGATTGCCAGGCTCTCCGCCGGGCGGGCCGACCCCGAAGCAACTGCACTGTTGGCAACCGGAACGAATGCTCTCAGGTCGTCCAGCGCAGCCTGGGCAAGATCAAGCCGCGCTTGCGCATAATGGAGCCGGACCCAGGCCGTGCCCGCATCGGCGAGAAGAATACGCTCGGCCATGCCAAGGCGTGCCTCGGCGAGCCGCACTTCCGAACTGGCAACGCCGAACCTCGCCCGTCGACGGGCGAGATTTGGGATTTCCTGCTCGATACCGATTGCGATCTGCGTGGGGAGTTGCCGGTCTGGGTCGAACGCGGCAGGTCCGGTCACAGGAAGGTTCATGATACCTGCGCGTACGCGCGGATCGGGAAGCTCATCCGCCGCTTCCGCTGCCTCGCGCCGCGATTGTACACGCAGCGCGCCAGCTTCCAGAACGGGTTGTTCGCCTCGTGCTACCGCCAGTATTTCCTCGTATCCGACAGACTGTGCTTGGGCAGTCTGCGCGGCGAGCAGGGCCGAAAACGGCACCCAGCCAATGCGCCAATCCATAATTCTTACTCTTTCAAAGCGAGCTGACCGGGAAGGGCCACGG